>NZ_JBHFJH010000007.1:0-49943 GCF_057334655.1 Paenibacillus sp. AGC31
CGCTGGGTAGCTATGTACGGACGGGATAAACGCTGAAAGCATCTAAGCGTGAAGCCCCCCTCAAGATGAGATTTCCCAGTATGTAAGACCCCTTGAAGACGACGAGGTAGATAGGCTGGGGGTGGAAGTGCAGCAATGCATGGAGCTGACCAGTACTAATCGGTCGAGGGCTTATCCAATAGCAAGTTGTAATTCGCGTGTTTCGTTTCGAATCTAGTTTTCAGAGAACGATCTCTGAATGTAAGCTAAGCTATGCGTTTGGTGGCGATGGCGGAGGGGTTCCACACGTACCCATCCCGAACACGACCGTTAAGCCCTCTAGCGCCGATGGTACTTGGACCGCAGGGTCCTGGGAGAGTAGGACGCCGCCAAGCAAAGAACCACTGCCGATGTTATTCGGTGGTGGTTTTTATTATATAGTTATATTATGCAGTGTGGGATTAAAATACAGATTGAATTTGGTAATTTATCAGCACAATAGTATGTATAAAAGTAACGTTATTCGATACGAATTGACGTTTTTTTGCGTAATAACTAGACTTGTCCGCTCTGGAAAAACAGTTGTGTTCATCAGGCAATACACCTGATATAACCAAGTACTTTTCCTTGACAGTCTAAATATCGCTTTGCTAAGATGGCAATAATAAATTTTTCAGAAAACGTATTTTCGGCGTAAAATACAGCCTGGAATCTTCGGGTTTTGGACCGTAAAGCTGAGCAAACATAAGGAGGAACACTTGCGTGTGGGAAGATAAATTTGGTAAGGAAGGCCTCACCTTTGATGATGTATTGCTAGTGCCACGGAAATCCGAGACACTGCCTAAAGAAGTAGATGTATCTATTCGTTTGAGCGATACTGTAAAGCTAAATATTCCTTTGATCAGTGCGGGCATGGATACGGTAACTGAAGCGACATTGGCTATTGCCATTGCACGTGAAGGCGGTATCGGTATTATCCATAAAAATATGTCGGTTGAACAACAGGCAGAAGAAGTAGACCGTGTTAAACGTTCGGAGAGTGGTGTTATTACGAATCCATTCTCCCTGACTGCAGATCATCTGGTATCTGATGCGGAAGCAGTAATGGCGAAATATCGGATCTCCGGTGTACCTATTATTGAAGGAGATCAGAAGCTGGTTGGTATTTTGACCAACCGCGATTTGCGTTTTATCCATGATTACGGCATCAAAATTAGCGAAGTCATGACTCGTGAGAATCTGGTCACCGCTCCTGTTGGCACCACATTACAAGAAGCTGAAGGTATCCTTCAGAAGCACAAGATTGAAAAACTTCCATTAGTTGATGAGACGAACACATTGAAAGGTCTTATCACCATTAAAGATATTGAAAAAGCCATTCAATTCCCTCATGCAGCCAAAGATGCTCAAGGCCGTTTGTTGGTTGGTGCAGCGATTGGTATCTCCAAAGATACATTCGAACGTGCAGATGCTTTGGTACAAGCTGGTGTCGATCTGATTACGGTAGACTCGGCTCACGGACACCACATCAATATCATTGAAGCTGTACGTCAGCTTCGTGAACGTTTCCCTAGCCTGACCATCGTTGCAGGTAACGTTGCTACTGGCGCAGCCACTCGTGACCTGATCGAAGCAGGGGCCTCAGTAGTCAAAGTGGGTATTGGGCCAGGTTCGATATGTACAACACGTGTAATCGCTGGTATTGGTGTACCTCAAGTAACTGCAGTCTACGACTGTGCAACAGTGGCACGCGAATATGGAGTTCCGATTATCGCGGATGGCGGAATTAAATATTCTGGTGAGATTACGAAGGCGCTGGCTGCAGGCGCACACGCGGTGATGTTGGGAAGTTTGTTTGCCGGCACAGCGGAAAGCCCGGGGGAAACTGAAATCTTCCAAGGACGTAGCTACAAAGTATACCGCGGTATGGGTTCAATGGCTGCAATGAAACAAGGTAGTAAAGACCGTTACTTCCAAGATGATGACAAGAAACTGGTTCCGGAAGGAATCGAAGGTCGTGTCGCTTACAAAGGACCACTGTCTGATACAATCCACCAACTGATTGGTGGTCTGCGTTCGGGTATGGGATACTGTGGTACAAGTAACTTGGAGCAACTTCGTAACGATACAGGCTTTATCCGAATTACAGGTGCGGGACTGCGCGAAAGTCATCCCCATGATGTACAGATTACCAAAGAAGCACCTAACTACTCGTTGTAATCGGAAGAGAGTTAATCATTTCCAGGACAGGCTCGGTGATTTTCACCGGGTCTGTCTTTTTTTGCAGATACCCCTGTGATAGAATAGAACAAGCGGTGACGATCCAAGGGTGGATTAAGGCGTTGCGGCGGCTATTTGACGTGAATCTATGAATATGGTTTTGAAAAGCAAATGCAGTGCCAGAAAAGGCTGCCAGTTAAACAGAAGCGCGGACGTCCTTTTACATAAGCATTTGCAAAATGCGGACTAAGTGACAATCGATAACGAACTTTAGGAGCAATAATATTGCTCGTTCGATACAGCGCATATAGCACACATCTCATACATCAACCACGAGGTTAGGGAACAAGAAAATCGCAGCATAAGCTGCACTGAAGCAATTAATAATGCTTTGGATCGAAGGGAGTATTCATCATTGAAAGCCAAACACATGAATAAAAAGAAACGCCAAATGCTCAAAAAGAGCGTAGCCTCGGTAATGCTAATTAACATGCTTTGCATGTCTGCAGTAATGCCGGTCATGGCTGCTGCCGATAACTCCGGTCAGGTTCTGACTGCTGCGGCAACAACAACGAAGACGGAGAAAGCTGTGCAAGTCCCTGGGGTAGACTCACTTGGGCTTGAAGTTAGATCAGCGGTGCTTATGGAAGCCTCAACGGGACAGATTCTACTAAATGTTGATGCGGATAAAGCGATGCCACCTGCAAGTATGACCAAGATGATGACAGAGTACATTGTCGCAGAACAGGTCAAACAAGGTAAATTCGGCTGGGACGATATTGTAACTGTCAAAAAGAATGCTGCACAAAGTATCGGGTCGCGAATTTTCCTCGCGGAAGGTGACCAGCACACAGTTAAGGATCTCTATATTGCTATGGCTGTTGGCTCTGCCAATGATGCTACGGTTGCTTTGGCTGAACATGTTGCCGGTTCGGAAGAAGCTTTCGTGAAAATGATGAATGATGAAGCGAAGCGTATGGGCATGAAGGATACGTTCTTCATCAACTCTTCCGGTCTGGATCGAGCAGATATGCCTGCCGACTTCCGCCCGGCGGAAGATAAAGAAACAGTAATGTCCGCACTGGATGCAGCGATTCTGTGCAGATATATCATCATGGATCACCCGGACTACAAAGATTTTACAACTATTCAATCCTATAAGTTCCGTCCCAATGATAAAGCCCCAATTATCAATTACAACTGGATGCTGGAAGCGAATAAAAATATAACCAATTTCAAAAGCTATGCCTATGAAGGTCTGGATGGAATGAAAACAGGCCATACCACGAACGCAGGTAATAACTTTACAGGTACAGCAGAACGTAACGGTATGCGTCTAATTAGTGTTGTTATGGGCACAGATTCGGAATCCGCACGTTTCAGAGAAACTAAAAAGGTATTGGACTATGGATTTAACAACTTTGAAGTGAAGCAGGCTGTTGCAGGCAAGACCAAAGTGACGGGCTGGGAAGCGGTACCTTTGAAAAAAGGGAAAGAAACAACGGTTCCTGTTGTAACAGATAATGCGGTAAGTTTCGTTGTTCCCAAAGGTACTCAGAACCTGGATGTGACCTTCAAAGCTAACGTAACTGAGGCTGACAAGCTGGTAGCACCAATCAAGGCAGGTACAAAGGTTGGTACAGTAACGTACACGTATAAAGCAGAAGGAATTGAACCTCAGGAAAAAACAGTGAACTTGATCACAGCTGAAGAGGCTGAAAAAGGCGGATGGTTCCGTTTGTTCTTCCGTGCTGTGAAAGATTTCTTCGTGGATCTCTTTGACGGAATCAAAAATCTCTTTTAGTCTATATTTCCGACCGGATGGATTGTATATTTACAATTTTTCCGGTAAAATATCAAGTTAGAATTCACGTATGATGAAGTAAAAAAGTACAATGTTCGTTTACCATATGCAAGATCGTGGCTGGTAAGAGAAGGGGAATGAGCGTATGAAGATCGGCGTTTTAGCACTTCAAGGAGCTGTAACAGAGCATATTCGAAGTATTGAACGTGCTGGAGCAGAAGGTATAGCTATCAAACAGGTTCAGCAATTGGAGGACTTGGACGGTCTTATCCTTCCTGGCGGGGAAAGCACAACGATCGGTAAACTGATGCGCAAGTATGGGTTTATGGATGCCATTCGCGCGTTTGCTGCTGAGGGCAAACCGGTATTTGGTACCTGTGCTGGCTTGATCGTTATGGCTAAACACATTGCAGGGCAGGAAGAAGCTCATTTGGAGCTAATGGATATGACTGTATCACGAAATGCATTTGGACGGCAGAGAGAAAGTTTTGAGACGGATTTGCCAGTCAAAGGCATTGAGGAAACGGTAAGAGCTGTGTTTATACGGGCACCCTTGATCGAGAGTGTCGGAGACCAGGTCGAAGTTCTCTCCACATACAAGGATGAGATTGTTACTGCTCGTCAAGGGCATTTGCTGGCTTGCTCCTACCATCCGGAATTGACGGATGACTATCGTCTGCATACTTATTTTGTAGACATGGCCAGATCCTACAAACATACGGTAGACTCTAAATAATGCATGATGTACAATCTATGATCTCCCGGTCATCGGATCACTTCCCCAGAAGCCTTGTAAGGCCGCTGGATGGCGGTTGCATCTGAACGGATGCCTGATGTTGCCTGTATCTGCTTCAAAGCGGGAATCGCAGCGGAGGGTGACACCGGGGATATAGGTTGTTTTTTGGGTTACAGGTTCCGATAAGTATATAGTAAGGTATATACAGTAGAGTTTTGAGAATGGATTTAACACAAGGCTTCACGTTGTGAGGTTATTTAGGAGGGGTATATCATGCTTGATGTGAAAATATTGCGGAATGAGTATGCACGTGTAGAAGAAGCATTGACTAAACGTGGCAAATCGCTGGATCTTATCGCTGGATTTACCGAGATGGATGCCAAGCGTCGGGAATTGCTTCAAGAGAGTGAAACGCTGAAGAGTCGTCGGAATACAGTCTCGGCGGAAGTTGCTAGACTGAAGAAGAATCGTGAGAATGCTGATGATCTGATTGTGGAGATGCGCGAAGTCTCTGATCGAATCAAAGCTATGGACGAAGAAGTTCGGGAACTGGAAGTGAAGATCAATGATCTCACAATGGCGATTCCGAACATTCCAAACGAAACTGTACCTACTGGAGCTTCTGAAGACGACAATGTTGAGATTCGTCGTTGGGAAGAGCCGAAGTCATTTACTTTTGCACCGAAAGCACACTGGGAGATTGCGCAGGATCTCGATATTCTTGATTTTGAGGCGGCTGCCAAAGTAACAGGTTCCCGTTTCACCTTTTATAAAGGTCTGGGTGCGCGTCTGGAACGTGCATTGATTAACTTCATGATGGATCTGCACAGTGATCAACATGGATATGAAGAGATTCTGCCTCCATACATCGTTAATCGGGACAGCTTGTTTGGAACAGGTCAACTGCCTAAGTTTGAAGAAGATCTGTTCAAGTTAAAAGATACTGAATATTATCTGATCCCTACTGCTGAAGTTCCGGTAACGAACTACCATCGCGAAGAGATTCTGAATGTAGATCAATTGCCTAAGCACTTTGTGGCATACAGTTCTTGTTTCCGCTCTGAAGCCGGTTCCGCTGGACGGGATACACGTGGATTGATTCGTCAACATCAGTTTAACAAAGTAGAGCTGCTCAAGCTCTCTACTCCAGAGACTTCGTATGAAGAGCTGGAGCAAATGACTCAAAATGCGGAGCGTGTGCTTCAATTGTTGGGCTTGCCGTATCGTGTTCTAACATTGTGTACCGCAGATATGGGCTTCACTTCAGCTAAAACGTATGATATTGAGGTATGGTTGCCTGAGAGCAATACCTATCGTGAGATTTCTTCGTGCTCCAACTGTGAGGACTTCCAGGCACGTCGTGCCAATATCCGTTTCCGCAGAGAGCCAAAAGCCAAACCAGAATTTGTTCATACATTGAACGGGTCAGGATTGGCCGTTGGACGGACGGTAGCCGCTATCCTGGAGAACTATCAACAGGAAGATGGTACGGTTGTTATTCCTGAAGCATTGCGTCCTTATATGGGCGGCACTAGTGTGATTGCACATCGCTCTTAAGAGTTAGTTAACCATCCTCATCAAGAGGAATACAAATTCAATCCGTCATTTCTGAATGGCGGATTGGAGTGTTTTGTATAACGGAGGCAGTTGTCTGATACAGGATCATCATTTTTAATATAAAAAAGGTTGCATTATAATGTCGAGATGTGGTATGATACTTTTCGTGGCAAGTTTATAAAAGTTAATTCCCTGGAGAGGTACCGAAGCGGTCATAACGGGGCGGTCTTGAAAACCGTTAGGGGGCAACTCCACGTGGGTTCGAATCCCACCCTCTCCGCCATACTACACTTATAACAAGGACTCGAGCGATCTCGCTCGGGTCCTTTTTTGCGTGGTGAGTTTGTTAAACGTAGTGAGTATACAGGTTGGTGACTGATGTATACGTTGCACAGTAAAACGTTATATTTGGAATGAGGTTAATATGTATAAAAACATCCTCATCGCCGCACTTTATAGGAGTGGAGGTGGTAAGATGAACCGCGAGTTAAACATCGATCAGACAGAGCTTGTAGGGGCTTGGCAAGAACGTTTGCCTCAAGTCCTGAATGTTGGAGACCAGGCTCAGGTAATGGCCGATGAAGCCGATCAGCAGGCGATTCGGATACACATTGCTACAGCAGGGCACGAGATGTACTCTTTTGATTTCAAATGTGCATATGTCGATTCCCGTGAAGTCAGCGTACAGCTGATTGATGTGGAACGGGATGGACGAACGACGGATGAGCGTACAGAACCGATTCAGGAACTGGCTCACGATTATACACGGCACATTCATGAATGCGCCCAGTCGTTACGATCCCAGACGAGATAATAGCCTGAAATCTGAAGGAGTGAACTCAATTGACTAAAGCCAAAGCGGGAGTAGACAAAAACCTGCAAAATGTAGTCGATGATCTGGAGCAGCCTGCCGTAAACAGTCATCATGCCCAGCAAATTCAGCAAGATATCAATGATCGCCGTCATCAGGATGCACTGAATCATGACAAAACGGAAGATAGGGACCCATCCCATTCCTAACAATGATGAGGGGGCAATAATATGAGCAAACCAAAGACAATTCCCGTACCGGAAGCGCAAGCATCCGAACAGCATCGTCATTCATCCAAACGCTCTTCCATGCAGGAACCATTATCCGGTTCCAAAAAAGTAAAAAATCAAAATCATGTGGATCATTTGAATCCCCAAGGTTAATAGAAGAAACAGATTTCACGTAAAAGTCCCTTGTTACCTAACAGGGGGCTTTTGCGTATTCATACATATATAAAGACAAGGACATGCTTATTCCCAAAGCTGACATAGGTCTTTGTAGCCATTTTAAAGAGGAAAGATCACATTTTTCCCAAATTAGGTTTCGGTATCTGACGATATGGTATATCATTGATATTGAATTACTTTTTTTGGGGTTATCACGAGAGGAGAGAAACAAATGACTAAACGTATGGGGGCGCTTCTTCTTACGTTGCTGTTGACCGTATCTATGGCATTGACAGCATGTAGCAGTAAGCAGGAACCAAAAGAGGCATTGAAGACGGCTGCGGCCAATGCTTCCAAATTGACTTCGTATGAAATGAGTTCCAACTTTACAATTAATGAATTGAGCTATAAACCTGGGGATGCGTCACAAACTGATCCTACTATGACTCAGTTTATGAGCATGCTGAAGGATGCTCAATTGAATGTAACGGGTGTATACCAAAGTGAGCCAATGCAGACCGAGATGACTGTTGGCATCGAGCTTAAAGGCGATATGGGTATGACCTTTAACATTCCAATGGTGATGACGGCAGAGAAACTCTATGTGAAAGTGCCGAACATTCCATTCTTCCCGATTCCTGAGAATGTTGTTAACAAGTTCTTGGAGTTGGATCTGAAGGAATTGGCTGAGCAAGAGGGTACGGAATGGAACCCGGATGCTATGGACGCAGCCAAAACGCAAAAGCTGAGCAACGAAGTAATGGACGCAGTGCTGGGCGAGTACGATCAAGCTAAATTCTTCAAAAATCTAGACACCAAAGATGCACAACTTCCTGAAGGTGTAGATGCGAAGCAGGTTGTACAATTCTCGGTGAATAATGACAATGTTAAAGAAGCGGTTACTGTACTGGTAACAAAAGCTATGCCTAAAGTATTGGATATTCTGTCCAAAGAGGAATATCGTGAAATGCTGCAAATGGATCAGGCTGATATCGACAAAGCTAAAGAAGATCTGAAGATCACTGAAGCAGATCAGGCTGAAATGGCTAAAGACTTGGACAAATTGAAAGATGTTCTGACAATTAACCAATTCAACATCGATTTCGCATTGGACAAAAACGACTTCCCGGTATATCAAAAGATGGTCGCTGATGTGCTGATCAAGCCAGAAGATACAAAAGACGAAGTGAAATTGGCATTTACCGGTTCCAATACGTACACCAAGATTAACGAAAAAGCAGCATTCAAAATCAACATCCCTACTGGCGATGACGTAATTACTATGCAAGAGTTCGAAGAACTGATGAACGCTTCATACGGATACTAATCTCGCTGAGTTCAAACCGTCTGTGATTCAAGTGAAGGATAATCTCCTTCCGCTTGGATACAGGCGGTTTTTTTTGCTATACAGCGTAAGGGGATATCCGCAAAATAATTGATCTTTGAAGTTGAATCGTGGCTGGCGATCTATACAAATAAAACCGCACTCTCTCCTACATAACTAGAGTAGTGCGGTTTTGTACATTAAATTTTTATATTGTTGAATTGGAAATACAGACAGCTTTGTGGTGGAATTCTAAATCAATTAATTCGCAAGTTCGTCCAAGTCTTCAGCAAGTACAGCATAGATCTGATGATCCTGATATTTGCCGTTGATCTTGAGGTATTTGCGAGCAGTACCTTCAAACTGGAATCCGTTCTTCTCCAGTACGCGCTGTGAACCTTTGTTGGAGGGCAATACCGCAGCCTGAACCCGATTTAACTTCAGCGCACGGAAGCCATAAGCTACTGCCAGTTTAACCGCTGCTGTCATTCGTCCTCCACCCTGATAATCTGGATGGATAAAGTAACCCATATCCGCATAATTGGCAACGCCCAGTACGACATTGTTGATACTTACTTGTCCAATCAGCAGACTGTCTTTAATGGTATAGATTCCAAATTGATATCCCGTACCTTCTTCTGCTGCCTTGACCCGATCCTCAATCCGCCGAGTCTGAGCATCCAGTGTATAGAATTCATCGTCTCGCACGGGTTCTACTCCCTGGTATGGAACGCGTGTGACCTGAATCAGGTCCAGATAGGACTGTGTATCCTGGGGTGTGAGCAACCGAAGGCTTATGCCGTTGGCTGTATCATAGAGTGTTAGTGCCATTACAGCACACTTCCTTTCCGATTGGAATGTTGATATTCAATGATTAGTATTACTTTTTACGCAGACGTCTGAAAAATTGAGTTAACATCGTGGAGCATTCAGGCTGAAGGATATCCGGGATCACCTCGGTGCGATGGTTAAAACGAGGCTCCTGTAGCAGGTTCATCAGTGTACCTGCACAGCCTGCCTTGGGATCAGCCGTACCATAGATTACGCGGGGGACCCTGGATTGTACAATTGCACCTGCACACATCGGACAAGGTTCCAGTGTGACGTACAGAGAACAATCCAACAAACGCCAAGCTCCGATGGTCTCGCTGGCCTGACGAATAGCCACCATCTCTGCATGGGCGGTGGAATCCAGGGTAGTTTCACGCAGATTGTATCCCCGACCGATAATTTGGTTATTTTGTACGATTACAGCTCCAATCGGCACTTCCCCAAGAGCCTCAGCTTTGTAGGCCTCGGCAATGGCCTCCCGCATCCAGTGCTCATGTTGAGCCTCCTCAGATAAATTCCCAAGATCGGGCTGGAGAGAATGGTCAGTCATTACTTATATAACTCCTTCCAAAATCGTTTATTCAGCGAACAAGCATTCGGGTTGTTAACATGTTGTGTATAGAATTGTGGATAACCGTGTAGTTGCTCACATAGTTATAAACAAACTATCCACAAGCCTGTGGGTATGTGGATAAATATAGTGTTTAATTTCATTGTAGAGTTCAAAAATGCAAAAAACAACGAATTTCGAGCTTTTCAGTCATTCGGTAACTTTTGGGCACAGGTCAATTATCCTTTTCAAAAAGACATACAAGCGTTATGATGGAGATAGGTTTTGCCATATATCGCCAGAGGGTACAAGCCGAGAGGTGAACAAAAAAACTTGTCTATTAAAACGAAATTATCCATGATTATGTCGTGCTCAGTGCTCGTTATTTTAGTGTTGAATATCGCACTGAGTTATTATACTACAGAAGAGAATCTGAGGCAGGACAGTGAAAACAAGATGGTGCTCACTGCAAAGCAGATTGCAATTGCTGTCGAACAGAATCAATACAGTTCGGATTATGTAAAACGGCAGATTGGAAACAATCTGTGGCTTGCTGCTGTCATGGCAGCGGAAGAATTGGACCCGGATATTAATAATATCACAAATGAAGAACTTGTACGCTTGAGCCAAAAGGTCGGCGTCTCACATATATCGTTAATGGAGCAGACGGATGATGACATCGTTGTTAGCCGCTCTTCAGATCCGAGAGAAATCGGGCTATCCACCAAATCCATGACCTATTGGTATCAGGCCTTTAAGCAGTTGTTTGAAAAACAACAGGTGACGATTCCCCAAGGGCAGAAGCTGGAGCATTTCTGGTCAGATGGATTCGAATATTCGACATCCAGTCCTTCGGATATTGATATCTGGGGTTACTACCATGATGGAAAGAGAAACTACATAATCAATCCTTTCTATAATAATACGGAAGTTGATGACTATGTGAAAATCTCTAGTCCGGATGAGATTTTAAATAAAATTCGTGAGGTCAATCCCTCCATTCTGGAGATTACAGGCATCAATCCGTTGACTTTTGGCAGCCCGAACATGGGTGATGACGGAAGAGATTCGAACTTTAGCAAGTTGAATAACAGACCGATTCGTTTTGGTACATACCAGTATGGTTCTACGAATGAGGATCATCGTGCTGTGGTGCGCGCCATTCGAACAGGGCAAAATGTATCTTTTGTCAGTGAAACGCACGAACAGAAGGTATTGAAGAGTTTTATTCCCATTTTCACCCCCAATCAGTCTTCCTATGTGATCAGTATTGTCATGGACTATAAGCAAATATCCTCCATGGTATCTGAGCAGTTGGTGAGCCATGCCTCCATATCCTTGGTTTTGCTGGAGATCGTGATCTTTGGCAGCTATCTGCTCGCAGGGTATATTACGCGTCCGATCCAATCCATACTGGGCAAAGTGAATGATGTAGCGGAAGGGCACTTTGATTTCCGTCTGAAAGTCCGGAGGAAGGATGAACTTGGTCAACTGGCCAATCGTATTAATGCCATGATTCGTAATCTAGGCCATTATACGAGCCGTCTGAAACAAATGTATGAAGAGAATCGGGCGGTGAAAGAACATCTGGAGTCCATTATCAATCAGACAGCGGATGCCATTCACATTACGGATCTTGAAGGAAAGGTGCTTCGGGTTAACCGGGCATTCGAACAATTATATGGATTTCGAAGTCGTGAAGTGGAAGGTCGTAATCTGAAGATCATCCCGCCAGAAGCAGAAGAAGAAATGAAACGTCAGCATGCCCAACTCGTTGAAGGGATGTCCATTACGTCCAACGAAACCACCTGGATGAAGAAAGACGGGACCCGAGTAGAGGTCAGTGTCAGTACGGCTCCGGTGCGAGACGAGGCTGGAGAGATTACCGCGCTGATTAGCGTCTCCAGGGACATTACAAGTCGTAATCGGATGGAAGAGTTGCTCAGGCGTTCTGAGAAGCTAACAACCGTGGGTCAGCTTGCAGCAGGTGTGGCACATGAGATTCGTAATCCACTGACCACGCTGCGTGGATTCCTACAGTTACAGCAAGAGAGCAACAAGCTGAATCATCGTCATCTGGATCTGATGTTATCGGAGCTGGATCGAATCAACCTTATTGTTGGTGAATTTCTGATTCTGGCGAAACCGCAGGCGGTTCATTTTCAGAATCGGGATATTCGTTTTATTCTTGGCGATGTCATCTCGTTACTGGATAGTCAGGCGCATCTGCATGGTGTAGAATTTGTACTGCGTGCCTCATCCGATTCGGCTATGGTACACTGTGAAGAGAACCAGTTGAAGCAGGTATTCATCAACTTGCTGAAAAATGGTATGGAGGCCATGCCAAATGGAGGAAGCATCCATATCAAGCTCAAGCATGACGAGCAGTTGAAACGCGTCAGAATTGAGATTAGGGATGAAGGCATTGGTATCCCGGAAGAGATGATGCCCAAGCTTGGGGAGCCTTTCTTTACGAACAAAGAGTCTGGGACAGGGCTTGGCCTGATGGTCAGTCAGCGCATTATTCAATCACATAAGGGCATGATGGATATTAAAAGCGTCATGAACAAGGGAACAACGGTTATCATTGAACTGCCTGCATCCGATCAACAACCGGAAGTTATTGAGGTAGATCAGATAACGGATGAACCATTTACAGATGAAGAGAATTAGATGAGGTGAGATTACCTTTTGCGTATTAATAAATTTATTAGTGAAACAGGTTACTGCTCCCGGCGCGAAGCAGATAAGTTGGTGGATAGTGGTCAGGTAACCATTAATGGAGTTAAGGCTGAACTGGGCAGTCAGGCAGAAGAAGGCGACGATGTACGAATCAACGGCAAGCCAATCAAGGAAAAGAGAAAACACGTATATATCGCGCTGAATAAACCGATCGGGATCACAAGCACAACCGAGCAGCATATTCAGGGCAATATTGTTGATTTTGTCGGACACGATGAACGTATCTTTCCAATTGGGCGCCTGGATAAGGACTCAGAAGGTTTGATCCTGATGACCAATGATGGTGATATCGTTAACCGGATTCTTAGATCAGAAGGACGCCATGAGAAAGAGTATATCGTTACTGTTGATCGATCTGTAACCCCCAGTTTCCTTAGAGGTATGAGCACTGGGGTGAAGATCCTGGGTGAAATGACCCTGCCTTGTACAGTGACCCGGATGACGGATCGAGTATTCCGTATCATCCTGACTGAAGGAAAGAACCGTCAGATTCGGCGGATGTGTAGTGCCTTTGGCTACGAGGTTCGTAAGTTGAAGCGTGTTCGGATCATGAACATTCATCTTGGAGAAATGGCGACAGGTTCATGGAGAGAGCTTACCGCTGCTGAAAAAGCGGAGCTGGGCGGTCTGTTGGACTATTCACTGGAATAGTTGATTCGACTTTGACTAATTAACTGATTGAAGCCCTGCTTTCCGAAAAGGAGCGCAGGGCTTTTTGGTATAGGGTCAATAACGACAGGGAACCTTCGCAAATAGTGTGAAAAAATGTAGAGATAAACCAAAGCATAAGCATTATATAAACCAAAAAGGCCGTTCTCCTTGTACCTGGAGAACGGTCTTTGGTTAATGAATCGCTGCAGGCCTCTAGTTTCCTTCGCCAACAGCTTTTACATTTGTATTGTTACTTTGATACTTCCGAATGATAGATACCTCTACACGGCGATTCTGTGCCCGTCCGGTATTGGTGTCATTGCTGGCAATCGGGTGATACTCTCCATAACCACTTGGTGTGAATTTGGAAGGGTCCAATTGCGTGTTCAGCAACAGGATTTTTAGGAAGTTGAGCGCACGATCTGCGCTTAGATCCCAGTTATCCTTATATTGGTTGTTCGAAATGGGAATATTATCGGTATGACCGGATACAACCACTTCATATTCAGGGAACTCCTGCAGCATGCTTGAGATTGCTTTGGCCAGGGATCGTGATTCAGGCTTCACATCTGCTCGGCCTGAGGAGAACAGGGCGTTATCACTGATGGTGATCTTCAATTCAGACTGATTCAGCTTGGTGTTCAGCTGGTCCGAGAGCCCGTTCTTCGAGATATATTTGTCGAGTCGCTCTTTGAGTTTCTCCAGGTCTTCTTGTTCTTTCTTAGCCATCTGTGCATCTGTAATCTGAGCTGGTGTTTTCTTGGTGATTTCTGTAGGTTCCTGTTTGTTCTTACCCAAATCAGCACCTGGCGTATCCGGATTCATGGACGAATGGTCCAGAATTCCGGAACCTCCATTTAATGCACTGTTTAGTGCGGAAGCCATCTGCTCAAACTTAGCTGCATCGATTGAACTCATGCCGAACAATACAATAAACAGAGCGAGCAACAAGGTCATCAAGTCGGAATAGGGAAGCAACCAGCTCTCGTCTATATGCTCTTCATGTGGTTCGTGCTTCTTAGCCTTTTTCACCTGATGATCCCTCCTTCTCTTCCAGTTGTTTACGTTCGGAAGGTGTCAGGAATACGGATAACTTTTGGTTGATGGCGATGGTGGAGACACCGGATTGTATGGATAACAGTCCTTCAACCATCATCAGCTTGATCTCCATTTCTTGCTTGGACATCCGTTTCAGCTTGTTAGACATCGGGTGCCATAACACGTAACCACTAAATATACCAAGGAGTGTTGCGATAAATGCTGCCGCAATCGCATGGGAGAGTTTCTCCATGTCACTGAGATCGGCAAGTGCTGCGATGAGACCTACAACGGCCCCGAGAACCCCGAGCGTTGGTGCGTACATCCCCGCCTGAGCGAAGATCAGGGCACTGCCACGGTGGCGCTCCTCTGTAGCATGAATATCTTCCATGAGCACATCACTTACAAATTCCTGATCGTTGCCGTCTATAATCATACGCATACCGCCACGAAGGAACTGATCGTCAATCTCTTCTACTTTTGATTCCAGTGCAAGCAAACCTTCACGACGGGTAGTGGAAGCCCAATCCATAAATGTGCCGATCAGGGATACGCGATCAATAAGTACTTGATTTTTGAAAACAATCCCGAAAAGCTTAGGGATTTTCTTAACTTCAGACATCGGAAATGCGATAAAGATGGTTCCTGCCGTACCAACAAAGATAATAATGTAGGCTGCGGGATTGTTAACCAGGTTGATTAAGGGCGCACCCTTCAAGAACATACCAAATACAAGGGAGACCAGCCCCAAAATTAGTCCAATAATCGTTGAAATGTTCATCATACACCTCATCCATGAGATAAAATTGAATCCTTTCAAGCGGCTGTGTTCGGGCTTCCGGACGAATTTTTGGCCGCAATCCGTTCAATGTTAGGCATTCCTTACGGTTGCTAAAACAGTTAAAACGGTCATATATGTATTTATCGACCAGAAGGCCTTTTTTTTTAAGGGCTATTTTCAGGTATAATAAGATCAAATCCGCTCCTTAGGGGCCGAATAGGAGTGAAAAGCCAATGGGCGTAAAGCATGGACGGGATTATGAAGGAATTTTGACAGATCTGACAACGGCAATCGGGCGCATACCGGATCGGTATGTTTTCTTTGAAATGGACTCGGAAGAGTGGGAGAGACTGGCTGCATCTGACCAACTTGAAGTGGATGAGGCGTTGGCGGAGGATTTGTTCTATGCGCTGGGCGAGGAGTCTGTTATTCCGGTTGGAAGTGGCGTGGTCATCCATGATAAGGAGCAGCACCGCATTCATATTTTGATCGGGGAAGAAGAGTTGACGTTTGTACCTTTAATTTAGTATGTTTATATGCATTTTCAGGGGTATAAATGGAACTGGAATTTCCCTCAAAGCCTTATGGTTATTGGTTCTATGCCATGTAGGTGATTGGATTTTGAAGCTTGTCCGTGGTAAGATGTTATTCGTGAAATGGGCCAACCGCATGGCGGTGAGCCTGGCCTTTGAGGTTGCTGTTGATCGCACCGAAGGTGTCGGTGGTTATACGGACATACGTCTGTAATGTACCATCCTATGGGGAGGAAGATAACGCATGGTTTTTTCGCAAGAGGAAGTCGAAGCTCATCTAGGGAGGCTGGAAGGCTGGGAACTGGAAGAGGGACGGTGGATTGTACGTAAATTCGTGTTCTCCAACTACATGAAAGGGATTGCATTTGTGGATGAGGTCGCTGCGATCTCGGAAGCATTCAATCATCATCCTTTTATTACGATTGACTATACAACGGTTACGCTGCGTCTGACGTCATGGGATGCGGGTGGTATCACATCTGTAGATATCAAGGAAGCAGGACAATATAACGAAGCTTATGACAAAATGAGGTCGGAATAACGAGGTCAGTTATTATCGCGCGGCCAGAAGTGAGTGAACCATACATGTCAGACTATAATCAGAAACAACCTCTCATTGCTGTCGTAGGCAGTCTCAATATGGATCTCGTGGTGAAGACAGACATGATTCCGGAAGAGGGAGAGACTGTGAGCGGTGAGGAACTGCATTATCTCGCTGGTGGCAAAGGGGCCAACCAGGCTGTTGCTGCTGCGCGTCTGGGTGGACAGACTACGATGATTGGTGCGGTGGGATCGGACGGTTTTGGCGAACGTCTGCTGCACAGTCTGACGGAAAGTGGTGCAGATGCCTCGCAGGTTCGCGTATTGGAAGACACGGTTACAGGGACGGCGTCCATTTGGCTCTCTAGGGGAGACAACCGGATTATTGTTATTCCTGGTGCGAATGGGCAAGTGGTGCCTGAGATGCTGGAAGAGGCGGATACGGTAAAAAGCCTGACTGCAGCCGCAGCGGTGCTGCTACAGCTGGAGATCCCGCTGCCAGCGGTTACCCGCGCCGCCCAACTGGCGGCTGAAGGCAGCGCACTGGTGGTGCTCAACCCGGCTCCCGCGGTGCCGGGTCTGCCCCAGGAGCTCCTGCGGTGCGTCGACGTTGTCACGCCGAACCGCAGCGAGCTTGCCGTGCTTACCGGCCGGGATCATCTCCGGCCGGAAGACCTGGATGCGGCGGTCGCAGAGCTCGCCGCATCCCTCGGGGCCGCTGTCGTCACGACGCTCGGTCCCGAGGGGGCTGTGTACGCGGCGGCGCCTGGTGGCCGCGTTCAAGCAGGGCGTACCGGCGCGTGCCGTGCGCCCGGCTACGCCGTAAGCGCCGTCGATACGACCGGCGCTGGCGATTGCTTCAACGGCGCGCTGGCGGTAGCCCTCGCGCGCGGTGAGACTTTGGACGCGGCCGTAGGCTTCGCCATGGGTGCGGCCGCGTTATCCGTGACGAAGCTCGGCGCCCAGTCCGGGATGCCGTCCGCAAGTGAAGTTGAGGCCTTTCTGGCTGAGCACGCGGCTGATGCCTAATAATTGGTATAACAAAGAGGCTCTTATTCTCCCAAAAGGGGATTAAGGGCCTCTTCATTATGTAGTGCGTGCAGAGATTATTTCTTCTCTGACAGCCACATGGCGATATTGGCAATCTCTTCATCCTGCAGTTTGCCCTTGAAGGAAGGCATACCACCTTTACCTTTGACAATCGTAGAATAGATCTTCTCCAGATCATCCTGGCTGCCGATGTTTGCCAGAGCAGGTCCTACGCCACCTTGAAGCTGATCCCCGTGACAGGAGATACAATTGGCTTTGACCAGTGCCTCAGCCTGTCCGGCATCCAATGTTACTTCCGGCATGGTTGGTTTGGCTTCTTCAGCCACTTCTTCTTTCCCTGGAAGCGTAAACATTAAAACAATAGCTAAAGCGCATGCTGCAAAAAATACTCCGCTCATGATCCATTTGTGCATCCCTTATGTCCCCTCCAGAATGAAAGATCATCTAACCTGAAACTATCCATATCATTATAACGGAACCTGTACTGACATCATAGCATTTTGTGGGAATTTTTTGAACTAATCACATAACAAGGGGCAAATTTGGTTGTTTTACAATGGATTCTAACCGCGAGGCCCTTCATAAACCATACAGTGAAAGGGCTTCAAGCCGCTTGGGGTCTGTCGTTCGTATGTATCATGGGTGACAAATCCACTCTTCAGATAGACTTGAATGGCACGAGCATTCCAAGTGAGTACTTCCAGATCAATCTCATTCGTGGGATTTCGGCGAATGGCTTCCTGTACAATGGCAGTGACAAAAGCTGTCCCTTGACCCTGACCACACAGCTCTGGATGCATGCCAAGGCCAATCCGGGTTACCCCTTGAAGTGGGAAGTATTGAGCAAACCCGCATATACGATCGTTCTGATCCAGGACGATCGCGTATTGCTCCTGCCGCAGCTGCGCATCTCCGAATTCCACTTCCAGAGCTTTCATCTGCTCCCAGGGGAGCCAGCTGTAGATATTGTAAGGCGGGTCATACTGCCAACTGCAGATAAGCTCCGCATGTTCTTCTCGCATGGGTACAACGTGAAACGTCACAGGGGTTTCCTTCATACACCCGCATGCTCCTTTCCTTGAAACAGAACTCTTTGTCCACTCTACAAAAGAGATGTTCATTTAGCAAGTCTTCCTTCCCAAGAAAAAAATGAAACAAAAGTTCCGGTAATTCCGTTTATATTATAACGGGATGGGTAAAAACATCATAAGGGCACGGACGAACGAACGCAAAATGAACCTGTTGATGTCGCAGGATATGCCCTGAGTAACTTGCAACATGAATAAGGATTGAAGCACAAAAAAACCGCCGGATACATTCCTGCGGAGAATGTACCGGGCGGTTCTGTTATGCTTCTTGCTTCGTTCCAGTATGGTTAATGGTTACAGCATCATGTTGCTCAGCTTGTCCCTAGTCAAGGGCCAGTGATTCATATGCGTCCGTGCTCATAATCCGTTTCGCGCCAACATAACGATTGGCCCAATAGTTTTCACTCAATGCACTGATTGTAACGCCTTTGGAAGAAGAGGAGTGTGCAAACTTTCCATCCCCTACAAAGATTCCTACATGAGATACGCCTTTACCTGTTGTATTAAAGAACACCAGGTCGCCAGCTCTCATTTCCATGCGGGATACGGAATCGCCCATGTCGAATTGGGAACTGGATTGACGTGCCAAATCAATACCCAACTTGTCGAATACATACCGTGTAAATCCGGAGCAGTCAAAGCCGTTAAGCGTTGTTCCCCCACTTTTGTATGTAGTTCCCATTGCTGAATCAATTACTGTGTCCATCTTTGAATCTGCGAATGCGCTACCTGCACCAAGTGATAATGCGAATGTGATGCTAAGTACAGCTGCGGTTAATTTCTTCTTGAACAAGAGATATTCCCCTTCCAACGCCTGCGAGGTTAGCTTAAGGATTCGGTTGAAGGTCCCCTATGATCCCTCTGTAGCAAGATCAATTCACCCATAACTGGTTCCCCCGCTTCCCAGGTGCCAGGAATTTGGCTATGCTAGTTATGCACCTGCGAAATCAAGAAATGACGATTTAATTTTAAGTAGTTACAAATATGAATGTAAAGATTACAAAGTTGTTACTAAAAACTCACTGCGATTATTGTAACAGAGGAGTACGGCTTTGGCAACGTTTAGCAAAAAAATTAGCAAAAAAAACCTCGACCTTTGACGGGGAAAGGTTGAGGTTTGCCTATTTATAAGTACATATTAGGCCATGAGTTTAACATCTGATGGTAACAATTTTTAAACTATCTGCTCTCACCTTTGGATATTTTGGACTGCCATAATCGAAAATGGCTGCATATTTTCCACAGACTCAATAGACATCTGGCAAGTGGATACGTCTGTTGTAGTATAAGTCCGGTAAGTCCCGTTAATAACCATGAGGCTGAAGTGAAGGCCCCAAAGACGAGCAGGTGTACTCCGCCCAGCAGGAGTGCAATGCCGATTACAGCGATGAGATGACGCATTGCAATCCAGAGTGCTTTGAGGGTACCGTGAGCCCCGCCTTCTCCTTCTGGTGCCGACACACCGAACTGCATGTAGAGTATGACATGTTGGATGATCCAACCATATACAATCCAAGCAGCAACATAAGGTATACCAGGCAAAAGTAATTGAAGCGAATGAAATCCGTCTATGAGAATGGAGTAGAGCTTCGGTATGAGCCAGTAGGCGGGCAGAAGGATCAATAATGTACGTATGGTGTGGAGAAGCAGCATCGGTTTCCACAGATTTTTGATTCCGCGGATAAAGGGGATGCGCTCTTCTGTAGAATTAAAGTGCTGAAGTGAGTAGAGCAGTCCTGCCTGAATGAGGGGGCTGATCAACATGCGAACCAGCAGCATGCCCCCGAGAATCCATAGATAACGATGAACCTCCGGATGGGTAGATAGGTTAAGTTGACTTTCCATTTTGAACAAAAGTGTACTCAAATCCCCGGCATCAGCATCTGGATAACGCAGGAGTAGTGGGATGACCGCCGATTGTACCATTCGATAGAAGAAATATCCCCAAATGAGTTGATAGAGAAATAAGAGTGCAGCAATGAACATATGCTGACGGACGAGAAACCAGCCTTCACGTATTTTCGCTTTCACCGTTTCCACCTCACCATGACAGACCTCCGAATATGGCTTCTATTAGTTTGGTTACACTCATGCTCCAGCGGGACTTTGCCTGCTCATCCAGTCCGGATTTCAGGAAATTGTTCATATGGCGGTTCTCCAGCACGATCGAGTACAGGGGATCGGTCATGGCCCAGGATACGGGGGATGTGTGAGTTAATTTATACGTGATGCGATCTTCTTGTCCATTCCATTGCTTGGTGAGGATATGCCCGTCTTCAAAAGCAATGCGAACAGGAACGGCGTTGTAATCACTTCCTTTTTTTGCGATCGTCACGGATGACTCGTACAATGTTTGACCGTCTTTCTGTACGGGCGTAACACGAATCTTCTCTACAGCAAAGTCAGCCATCCCGTTACCATAGACGTATTGGTCAAAATAATCAGACCAGGAAGTGCGGGTCACTTGTTCCACAACGTTCTGAAAATCAGCCGAAGTGGGATGTTTGAAGCGGTACTTCTTCACATAGGTAGAGAGAATGCGTTCCATCTTTTTGGCACCGACTTGATGTTCGATACCAAGCAATACAAGCTTGCCACGTGTATAGACATTGGCTGCATACTCATTCTGTGAATCAAACTTCCAGGATTCTTGTGTTAAGGATGAAGGAGACGTAATCAGTCCCGATTGTACCGGCAGATTCGGAATCAATCCGTATTCCTGCTCCATCAGTTTGTCTTCTGCATAAGAGGTGAACCCCTCATCCAGCCAGGCTTCCTCGAATTCGTTGCTGGCAACCATGCCGTAGAAGTACTGGTGTCCGATCTCGTGGATTACGGTACGTTCCAGGTCATAACCTGGCGTAGTGTCATCGGCTCCAAAGGCCGTAACTAGCGTAGGGTATTCCATACCTCCAGCACCGTTCCCCGCTTTGGGTGGAACTACGATGGATAAGGTAGCGTAAGGATACGGGCCAAACCATTTGCTATAATTGGCTAGAGCGGCCTTCGCAGCATGGAAATAACGTTCTTTCAGATCCTGATGAGCTGGGTCCAGATATAACTTGATTCGTACACCAGGCACATTGGGTGCAGAGAAGGGTTCCTCGGCGTACACAAAATCGGGTGAGGCTGCCCAGGCGAAGTCATGCACATCATCGGCATAGAATTGATAGACCTTTTCTCCGTTCTTCACCACGGCTTGCTGCGTTGGAAATCCGGTAGCAGCCACTTTGTATGTTTCAGGCACCCGAATACGCACACTATATATACCGAAGTCAGCGTAAAACTCTGAATTGCCATGGTACTGGTGCAGATTCCAGCCTTCCGTTGTTCGTCCACGTCTGCCCACAGGCTCATAGGCACTTAATTTGGGAAACCATTGACCTGCCATGACAAAATGATCAGCAGTTCCCATCCGGGCAAAAATCTTTGGCAGATTCACTTCAAATCGGGTGTGGAGTGTGATACTTTCCCCGCCTTTGACGGGTTTGGGCAGGCGTACTTTAATGAGGGTGGTGTCCTTGATATTTCCGTCATCTGGTTGCACATACTGCATCCGGTGCAGCAGAGAGAGCCCGTCCTCCGTTTTCATTTCGGTAATGTTCATGGAGCCGTAACCATTGGTAGGCATGACATCACCCCGAAGCTTTCCGCCGGATTCCTTCATAAAGGTGGTGTCAGCAGAAGAGAAGGCGTTGGGATACATATGAAAGTAAAGCTCGTTGACGGTTTTTTTGCCTGGATGAGTCCAGGTGATCGTCTGAGTCCCTTCCAATACGTTTCCTTCGACCAGCTTCACATCCATGTGGTATTCCACAACACGGTTGCTGTACACTTCGGCTGTAGGGGTCTGTACACTTTCTGGAGGTGCTGGAGTTGGAGCTATTGCCTTGGGCTTGCCCGATTCGGGGGCGAGTACTGGCAATTCGGAATGAGTTGAGCGATTATAACCCAGAGTGATCCATATCCCTCCGGCAAGTACACACAGGGCCAGGGATGCAGTGAGCCAGCTCTTGGCGCGTCGTGGAATCATCGTTAAATACCTCCCGTTGACAAGCATCTACAGCATGTATATGTTTGCAATGGGGCAATTATTAGTTAAAATATTTGTATCAACCCTTGGAGGCTATAAACATGGACCAAAACGAGCAAAACGGCAAAAAACAGATTGCCTTGAATATCGTTAGTGCAAAAAGTAAGCATAAAGGCTTCGGTGCAGGCTCCATTGAACTGAATAACCTTTCCCCGGTCATTATTGATAATGGCGAAGCCAAAATCGATATTGGTGCGATGCATGCGAAGAGTAAAGTGGAACGCAATATCAAGTTCTCTACCAATCGAGAGGATGTGCCCAACGGACGCCAGGTATGGCTGGTGTGGGTAGCTGTCGATCGCACGGAGGAAGGCCAACTGTATGGTGGAGCAACGGCATGTGAGATGTGGATTGATACAGAAGCAAGACGTGGATGGAAACTGCTGGCCGAACATGTGAATCGCATGGATTATGCCTTGAAGCGTCGCTTCATGCTGGATGAGCTTGGACCTGAAGCTCGAGCTGCACTTAAGACACTGCTGATCTCACACAACGAAGACTGGTGGAATGCTTCTCCAGATGTATTGAAGGAAGCACTCGCCTAAGGCAGATCATTTTCAACAAAGTATAAAAGCAAAAAAAAGCAAAAGGCCCCTTGACCGGAAAGTTCGGTTGGGGGTCTTTTGCTTGTGAAACGATCTTATTCATCGATCTGAATAATTATGAGTTTTTCATCCAGAGAGAATTTCCAATTGTTCAATATAACCAGGGGTTATAGGTGACGCAACTAAGCCATAGCGCATTTGCGTCATTCTACCCACCAACGTTTGAAATCTCCCCACCAAGAATGTTTCTCTTCCTGTATGCCTTTTTGATTCTGTACCTGACGGGTCTTCTCATTTTCTCCAGAATCCGAATCATCCGTCGTACCATGACAAACCTCTTTTGGTTCAGTGCCATCAATAAAGACTTCCAATCGTTTCTCTTCACAGCCGTTGCCTGCCAGTTTGCCGGATTCCGGGTCGATATAGACACTTACAACATGATCAGGCACGGTGAAAATTTTGGGTGGTACGCTCGCAAGAGCCTGCTCTGTGAATTGGGCAAAGATCGGCGCCGCCCGGCGACCATCCGAAGTCGAGATGGCTTTGCCTTGGTCGTACCCTACCCATACAGCGGTGGAGAGCTCGGGTGTGAACCCAACCAGCCAGGCATCCGTATTGGTCGTCCCTGTCTTTCCGGCAACCGGACGTTTGATCGCCTTAGACACCCGGTTACCCGTTCCCCCATTTTCGAAGACACTTTCCATTAAACGAGTCAGGACATAAGCTGCTGCAGGTTCCACGACGGTCTCAGCTTTGGTTTGAGGCGATTCATAGAGTACACGTCCTGCGGCATCTGTTACTTGCAGAATGGCGACAGGTGGCGTCCGTTGTCCACCAGCAGCAATGACGGAAAAGGCTGACGCCATCTCCAGCGGACTGACAGGTGACGTTCCCAGTGCAAGAGAAGGTACGGCGCTCAGGTTGCTTGTAATGCCAAGGTTTTTCGCCATACTCACAACCTGTTCAGGACCGATCTGCATAATGGTGTTCACCGCATAGATATTGTCTGAAGCGGCGATCGCCTGTCTTAGATCAATCTCACCCAGATACTTGTCTCCAAAGTTGCCGGGTTTATAGGTTTTGCGGTCATTGTCATAGTGAAACAGGGTAGGTTCACTGTTAAATATGGATGCGCTGGTGAGTTGCTTGGATTCCAGGGCTGCCAGATACATAATGGGTTTAAACGCCGAACCTGGCTGGCGCGTGGTCGCCAGAACATGGTTAATCTGATTGGTGCGGTAATTCTTGCCGCCTACCATGGCTTTGATGTAGCCTGTACGAGGGTCGATGGACACGAGAGCCGTCTCCAGCTCGCTTTTGGCATCCATACCCTTCGCTATGGCGTCTTCAGCTGCTTTTTGTACACGCAGATCCAGGGTGGTGTAGATATTTAATCCCCCATGATCCAGCATCGCTTCACTGATTCCCAGCTCTTTGATGGCCAGACTCCGGATATAGTCACGGAAATACGGGGCACTTTCCACCGTTTTACGCTCACTTTCCGGTTTGAACGAAAGCATTTTCTCATAGGCCTTATCGGCTTCAGCCTGGGTGATCTTGCCGATATCCGCCATGGCATTCAGCACAATCTTCTGCCGGTCTTTGGCATTCTTCATATGGTTATAGGGTGAATAGTAGGTAGGTCCTTTCGGGATTCCTGCCAGCATGGCGCTCTCTGCGAGATCCAGCTGTTTGGCTGATTTGCCAAAATACATTCGTGAAGCCGCTTCAATTCCGTACGCACCATGCCCATAATAGATTTCGTTTAGATACATCTGCAAAATTTCATCCTTGCTGTATTTCATCTCCAATTGCGCCGTGTACATGGCTTCCTTGGCTTTGCGAGTCCATGTTTTCTCATGAGACAGATACAGGTTACGCGCCAGCTGTTGAGTCAATGTACTCGCACCCTGCGACATCTGCATATGTTCGAGGTTAACGAGCACAGCCCGTCCCATCCCTTGGACGTCGAACCCGTAGTGATTATAGAATTTGCGGTCCTCTACAGCCAGAGTGGCATTGACCAGATCTGGAGCTATATCCTCCAGTTGAACGGGTACAGAGTCTTTGCCACCTGCGGAGAAGGTAGCGATGACTTCACCTTGACTGTCCAGTAATCTGGAATTCCGGTCAGAGTCTGCGAGGGGCAGGCTGGTTGCGTATAGATAGACTAATCCTGCAGCGGTAGCAAGTATAGCGAGCACGGCGAGCAGAGACAGGTTTTTAATGAATTTTCGTACAGGGAACCCGCGTTTGCGGGTCTTTTGATTTGGCTTGGTCATGGAACGGGCTCCTCTCTTTTCTTCCAGTATGGGACTTGATTGGCAGGGATATTCAATCGGGTGCATAAGCAAACAAAATGTAGCAGTTTCGCCTTAAAAACCGTTTTGCAGTATAAACGTCAATCGCGTATAATGCAAAAGGGTAATGAAAAGGTAAGATTCGGCACAAGATACTAAAGCGCGTAAGGACGAACAGACGAATGGTCATTGATTCATTGATTAGTCAGACGCTCTGGTCAATTTAATCTATATAATGAAGTGAACCGCGGACCTTTCCCGCAGGCCAGCAATGATAACGCGATATGGCGCCGAACGCTGGACGTGCTTGGGCGAACCGATTATAGTGCACAGCACTTGGTCGGGTATGGCTGATCATTAACTTTACGGAAAGAAGGTAGAGATTATGGAATTGTGGTTTACGGAGAAACAGACCCCGGTATTCGGGATCACCGCGAAGATTAAGCAGACCTATGTTACAGAGAAAACGGATTTTCAAGATTTGGCCATGGTAGAGACCGAAGAATTCGGTAACATGTTGCTTCTTGATGGCATGGTGATGACGACTGTAAAAGACGAATTCGTATATCACGAAATGGCGGCACACCCTGCGCTGAACACTCACCCGAATCCGAAAAAAGTTCTGGTTGTCGGTGGTGGCGATGGCGGAGTCATTCGTGAAGTCATTAAACATGCAGCTGTAGAAAAAGCAGTTCTCGTCGAAATTGACGGTAAAGTCATTGAATACTCCAAAAAATATTTGCCTGAAATCGCCGGAAAGTTGGACGAGCCTAATGTTGAAGTGCTCGTAAACGACGGCTACATGCATATTATTGAACATAAAAATGAATACGATGTGATCATCGTAGACTCGACGGAGCCTGTAGGCCCGGCTGCGCCATTGTTTGAGCGTGGGTTCTATCAAGGCATCTACGAAGCATTGAAAGAAGACGGAATCTTCGTTGCCCAAACGGACAACCCTTGGTTCAAGGCGGATCTGATCCAGAAGGTGAACAAAGACGTCAAAGAAATCTTCCCGATCGTACATGTGTACGGCTGTAATATTCCAACCTATCCAAGTGGCTTGTGGACATTCACCATGGGTAGCAAGAAACATGACCCGCTCGAAGTGGATGAGACACAAATCCCGGAGATGGATACCAAGTATTACTCTCCGCGTCTGCACAAAGCAGCATTTGTACTTCCTAAATTCGTGGAAGATTTAACGAAATAAAAGGGGAAATCATTAATGAAACTGGATCAAGCTTATTCAGGAAACGTATTTATTTGCAGCTCTGAGGATTATGAGAACTCCAAAGCGGTTATCTATGGCATGCCGATGGATTACACCGTCAGCTTCCGTCCGGGTTCCCGTTTCGGCCCATCTCATATCCGTCAGGCATCGGTTGGACTTGAAGAGTACAGCCCATATCTCGACAAAAGCATTGTAGACATGACATACTTTGACGCTGGAGACCTGCTCTTACCTTTCGGTAACGCGGGACGTAGCCTTGAGGTAATTCATGAATACATCGGCAGTCTGCTCGCTGACGACAAATTCCCAGTGGGTCTCGGTGGCGAGCATCTGGTTACTTGGCCAGTCATCCAACAGATGTACAAGAAATACCCGGATCTTATCCTGATTCATATTGATGCACACGCTGACCTTCGTGAAAACTATGAAGGCGAGCCATTGTCCCACTCCACACCAGTGCGTAAAGCGGCTGAGTTGATGGGTGGCAAAAACATCTATCAGTTCGGTATCCGTTCCGGCTCCCGTGAGGAGTTCCAGTACGGTCGCGAGAACATCAACTTCTATCCATTTGAAGTGGCAGCTCCAATGAAGGAAGCTCTTCCGAAGATGGGCAATCGTCCGGTATACGTAACTATCGACATCGATGTGCTTGATCCATCAGCAGCACCAGGAACAGGTACGGCAGAAGCGGGCGGCATTACGTCCAAGGAACTGCTGGAAGCCGTTCATATGATCGCAGGATCTGATGTGAATGTCGTTGGTTGTGACTTGGTTGAAGTTGCACCAATCTATGATCCAACACAACAGACACAGATTGTAGCTGCGAAGCTGATCCGTGAAATGCTGCTTGGATTCGTGAAATAACATAGAATGATCGATAAGTATAACGCTCTCTGTCTGCGCGGTTTCAAATTTGCGCAGGGGAGAGCGTTTTTGTATTGTTAACTTTTGGACAGAGCTGTGCTATACTGACTACATAAGTATTCAGTAGTATATTAATTGATATATTACATTCGTGAAGTATATGGTGATCGGGTTCGGTCATATACTAAAAAGAGCCTTTACCGCTACCAACGGTAAAGACTCTTAGGACCCGAAGGCTGTGGATTGCCACGGCGCGCATGAACTAAATAATGCTATTCAAGCGAAACCCACCGTCAGGCTTCCGACCTTATGAGGTGGGTTTTCACTTGCTACGAAACTTTTTGCGTAACCAACGGTAAAGCTTTCGCCCACTCAGTACAATACTGAGGATCGCAGCAATCCATCGGATTACATCAAGTAACGCCACAAGTTTGACCATCGACGTCACCCCCTTTCGGGAAGCTGCGCCGTGGTCTGAAAAACATCCACCGATATTCAAAAGTCCATAACATTAATTATAGCACGTATGTTCCCTTGTCTTTACCATTTTTTGCTTGTGTTAGTATAGCTCGTATATGCAGGTTTCCTGCCTTGGCATGACTCCATCTTAATATTTATGCCTTTTCTTAAGTATCAGTTTTGTTATCCTTGGTATCAGGACATTTCCCATTTAACTTAGAGTACACAACGTTTAGTAATCAACCACCCTTGCCTACATGATCCAATCATGGGTAAAGGTGGTTTTTTTCTTGCGAAATTGTCATCGGGGTTAATCAGATTGTTACGTTAGAACCATCAAATTTGGGTAAAACCATAGAAGGAGGTGTTACGATGACAACCAAGAGTACAATGACATGGAAACGGATTGGTGCACTCGCATTATCGTTAACACTGGCTTGGGGGATGGGACCGGTACATACGCTATCAGGTGCTAACGCTGCATCCTCACAGGCATGTGGAAAGGGAGATCATGGACTATCTGCTACATTGAAAAAGGGCAGCGGTGTGGAAGAGCAACACCTGCAGTTTACTGACATTGATTTTCTTAATGATACGACCGGACGAGCTGGGGGTGAAGGCTTCCTGATCGGTACCTCGAATGCAGGATGTACGTGGCAGTCCATATATACCGGGCAGTGGCAATTCACACAGCTTGATTTTCCGAATAATGTGAATGGATATGCGTTGGCACAAGTGAAAAATTCACCTGCAGCTTATCTGATTCGTACCAATGATGGCGGATCGCACTGGACGAGGCTTGATACGCCGGGCATTCAATTCAAACGAATCGATTTTCGCAATAAAGATGTAGGTTACGGTTACACCTATAATGGTGCATATCAGACGAAGGATGGCGGGGTAACCTGGAGTAAAATGAATACACCTGCCAACACGCGTGCAGCTGCCTTCGCAACAGAGAAGCAAGGGTATGCCGTCGTGGTTGTACCTGGATCGGGATATCATCTGAAGCAAACGAGTGATGGCGGCAAAAACTGGGCAACCTCTCTTCGAGTTGTCTCAGACACATGGAGCGGAGCGGATCTGTATGCACATGGCCAGCAAGTATGGGCTCTTCTGTATGGTGATGCAGGCATGTCCCAACAATCGTACTCCCTCTATGCGAGCGGTAATCAAGGCAAGAACTGGACCCAAGTATTTGCACAATCCACAGCAGGGGGAGGTCCTGCACCAGGTACAAACAGTACGGGCAAAGGAAACGGACCAGCCAACCCGGGTGGACATCCCGGCAACATGGCGTTGATTGGTAATCAGACGGCTTATCTGTCTGCAGGTTCACCCGCAGCTGGCAAAGTGGGTATTGGACGTTCTTATGATACAGGTTCCACGTGGAAAAACGTTGACTTGAAAGATCCGGGGTACAGTTCCCGTATCTCGTTCCCATCGGCCAAGACGGGGTGGCTGGTAGTAACAAGTGGTAACTCCCCTGCGATCTATCAGACTAAAGATGGTGGAACAACGTGGACACAAAAAATGTTGTTGCCTTCAGAGCAGGATTAAATAGCCTGTTATTCTGAAATAACAACGGGGCAAATCCAAATTAGAAAGGAATGATAATCAATTTGGCATGTCTCCGTATGAATTTCTATAACAAACAAGCCTCTTCCTAATCAATTACACAGGAAGAGGCTTGTTTGTGTAGAAATAAAAACGGTTGAAACCTACTCCAAAACGAGTTATTGTAAGCGATAACAATACATTATATGGAGGTTGAAATTATGGCTGATGTTATTTTAAAGGCGGATTCAGATCAAGGATTAATAAATCGCAATATATATGGTCACTTTTCCGAACATTTGGGACGTTGTATTTATGAGGGGCTGTGGGTAGGAGAAGATTCACCCATTCCGAATACGGATGGGATTCGAAATGATGTATTAACGGCCTTGCAGAAGCTTAATATTCCAGTACTTCGCTGGCCAGGTGGTTGTTTTGCCGATGAATATCACTGGAAAGATGGTGTAGGTCCGAAGAGTGAGCGTGCTCGTATGATCAATACACACTGGGGCGGTGTGGAAGAGAACAATCACTTTGGCACACATGAATTCTTGAGATTATGTGAGTTGCTCGGCACGGAGCCATATATCAGTGGCAACCTGGGTAGCGGTACAGTGCAGGAGATGCAGGAATGGGTGGAATACATCACGTTTGACGGCGAATCCCCGATGGCGAACTGGCGTAAGAGTAACGGTAGGGAAGAACCGTGGAAAATGAAGTATTTTGGCGTGGGAAATGAGAACTGGGGATGCGGCGGCAATATGCGTCCTGAATATTATGCAGATGAATATCGCCGGTATGCTACATATGTACGTAACTATTCCGGGAACGAGATTTATAAAATCGCTTGTGGACCCAATGAAGGCAACTATGAATGGATGGAAGTCCTGATGCGGGAGGCTGCTCGCTTTATGGATGGGATTAGTCTTCATTATTACACCATCCCTACAGGAGAGTGGAGTGATAAAGGCGCAGCTACAGGATTTGGTGAAGCTGAATGGTTCACCACCTTGAAAAAAACGCTCCATATGGATGAATTACTGGTGAAGCACTCCGAGATTATGGACAAATATGATCCAGAGGGCAGAGTCGGCATTATTGTGGATGAATGGGGTACGTGGTATAACGTTGAGCCGGGAACCAATCCAGGATTCCTATATCAACAGAACACGATGCGGGACGCTGTGCTTGCAGGTGTTAACCTGAATATTTTCAACCAACATAATAAACGGGTACACATGGCAAATCTTGCGCAGATCGTCAATGTGCTTCAATCACTTGTGCTCACGGAAGGGGACAAAATGCTCCTGACACCTACGTATCATGTATTTGATATGTATCAGGTTCATATGGATGCGCAGCGACTGGATTTAAATTATGAAAGCCCTGGGTATACCTTGGGAGAAGAAACCATTCCTCAGCTCAGCTTGTCAGCGTCCCGCAACAAGGATGGGGTCATTCATGTGACAGCTTGTAATCTGAGTCATACCGATGAGTTGGAAGTTGTGTGTCAGCTGGACGCAGCTCAAGCGGCTAAAGTAACCGGGCAGATTCTGCACCATACTGATTTTGGTGCATTCAATACCTTTGAACAGCCGAATCATGTTCAGCCTGTGGCGTGGGAAGGACTCACACTGGAGAATAACACCTTACGTTTTGTTCTTCCTCCAGCATCGGTTGGGGTCATCGCTGTTGAGGGTTAATGATGAAAAGGCAGGAACCTTGCAAGGGCTGTAATGATCAGTACGATGTGAAGATTAGCGATGCCAAAATGGCCAGACTTGTGGAGATTGCCTCGCGTTCGCGTCCGACGGTACAGGATGAGGAATATGAACGTCGGCTCTCCATCTGCTCTGCTTGTCCGGGATTGCAATATGGCACAACTTGTCGGCATTGTGGTTGTCTCGTACAGGTACGAGCGAAGCTGAGTGAGTCAACATGTCCTTTTCCTTATGAATCGCAATGGGCATGATCGGATGAATGAATCTTATTATAATGAAGCAAAAGGGAGTTGCACTTTACAGGTGCGGCTCTTCTTTTTTGGCTTGATGAGGAAAAAACTCTGAATTTGGATTTGAATTGAGCGAGGGAACTGGATATAGTTATACAGTAGAGTGTAGGATAGCGAGCTATCCGGGAATATGAGCGCGTATAGCGACACAACAATACGGGAAGGGCTGTTCTCACCAGCCGTGCCTGATTTTGCGTCGCCTCGAATATAATGGAGGTTTAACATTCATGTCGAACATGCGACCGGTACACATCCGGCTGCACAGCCGTTATGAAGGTGAAGATGTGCTGCAGGAAATGCAGGGTGAAGCCGTGTTAAAAGGGTCTGTTCTTTATGTTCGTTATGAAGAACCGCAGGTTGGACCTGAGGGAGGTACAACCCGTACAACATTGAAGCTGGGCGGACAATCCATCAAGATTATACGTCATGGTGAGGTGGAATCGGAGCAGACTTTTGAGTTGAATCGGAAGCTTCCTGGTTTCTACCGATCACCATACATGTCGTTTGCCCTGTCCACGCATACACAGAAGCTGGAACTTTCCATTCAGGGATTGAGCGCACGCGCAGCGTGGAGCTACGACTTTTACCGCTTTGATGAAGAATCCGGACATTTCGCGATTAGTTTGCATATACAGGAGGAACCAATTTCATGACACGTAATCCACTAGATACGATTAACGAACGGGTAAGCACGGCCATCGGTAACGCCATTGTGGCGGCCGGAATTGTCACGCAGGACGAATTGCCTGCGATCACACTGGAAGTGCCACGTGAGAAGACTCACGGGGACTTGGCGACCAATGCTGCCATGCAGCTGACCAAGATTGCCAAGCGCAATCCGCGTCAGATTGCTGAAGAGATCATTGCCAATCTGAATCTGGCTGAAGCAGGAATCGAGAAGGCTGAGATCGCTGGTCCAGGATTCATTAACTTCAAATTGGACAAGAGTTACCTTTACCCAGTACTTGCGCTTGTGCAGGAGCAAGGTAAAGATTACGGAAGAATTAGCATCGGAGAAGGACGCAAAGTCGAGATGGAGTTTGTCAGTGCCAACCCGACAGGCAGTCTGCATCTGGGGCATGCCCGTGGAGCAGCCGTAGGTGATGCTCTATGTAACATCCTTGACTACGCAGGATATGATGTAACCCGTGAATACTACATTAATGATGCAGGTAATCAGGTGTTTAATCTGGCTCGTTCTATTGAAGCTCGTTATCTGCAAGAGCTGGGTCAGGATGCTGAGATGCCTGAAGACGGTTATCACGGCGAGGATATTAAAGGATTCGCCAAGCAGCTTGTTGCTGAAAAGGGTGAAGAATTGCTGTCCATGCACCCCGGTGACCGTGCGGCTTATTTCCGTGACTTTGGTCTGGAGAAGGAACTGGACAAGATCAAACGTGACTTGAATCGCTTCCGTGTTAACTTTGACATTTGGTTTAGCGAAACTTCTCTCTATGACAACGGAGAAGTGCTGCGCGTACTGGATGAATTGCGTGATCGCAATGAGATCTATGAGCAAGACGGGGCAACTTGGCTGAAAACGATGCAGTACGGTGACGACAAAGAACGTGTATTGATCAAGAACGATGGCACGTATACTTATCTGACACCAGATATTGCTTATCACCGCGACAAATATGCTCGTGGATACGACACGATGATTAACATCTGGGGTGCCGATCACCATGGATATATTCCACGGATGAAAGCCGCGATGCAAGCACTGGGCAATGACCCTGAGAAACTGGTGGTCTTGATTGCACAGATGGTGAGCTTGTTCCAGAACGGTGAAAAAGTGAAGATGTCCAAACGGACAGGTAAAGCTGTAACGATGGAAGATCTGATGGATGAAGTCGGCATTGATGCCATCCGTTACTTCTTCACAATGCGCAGTATGGACTCCCATCTGGACTTTGACATGGACCTTGCGATTTCGACATCCAATGAGAATCCGGTATTCTACGTACAATATGCGCATGCCCGTGTATGCAGCGTATATCGTCAGGCTGAAGAACAGGGTATTGAGCTGTTGCCACTGGCACAGATTGACCTGTCCAAGCTGACAACAGAGCACGAGTATGACCTTCTCCGCAAAATGGGAGAGCTGCCTGAGGAAATCTCGGCAGCAGCAACAGGATATGCGCCTCATCGTATCATCCGTTATGTATACGAGCTGGCATCCCTGTTCCACAGCTACTACCGTGCAGAACGTGTCATTACGGAAGATGCGCAGCAAACTCAAGCACGTCTGGCACTGATCGGTGCTGTACGTACCGTTATCGCAACAGCGCTTCGTCTGGTAGGCGTGACCGCTCCTGACAAAATGTAAATTCCAGGCTCGCGGCCTATCCCGCTCTGCCTAAGGCAAAAAGTCTCCATGTCCACGTTGAGTGCCTTCAACGTGGTACATGGAGACTTTTTTTGTTGTGTACCCTGAGTTGAAGAAAACGGAATGCCTGACCCATCCAAGGCACACTAGCCTGCCCTGACATCATAGCAGGCGTAATCTAGGGTCTCAGCCGCTACGTAATACTCCCTCGTGCGTACTGCCTGGGCCGGGCTACTGCGTTTCGCCACGAGCCTCAATCAAGTTCTGCTGACGGCTGACAGAGCTGGCTCACTCACCGCCCTCTTGCATTAGCTTCAGGGCATCAATCTCACCACCGCGCACCTTGCTTTTTGCGGTGGTGGTCTTGCGGGCGCGCAGCGGGATCGTAGCACGTTTGACGAGTGTCTTGATTTCACTAGGGGATAACCCCGGATGTTTGGAGAGCAGCAAGGCGATAGCGCCACTCACATGGGACGTCGCCATGGATGTGCCGCTCATCTCGTGATGTTTGCCTTGTACCCAGGAGGAGACAATTTTATCACCGGGTGCATAGACATCCACATATGCGCCACGATTGCTGAAGGATGCAATACGTCTGTTTTTGTCAGTTGCCCCAACAGATATGGTCTGGGGATACCGTGCAGGGTAATCAATACTGCGGCGTTTGCCGTCATTTCCTGACGAAGCAACAATAACGATTCCAGCATGGTACGCACGATTGACAACGTCAAGAAGCGCCTTGCTGCGTGTTTTCATGCCAAAGCTCATATTGATGATATCGACCTTGTTGCGCACACACCAGTCGATGCCAAGTACAATATCGGATACATAAGCCGATCCGTTGTGGTCAAATGCTTTTACTGGATAGATCAGGGAGCGTGGCGCTACACCAATCATGCCTGCGGTACTGTTGGCAGCAGCGATAGTCCCTGCAATGTGGGTACCGTGTCCGTTATCATCATGAGGAAGCAGGCTGCGGTTTAACAGATTGATTCCGCGTGCCAGGGAATAACGAAGATCAGGATGGTGATAATCAGCACCTGTATCAATCACACCGATTTTAATCCGGTGTCCGGTAGAAACAGACCATACTTTGGGCGCCCGAATCTGCTTCACTCCCCAGGGTATGCCCTGGGCATTGCTTGGTTTGCTGTGGAGTGCGGTGGCATGGAGGGAGATGGGTACGTCTGCTTCAATTGTAATCTCATCCCCATAGCGGTATAGGTCCTCCGGGCGTTGGACTGGAGCGATAATGGAACGAGCCAGTCGCGAGGAACGGACAACCCCAAGATCGGTGAATTCATTCCGCATTCGGGACAATTCTACGAGACAGGCCTCGTACTGCTGCGGTTTGGCAAATCGGATCAAATATCGCCCTCCTTGTTCTGGTTCAGGGCGTCGCATTCCGTCAATCAATTGATGCAATAAACCAGTATAGTCCATAATGGGCAGCCCCCTTCGGGATGAACATGCTGAGGTATTCTATGAATGCGCTCATCCCGCCGCATGGGGAACTTGCCCTTTTTTTACAAAAACACATTCTCTTCGTGTCAAAACGGGCGCAGAGACATATGATGGATGGAGAGCTAGAGGGCTCTTGCGGGGAACCTGGTGAGGAGTAATCCTCCAAGGGTATACAGTCAGAAGGCGGAGGGGACTCCGTCTTTTTTATGATGGAGTTGTCTCTTTGGCAATAGAGGATATTTCTGTGGGATCGATGCCACTTCACGTTTAATATATGGACATATTGTTGCTGCTCTCCGCATTTGCGTCGCATCCGTACATAAAAACTTGCTTTTTAACGCTAAATAGGTTTTACTTAGGTTTGTTAATGGATATGTTATACGTAACAGTCCAGTTCGTAGGGGTTAAAAAGTGAATTTTGTGTGAGAGGAAGTGTCTGCAGTGAGTACCTCGCTCAATTTGAAAATTGATAAAGAAAAGGTAAAAGAGATCCCTTTGGTGGACCTTGCCTTTATGGTGCTGAAAGCGGCTAATACGCCGTATTACTATCGTGACTTGATGAATGAGGTAGCGAAGCAGCGCGGAATGACTGATGAAGAAATCAACGAGTTTATCGCCCAGCTATATACCGAGATTAATATCGATGGCCGTTTTGCTTGCGTCGGTACAAGTCTGTGGGGCTTGAAGCGCTGGTATCCGGTAGCTGGAACAGAAGATTCCATGACGGGTGCGAAGCGTCCGCGTATCATCAACGATGAAGACGATGATCTGGAAGATGAAGACTTCGGTGAAGAAGACAGCTATAACAGTGATGAAGACTTCGACAGCACGGATAAAGAAGAAGAAGAAGAAGACGAAGAAGATGAAGACGAAGATGACATCTTTGACGAAGAAGACAGCGAAGAAGAAGTGCTGGTTGAAGATGATGATCTGGAAGATGAAGACCTCGAAGAAGACGAAGAAGAGTCCGAAAACGAGGATGAATTTGACGACGATTCTGATAATCGGTAGTCATTTTTGACGTCTATAATTTACCCGTTTCCCCGGAATAGTCAGCCTTGACAGCAGACGGGGTAACGGGTAAACTATTGCATGGGCTTATGAATGAGCGACAATATATTTATGTTTTTTATAGAAGGTGCCCCGTCCTGCGGGAGTACTTTTTTTTGTATTTTTAGAGGCATAATTTTGCAAAATGTTTTCAATTCCACATGCTCCCGGCCAACATTTCGTGGCCCGTTTTTGTATATCAAAAACACGAAATGGAATGAAGGCTACCGGAATGTTTGCACCATTTTTTGCTGTAAAACAATGTTTATTTAAACCGTCTTCGCAGAAAGAGCAGTTCGCAGATGCAGGGAATTTCTGCCATTGCTCTTTTTAACGATGATTACCTGGGAAACAGGTTACGATAACACCATATATCGCCTGAATTTCTGTACTTATATTAGGAGGGTAATAACAGTGACAAAGTATATTTTCGTGACGGGCGGAGTTGTGTCCTCCCTGGGCAAAGGGATTACGGCTGCTTCTCTGGGCAGATTGCTGAAAAACAGAGGGCTTAAGGTAACGATCCAGAAATTTGATCCATATATTAACATCGACCCAGGGACAATGAGTCCTTATCAGCATGGCGAGGTTTTTGTAACGGATGATGGCGCGGAAACGGATCTGGACCTTGGCCACTATGAACGTTTTATTGATATCAATCTCTCCAAAAACAGCAACGTCACGACTGGTAAAGTATACTCTTCCGTCATCAGCAAAGAGCGGCGCGGGGAATATCTGGGCGGAACGGTACAAGTTATCCCACACATTACGAACGAGATCAAAGAGCGGGTATTCCGCGCTGGGCGTGAAGCGGGTTCGGATGTGGTTATTACGGAAATTGGCGGAACAGTGGGCGACATTGAGAGTTTGCCTTTCCTGGAAGCTATCCGTCAGATCAAAAGTGATGTAGGTCGCGACAATGTGATGTATATCCACGTAACACTTATTCCTTATATCAAAGCAGCTGGTGAAGTGAAAACAAAACCAACGCAACATAGTGTTAAGGAATTACGAAGCATCGGTATTCAACCAAATGTGATTGTATGCCGTACAGAGTATGAATTGTCTAAAGACATGAAAGCCAAGATCGCTCTCTTCTGCGACATTGATGAGAATGCCGTGGTTGAATGTCGTGATGCAGACACGTTGTATCAAGTACCTCTGAACCTGCGTGAAGAAGGTTTGGATGAGATCGTGGTAAATCACCTGAAACTGACTACTCCTGCACCGGATATGAGCGAGTGGGAAGGACTGGTTGACCGGATCAACAAGTTGGAGCATACAGTTGAGATCGCTATTGTTGGTAAATATGTAGCGCTTCATGATGCATACCTGAGTGTTGTTGAGTCGTTGTCTCATGCAGGATTTGCATCCAATGCCGATGTGAAAATCCGCTGGGTTCCTTCTGAAGATATTACGGATGAGAATGTAGGCGACCTGTTGCATGGTATTGGCGGTATCCTTGTTCCTGGCGGATTCGGAGATCGTGGTATTGAAGGTAAAGTATCGGCAATCCGTTATGCTCGTGAGAAACAAATCCCGTTCTTCGGTATTTGCCTGGGTATGCAGGTTTCCGTTATTGAATATGCACGTTCCATCGTTGGTTTGAATGGCGCGAACAGTTCCGAGATTAATCCGGCCACGGAATTCCCGGTGATCGATCTGTTGCCTGAGCAAAAAGATATCGAGAATCTGGGTGGAACGATGCGTCTGGGTCTGTATCCTTGTAAGCTTCAAGAAGGTTCTTTGGCGATGGCTTGTTATGATGACGAACTGGTATATGAGAGACACCGTCACCGGTATGAGTTCAACAATGAATACCGTGAAACGATCGAAAAAGCAGGACTGGTTATCTCGGGTACATCTCCGGATGGACGTCTGGTTGAGATCGTTGAACTTCCAGGACACCCATGGTTCCTGGCGGTACAATTCCATCCGGAATTCACTTCCCGTCCAAACCGTCCGCAACCATTGTTCCGTGAGTTTGTAAAAGCTTCTCTGGAGAATGCGCAGAAGTAATACATGTTTTTAGTGTTAATGTAATAGATTATTGGGGATGTTCCTGGCAACCATAGCGGCTGCCGGAACATCCCTTTTTTTTGTATAAAGAGCAGGTGGAAATGCTTTTTGTCATTTTGTGAAGGTAGCAGGATTTTAATGGAAGAGGTAGAATACTTATCATGACGACTATGGGATAGTTATCCAGATTCGATGATGTGCATGCTTTCCTAATTCTAGGAGGTTACAGAGTGGAAGATAAAAAAGTTTTGATTGTTGATGACCAGAATGGTATTCGAATCCTGTTAATGGAAGTGTTCAGCAGTGAGGGGTATAACACGTTTCAAGCACCCAACGGCAAGGTTGCTCTGGAGATTGTGAATAATGACAAGCCTGACTTGGTATTGCTCGATATGAAGATTCCTGGGATGGACGGTCTTGAAATCCTGAAGCATATTAAAGAGATTGATCCGGGTATCAAGGTGATCATGATGACCGCTTATGGTGAACTGGACATGATTAAGGAAGCAACAGATCTCGGAGCGCTCATGCACTTTACGAAACCGTTTGATATCGATGAGATGCGAGTGGCTGTGAATATGCAACTTCGCAATGGTACTGCCAATAAATGCAGCTGAATCCTGTTGATACAGGATTTTTTTGCGTGTGGAGAACATAGAAGGTGCTTGGTGGGAGAATTGGGTATTTCACTCCTACATCCGGGGAATATTGGAAATGTGGAAGTTATAAAGCGGTGTCTATGAAAACTGTGCTGCAAAGCACAGCATTTTTGCAAATGCTTGTTTAGTATTTGACATGGGATGTGGTATAATAAGCCCGTATGTGATTTCGGCTAAAAACCATAGACACAACCCAAACCCCTAGGAGGATTGAAACCATGCCATTAGTATCTATGACAGACATGTTGAACAAAGCACTTGAAGGAAAATATGCAGTTGGTCAATACAACATCAATAACCTTGAGTGGACTCAAGCGATTCTTGGTGCTGCTGAAGAAGAGAAATCCCCAGTAATCTTGGGTGTATCCGAAGGCGCAGCACGTCACATTGGTGGCTTCTACACTGTAGTTAAAATGGTAGAAGGACTCATTCACGACATGAAAATCACCGTTCCAGTTGCAATTCACCTGGACCACGGTTCAAGCTTCGACAAGTGTAAAGAAGCGATCGATGCTGGATTCACATCCGTTATGATCGACGGTTCCCACCACTCTATCGATGAGAACATCGAAATGACTAAAAAAGTTGTTGAATATGCACACGCTAAAGGCGTTTCTGTAGAAGCTGAAGTAGGTACTGTAGGCGGACAAGAAGACGACGTTATCGGCGGCATTATGTATGCTGACCTGAACGAGTGTATCCGTATCGTTAAAGAAACAGGTATTGATACATTGGCACCAGCTCTTGGTTCCGTACACGGTCCTTACCATGGCGAGCCTAACCTGGGCTTCAAAGAAATGGAAGAAGTTCGTGATGCGGTACAAGTTCCACTCGTATTGCACGGTGGTACAGGTATTCCTAAACACGACATCGACAAAGCCATTTCCCTGGGTACATCCAAAATCAACGTAAACACAGAGAACCAAATTGCTTTTGCAAGAGTGGTTCGTGAAGTGCTTGCTGCTAAACCAGATGCTTACGATCCACGTACATTCATCGTACCAGGCCGTGAAGCAATCAAAGAAACCGTTAAAGGTAAAATCCGCGAGTTTGGTTCTAACAACAAAGCGTAATTTATCTTTACCAGTTCCATACTGTGAAATGGAAAAACACCGCCTAGCCGGTGTCTTTCCATTTTCACACCTTATTTCTACATCGGAAGCCAACAGCACGTATTGCCGTTCATCGGCTGCAAAACACGTAGGGGGACATTAAGCTTTATGGAAAAATTGATGATTAGTGGCGGACGTCCGTTACAGGGAACTGTAACTATAAGCGGCGCCAAGAACAGCGCCATTGCGCTTATTCCTGCAGCATTGCTTGCCGAGTCAGAAGTCGTGTTGGACAACCTGCCGCTTTTGAGTGACGTGGCGGTTTATGCAGAAATTTTGGAGGAACTCGGAGCACGTGTGACTTGGGAAGGCAGTCAGATGAAGATTGACCCTTCTGACATCAAATCCATTCCTATGCCGAATGGTCCCGTGAAGAAGCTTCGCGCTTCGTATTATATGATGGGTGCATTGCTAGGGCGTTTCAAAGAAGCGACCATAGGTTTACCAGGGGGCTGTAATTTTGAGCCTCGGCCAATTGATCAACATATCAAAGGTTTTGAAGCGCTTGGCGCAACAGTAACAAACGAACATGGCTCCATTCATTTGCATGCCAAAGAGCTGCGCGGAGCAAAAATCTATCTTGATGTAAGCAGTGTCGGCGCAACCATTAATATCATGCTGGCGGCTACTCGTGCCAAAGGCTCTACAATTATCGAAAACGCGGCTAAAGAGCCTGAGATTATAGATGTAGCAACACTTCTGAATTCCATGGGTGCCAGCATCAAGGGTGCAGGTACCGAAACGATCCGTATTGAAGGGGTCTCGGAGCTTAAAGGCTGCCGTCATTCCATCATTCCGGACCGTATCCAAGCAGGTACGTATATGATCGCTGCAGCGGCGACGCGCGGAGATGTTCTGATTGACAATGTGATTCCCAAACATCTGGAAGCTTTAACGGCAAAGCTGCTGGAAATGGGTGTTGGTATTGAGGAATTGGATGAAAGTATACGTGTCATTGGTAAACCAAGCTATAACCACGTTGACGTGAAGGCACTTGTATATCCTGGTTTTCCAACGGATCTACAGTCACCCATGACCAGTGTTTTGACACAGGCAACCGGTGTGAGCGTCCTGAGCGACTTTGTATACAGTAATCGGTTCAAGCATGTGCCTGAGTTAGTGCGGATGGGTGCAAAGATTCGAGTAGAAGGACGGTCAGCGATTATTGAAGGCAGTGCATTAAACGCAGCCAAAGTAAAAGCATCCGATCTTCGCGCTGGGGCAGCGCTGGTAATTGCAGGTCTCACTGTCAGTGAAGGTGTGACTGAAGTAACGGGGGTCGAATATATCGACCGCGGTTATGATCATCTGGTGACTAATCTGCGCCTGCTCGGTGCAGATGTATGGCGGGAAACTGATTAATAGGAAGCGTTATGCATAGTTCGGTCCTACACATGTTTTTTTTAACTGAACTGCATATCTTTTTGTTGATTGGGTAAACCTGTTTTAATAGAGTTCTCAGTCTCTCCGGCATAAGACGAAATGTTTCTGTTTCCTTTACCGGAGGGTCTTTTTTTGAATTAAACTTCATATGGCTGTAAGAACATCATTTCTCATCCCCAACCCCCGGTTTTGTTTGAACTGCGCTCCACAGCCGGTCTATCCGGATTGATCGCCTCAATGCATCGTTCACTCAATAGCGGATCTTGCCGAATGTTGGCCAGCCCACCCGGAAACTTACACTCAAAGACAAGTATTTGCATTATAACGGTTACATTCCGTACAATGGACAGAAGAGATTGTGGCAGACGCTGCGCTCTATAGCCGGAACATCTAGCGAAACTATCCATTTCACACGGACTTATTAATTGAATAGGTGGTTATTATATGGATCTACAAATTTCCGATTTGGAAGAAATGAAACTAACGGACCTCTACAAACTGGCCAAAAAATATCAGATACCTTACTATGGTACGTTAAAAAAGAAAGAATTAATCTTTGCTATACTACGTGCACAAGCTGAACAGAGTGGCCTGATGTTCATGCAGGGCGTACTCGAGATTTTACCTGAAGGTTACGGATTCTTAAGACCTATCAACTACTTGCCAAGTACGGAAGACATCTACATCTCAGCTTCTCAGATTCGCAAGTTTGACCTCAGAACAGGTGACCTCGTATCAGGTAAGTGTAGAACGCCTAAGGAAAATGAGAGATACTTCGGTTTGTTGCAAGTCAACGCTGTAAATGGTGAGAATCCATCGGCGGCTGCAGAGCGACTTCACTTCCCGGCACTAACCCCACTGTATCCGCAGAAAAAACTGGTTCTCGAAACATCCCCCAACCATTTGTCCACACGCATTATGGATGTGCTCGCCCCGGTAGGATTGGGACAGCGCGGATTGATCGTAGCACCTCCCAAAGCGGGTAAAACGCTTCTCCTCAAAGAAATTGCCAACAGCATCTCAACTAACAATCCTGAAATTGAACTGTTTGTCCTGTTGATTGACGAACGTCCAGAGGAAGTAACGGATATGTCGCGTTCGGTAAAAGGGGAAGTTGTGGCTTCAACATTTGATGAACTGCCTGAGAATCATATTAAGGTGGCGGAATTGGTGCTTGAACGTGCGCTTCGTTTGGTTGAGGCCAAAAAGGATGTCGTTATCCTGCTGGATAGCATTACACGTCTTGCCCGTGCATATAACCTGGTTATTCCACCATCCGGTCGTACGCTTAGTGGTGGTATTGACCCAGCTGCATTCCATCGTCCGAAACGTTTCTTCGGTTCTGCCCGGAATGTGGAAGAAGGCGGAAGCTTGACCATCTTGGCAACGGCATTAATTGATACTGGATCACGTATGGATGATGTCATTTATGAAGAGTTTAAGGGTACAGGTAATATGGAGCTTCATCTAGACCGTCGTCTAGCAGAGCGCCGCATATTCCCGGCAATCGACATTCGTCGTTCGGGTACACGTCGTGAAGAAGTGTTGCTTAGCAAGGAAGAGTTGGATACAATCTGGGCGATTCGTAAAAACATGAATGATTCCCATGACTTTGTTGAAGGATTCCTGAAAAAACTTCGTAACAGCAAGACAAATGCAGAGTTTTTGGCGGCATTTGATTCAGCTGGTAATAGTCCAACAAGCAATTCCGGGACAACAACAACCCGTCGTTCACCTAGACAGACAGCTACGTCAGGTACATCGACGTAATTGCCGTTTGACTAATCACTTTCTTTTTGCAGCATTGCTGTGAATGTTACAATACACTCGTCGTTAGGTTTAACCCATTAGATGTGAGGAGAACATCATGTATTTAGTATACGCAGATGAAAAAGGTAATGTATTTGATCATCCTTCCCTGTACGGGCTTGCCCGCAGTGGAGATATGATCGTTGAGATTATGGAAGACGAACTCATCCCTTTGCCAGAGGGTGCAACGTTGGTTGGACTCCCGAGCACCCGGCCCATTGGTATGGACCCGGATACCGGTGAGATGCTACCAATGCCAACGGACACACAGGCTGTAGGTGCTTTGCTTCCACAGGGATTCACTCGTTTGTGTCTCCCTGGTTATGTGAAGACGGATAAAGAGTATAAATTGCCGTTATTCGGCTATTCCGCAGTAGTTTGGAAAGATGGCGGTTTCTATGTCACGGCTGCGAAGTCGGATAGTCCTGACCAATGGAATCCTCTGAACTGTGATCGTGACGATGTTCGTTCCGGAGTTAAACGGTTGACGGAGCAATATCCCGAGAACCGTCTTTATACCCATCTATCCAACTGTGCGCTTGGATATGAATGCCTAACTTCATCAAACACGTTCCTGAATCGTTGGGAAGGTGGAGTACCGGTATCCTATTCTTGCAATGCGGGCTGTTTCGGGTGTATCTCCGAGCAACCGGATGATAGCGGCTTTGTTTCCCCGCAGACACGTATGAACTTCCGACCACGTGTGGATGAGATTGTGGAGGTTATGCTGGAACACCTGAAGACGCCGGAGTCCATTATTAGCTTTGGACAAGGTTGTGAAGGGGAGCCTTCCACGCAGGCCAAGCTGATTATTGAAGCGATTCGCGAAGTGCGTTCCGTAACGGACATGGGGTATATCAACATTAATACCAATGCCGGACTGAACGATCACATTAGAGGTATTGTAGATGCTGGATTGGATCTGATGCGCGTAAGTACAATTAGTGCACTGGATGACCACTATAACGCCTACTATAAACCGCGTGGTTATACCTTAGCCAATGTTGAGAAATCAATGAAATACGCAGCGCAGCAGGGTGTATATACGTCCATTAACTATCTGATCTTCCCAGGCGTAACAGATCGTGAAGAAGAGATTGAGGCGATGATTGAGTTTGCGAGAAGAACCGATCTACGCTTGATTCAGATGCGTAATCTCAATATTGATCCAGAGAGCTATCTGGAATTAATTCCTCCTGCTCAAGGTGATATCTTGGGCATGAAGCAGATGATTGAGATTTTTGAAGACGAGCTGCCTGATGTTGTGATCGGATCGTATACCCATGTTCCACCCGCTGGAATGGCACGTCCAAAACGGTTGATTACCTCATAACAATAATGGATTGCAACAGGCACAAGGCCGTGTTATAATCTCAGAGTTGTGCCATTTACTCTGAGTCCGCTTGAGGCTCAGGGCGGAAAGAGGTGAAAGGTAATGAAAGAAGCAATTCATCCTAATTACACGATTGGTCAAGTATCTTGCGCTTGCGGGAATACTTTTGAGACAGGTTCGGTTAAAGACGGACTTCGTGTAGAGATTTGCTCCGCGTGCCACCCGTTCTTCACAGGTAAACAGAAGTTTATCGATGCTGGCGGCCGTGTTGATCGTTTCAAGAAGAAATACGGAATCTAATTGGACAATTCTTGGAGTTGTCTGCTAATTGTATCCAACACACCCCTGCTAATCTGGCAGGGGTTTTTATATTTTATAGGTAAGCATGGTTGCTTCCGAGTTCCTCTGGTTGCAATTTGGATAACCTTACGTTATACTATTTCTTACCGTGCTAGATGGGGAGGTAGCGGTGCCCTGTAACTCGCAATCCGCTATAGCGAGGTTGAATTCCTGCTAGAGGTTTTGCCGATGTGAGGTTTGGTCCCTAAACGTGGTGTTGACGGTTGGGTCCTCCGCAATGAGTACTCATGAACCTGGTCAGGTCCGGAAGGAAGCAGCCATAAGTGAGATCACTCTTGTGCCGGAGGGTTGCCTAGCCCGAGCTATTGTTCAGGGGTGCCACTTGGATCGCAAATATCGATAGCAGGTGCACGGCTTACCTTTTAAATGTAGAGACCTTTGCAGTAGTATGTATGCAGAGGTCTTTTTGATATGTCTTAATAAACCGCATGAATGAGTCAGATAAAGTTTGGATTCACCCTAGAATATAGTATAATAGGGGAACGACAAAGGACTCGAATGCGAAGTGGAAGGAAGGTAACGCATCATGGAGCATATCGCGTTATACCGGGCTTGGCGTCCCCAGTCGTTTCAAGATATGGTGGGGCAACAGCATATTATTCAGACCTTGCAGAACGCGATTCGTGAACAGCGGACTTCCCATGCCTACTTATTTAGCGGGCCCAGAGGAACGGGAAAGACAAGTGCCGCCAAGATTTTGGCCAAAGCTGTGAACTGCGAACGTGGGCCTGCGCCTGAACCTTGTAACGAGTGTGAAGCTTGCCGCAGAATTACGACTGGCGCTGTGATGGATGTGCAGGAGATTGATGCTGCATCCAATCGGGGCGTTGAGGAAATCCGTGATCTTCGGGAAAAGGTTAAATATGCGCCAACCGAGGTCCGGCAGAAAGTCTATATTATTGATGAAGTGCACATGCTGACAACGGAGGCATTCAATGCTTTGCTCAAAACATTGGAAGAGCCACCACCACATGTGATGTTTATTTTGGCAACAACGGAACCGCACCGCCTTCCGGCTACCATTATATCGCGCTGTCAGCGATTTGATTTTCGCCGGGTATCCCTGGAAGAGCAGACAGCAAGACTTACACTGATCTGTGAACAGGAAGGCATGGAAGCTGACCAGGATGCGCTCCAATACATTGCCCGTTTATCGGACGGTGGAATGAGGGATGCACTTAGTGTGCTGGATCAGATCTCTTCATTTACGGATGGACGAGTAACGTACCAGCAGGTTATGGACATGACGGGTGGAATTGCTTCAGAGCAATTTGCCAAACTGGCTGCTTCGCTGCTCAAAGGTGATGTTGGTCATATTTTGCAGATGATTGAAGGTTTCATGCATGAAGGAAAGAGTGCAGACAAGTGCATGGAGAATTTACTGTATTATTTCCGTGATTTGCTTATGATTAAGATGGTACCTGATGCAGACAAACTGACGGACCGGGTACTTAATCCGGAGTCTTTCCGTGATATGGCGGAGTCATTCACCAAGGAACAACTGTTCCACATGATTGACACCCTTAATAGGTACCAGAGTGAAATGAAATATGCAGTACAACCACAGACATTATTTGAAGTTGCATTGCTTAAACTGTGTAGTATTCCAGCTCAAGGTGAGGCTTCTGTTCAGGTGGGAGCTTCAGCTCATGCAGCACCTGCTGATGGGGGAGAGATCAACCGCTTGAAGCAGCAGCTTGCTGAGTTGGAGAAGAAGTTGGATCGTGCACTGAAAAGTGGATTGTCTGGTGGAGAAGGTTCATCGAGTGCTCCATCTCGCCCGGCAACAAGAGCGCCGGTATCGAGAGGCAATTCGCCTGCGAAGCTTCCTGCACAGTTGGATCAGTATGTTGCACGCAAGGGAGCCCCTGAGTTCGCAGAGATCAGCAAAAAATGGAGTCAGATCCTGCAACGAGTGAAGGAAGAGAGGGTTACCGTTCACGCCTGGTTTGTGGATGGTGAGCCGGTATCATTGCTTGAAGACAATGTGTTGGTTGCTTTTAAAAACAACATTCACCGTGAAACAACGGAGAAGCAGGCTAACCGCGAAGTCATTGAGCGAGTGTTGTCCGAACAGCTTGGGCGTCCTGCACGATTGGTGACGATGATGCTCAAAGATTGGACCGGAGCAATGGAGGGAGCTTCTGAAGCGCCAAAGGAGGACTTTAAGCTTGAACCTGAGCATGAAGACGGCGGTTCAGGCAACAAACAGCCTTGGATTGATGAAGCTATCCAGCTCTTTGGTGAGGACCTTGTAGTGATCAAAGAATAATGCGCATAGCGCGATAACCATAACAAAGGAGATGAACAATTATGAACAACATGAACCAAATGATGAAACAAGTGAAGAAAATGCAGGAGCAAATGCTGAAAGCACAAGAGGAACTGGCGGACAAAACAGTCCAAGGTACTTCTGGTGGCGGTGTAGTGACGGCTGAAGTTAACGGACACAAGAAATTGCTTGCTATCACGATTAAACCTGAAGCGGTAGATCCGGAAGATGTTGAAATGTTGCAGGATCTCGTTATGACAGCTGTTAATGATGCAATGGCCAAAGCCGATGAGATTGCCAACAAGGATATGGGCAAGTTCACAGGCGGCATGAATATTCCGGGATTATTTTAATTAAAAATTGATCCTGTCAAAGGAGACACAATCGATTGTATTATCCCGAACCAATAGCCAAGCTGATTGATGCCTTCACCCGGTTGCCGGGTGTAGGTCCCAAGACGGCAGCGCGTTTAGCTTTTCATGTGCTTAACATGAAGGAAGATGACGTTATCGATTTTGCCAAAGCGCTCGTAAGTGTGAAGCGTAATCTTCATTACTGTTCTGTATGTTGTAATATCACTGATACGGACCCATGTCGCATCTGTCAGGATAAGTCTAGGGATGTCTCTGTAATCTGTGTAGTTCAGGATTCGAAAGATCTGGTGGCCATGGAGCGCACCAAGGAATTCGATGGGTACTATCATGTGTTACAGGGCGCGATTTCACCTATGGAGGGAATTGGCCCAGACGATATTCGTTTGAAGGAACTCCTGATTCGATTAAGTGATGAACGTATAAAAGAGATCATCTTGGCGACAAACCCCAATATTGAGGGGGAGGCTACAGCGATGTATATCTCCCGCTTGGTGCGTCCGTTTGAGATCAGTGTGACCCGGATTGCGCATGGATTGCCTGTAGGTGGCGATCTTGAGTATGCGGATGAAGTGACCCTTTCCAAAGCGTTGGAAGGGCGCAGGGAGATGCGTTAGTGTGTTCAATTTACGCAGCGGACTTCCTTGGTAACTTCGGATGCTAAATAAGTTTCGATGTGCAAAGAGAGCCTTAGGGCTCTCTTTTTTTTATGAAGAAAATGAATGTCCGAGTTCTAAGTTTGTCCTTTCCCTGATAAGTATGAGAATATGCTGTGCTGATCAGGAGGGGGAGAGTTTATGTTTTTGTGGCGAAATACACGGAACTCGGTAGAGAAACACAACAGAATGTTGAAGGAACTTGAGGCGGATCAGATCTATGCAGATATTCAGATGGCTAAGCAGGAATGGGAACGGGCTATGAGACAGTTTGAAGATGCACAGGGGCAGGATGAGATTGATTATGCCATTTATGTATTGGAGGCAGCTGAGCGGAAGTACCAGATCCACTTGAGAAGAGCAAAGCGAGCCAGAGCTAATGATGATGTTACATCACAACGGGGGATTAGTATGTAGACGCGTTTACATTAAACATGGAGGTGTAACATATGAAGAGTATCATACTGGGAAGTGTATTGGTTATATCATTACTGGGGCTTATCGTTATTTTATTCAGAAAGCGGATAGGGTTATCGTTTTTCACGTCATTTGGAATTCATCTGGTGTTGGCTGCAGTAGGGATATATATCGTGAATTATTCTGGCTGGATTACAGGAACCTACATCCCGCTGAACCCTGCAACGATAGGGACTGTAACTGTTTTGGGATTGCCAGGTGTGGGGCTATTATTAGGGTTGAAAATTTCTTTGTTCGGATAGTTGACTCGCAGGATATTTATATGGTACATTATATCTCGTTGCTTTGCTTGCTTGGTTAGATGCTTTAGATGAAATGAAGGAGCTCATTACGAACTTCGAAAAAGAATTTCAAAAAAACACTTGACCAAAACAAACGAAGTATGATATATTATAAAAGTCGCCGCTGAGAGAAAATGGTGACGAAAAAACGAGTTTGATCTTTGAAAACTGAACAACGAGTGAGTAAACATTCTGCTTGCAGAATGAACGCAAAAGTTGGAGACAAGCCTTGGCTTGGATCGACTGGAGCACAAATGAGATTTTTAATCTCGTCAGATTCAAAATGAGCTTATCGCTCTTTTCAATACTTTATTGGAGAGTTTGATCCTGGCTCAGGACGAACGCTGGCGGCATGCCTAATACATGCAAGTCGAGCGGAGTTGATAGGGAGCTTGCTTCCTTGATACTTAGCGGCGGACGGGTGAGTAACACGTAGGCAACCTGCCCTCAAGTTTGGGACAACTACCGGAAACGGTAGCTAATACCGAATAGTTGTTTTCTTCGCCTGAAGGAAACTGGAAAGACGGAGCAATCTGTCACTTGGGGATGGGCCTGCGGCGCATTAGCTAGTTGGTGGGGTAACGGCTCACCAAGGCGACGATGCGTAGCCGACCTGAGAGGGTGATCGGCCACACTGGGACTGAGACACGGCCCAGACTCCTACGGGAGGCAGCAGTAGGGAAT
>NZ_JBHFJH010000008.1:0-28260 GCF_057334655.1 Paenibacillus sp. AGC31
CAGTTCGCCCGGCCGCGCCTGCTTCAGGCTGGCCTGCACTTGCACGGCCAGCCACAGATTCTGTAGCCGCGCCTGGGGTTCCCGGGCGGCTCACAGCTTGCCCCGCGTCAGCCCCGCGCGGGCTCTCGCCAGGTATTCCGGTTCCAGACGGAATACCCGCACCTCCTTTGCCAGCTGTTTCAACATTGCTGGAAACTGCTTTGGCCCCGGCTTCAGCATTTCCTGTACCTCCACCAGTCTGCATGTTTCCTTTCACCACAGTACCTGCATCCTCTGCCCCACTATCAGTCATGGATATAGATCCTGCCAATGCCGCTTGTCCTTGCTGCGTTGACAAAGCAGGTGTTCCAGTTCCAGTCACCTGACGACCATTGCCTGATGTAGCCAATCCTTCTTCCGTCTGTGATGCATTCGGTACTACAGGTGCACCAGCCATGACTGCTGGTTTCAACGTAGCAGATTGTTCTCCAGTCAGTACCGGTTTACCTGTTGTTTGTGTCAGCATCGTTTCCAACTGGTCAGCCAACCCGCTTAATAACTGATGCAGAGGGGGGCCAAACACCGTCTGGTGTAATCCTTTTACTGTTTCCGCCGTAACCGGAAGGCCACGCTGAAAAGCAATCCCTGTCGCCTGCACCCATTCTTCCACAGGGACCTGTGCAGGTTTGGCAGTCATCATATTCTGGACCATAGCCACATTATCCTTCGTGAGCGGCACTCCACTACGCTGCATGGCAAGTAACAGTTCCCGGTTCCCTTTTGTATCCGGCAGTCCTACATCCTTAAGCAGGTTGTTCAGCGAAGCTTGTGGCAGCTCAGCAAGTGTACCCGTCATAGGTTTCATTACCGTTATGCCATTTTCACCTGGAGGTTGCACTTGAAGCAACGTGGTCTCACCCGGACGGAGTGGAGTCTCCAACTTGGCGCGCACTTGCACACCTTGAATCTGCAGAACTGCTTCTCCCCCATCATCGGATACACTAACGACGGAGCCACGAACCACCTGACCTTCCTTTAATTCAAGCGGTTTGGCATTGCCGGGTTTACTATCTCCCATTAACCCCTTTATCATGGAACCGATATTCAAATCTCTCCCCCTCCTTTCTTTAAACCTGTGTTAAAACAACGATTGCTGCTCTCCAAGCAGGTTGCCCAGAAAACTGCGCCGATGCATCGGGGTTGCCCCCAATGCCATAATTTGCTCCCGATGAACTTTTGTTGCATATCCTTTATGTATCGACAAACCATATTCCGGATATAACGTATCCCATTCTTCCTTGCACAGCCGATCTCGCGTTACCTTGGCAATAATAGATGCCGCTGCGATCGATTGACTATTGGCGTCACCTTTAATAATGGACAGTTGAGGTACATTCACATCCACCTTCTCGGCATCCACCAGCATATAATCAGGAGTTTCTCCCAATGCTTCAACAGCTCGTTTCATCGCAAGTCTCGCAGCCTGCTTGATGTTAAGCCGATCAATTGTCTCGGCATCCGCGTACCCGATACCTACCGCCAGCGCTTTTTCCATAATGACGTCATATAATGCATCACGTTTTTTCTCCGTTAATTTCTTGGAATCATTCACACCTTCCAGGATGAGATCCTTCGGTAAAATAACTGCAGCTGCGACAACATCCCCAAACAAACATCCCCGTCCTACCTCATCAATACCAGCAATACGTTCAAATCCACTGTCCCAATACTCCCGCTCATAGAGCAACAGATCTCGAGGTTCACTGGCTTCTTTTTTCTTCTTTGGTCCAATTGGGTTCTCCAGTAGATTCAACCCGATCTCTTCTTTATTTTCAACCATAACGTTCATCTCCTCTACCCACGCTTTTTCAGCATGTGTATCACTTACAATTTTTTATAATATAGACGTATATCCTCTGTCTTTTGTTCTGTACAACCTGTCTCTCACAGCAAAACTTTTCCTTGAGGGTTTTCAATATAAAGATAGTGATGTCTTCATTTATCGGTATTTGATGGTTTAAATTGAATATATCAGACCTCGTGTATTCTAATTTGCACCACCATTCATCATAGCACGATTCTGACGCACCTGATATATAGGTCTGCCAATTCCATAAAGCGCACTGTTCTTCAATCCTCTTCCATTTTATCGTTTTCGACGTATGTTCCAGCTCTACTCCCACGTTGGTATACACAAAAAAACGACCGCTCCCGGTAATCCGGTAACGGCCGCTTCTTTCGGCACTTGTATATATGAAATGAACAGATAAAGATAATGATCTTCATCGTGTAGAGTCCATTTTTTTAATAGGGAGCTTCCATAGAAAAACGTCCCATTTTACCCGCCCGCAGTTCACGCAGAAATGCTCGTGATGCCTTTTCCAGATCAATGCGTCCACCGCTTACAATGCAACCACGGATACGGCCGACTTGTTCCATAATCGCAATAACACTGTCCGAATCATCTGCATCCCTGGAGAACTCCTGAAGTCCGTATCTCTCTTCCAAAGCGTCCCAGTAATAACGCATCAGATAACTGATTCCAAAAAAGGCGATATCCTCTGCATTCAGAATTTCTTCTTTGATCGCACCAGTTACGGCAAGACGATAACCTACATTTTGATCTTCGAACTTAGGCCAAAGAATACCTGGAGTATCCAATAACTCCATTTCTTTGCCTACCTTAATCCACTGTTGCCCCTTCGTCACACCAGGACGATCTCCTGTTAACGCAATACTCCGTCCAGCCAGTCGGTTAATCAGTGTTGATTTACCTACATTGGGAATCCCTACGATCAACCCGCGAACCGCACGAGGATTAATCCCTTTAGCAATTTGACGGTCAATTTTTTCTTTAAGAAGAAGCTTCGCCTGTACCGGAATGTCTTTAACATTAGTGCCTGTCGAAGCATCTACAGGAAAAGCAGTAATTCCTTCTTTTTTGAAATATTCAATCCATTCTTGCGTCACTTTGGCATCTGCCAAATCCGATTTGTTCAACAAAATCATCCGGGGTTTATCCAGCAATATTTCGTCAATCATCGGATTACGGCTGGAGACAGGCAGACGGGCATCCAATAGTTCGATGACCACGTCGATGAGCTTTAACTTATCCTGAATCTGGCGTCTGGCTCGAGTCATATGACCTGGAAACCATTGTATCGTCACCTTGTCTTCACCTCATTATTTACTTCAATTTCAGTGGTTGATCCACTTGATCTCACCGATCGGCCAGAAAATCACATCTGCACGACCAATAATATCTTTTAACGAAACATAACCGATCATACGGCTGTCTGTACTATTTGGACGGTTATCTCCCATGACAAACACATGACCTGCAGGCACTTTGCCATCAGGGAACTGCTCATTCGGGAAATCCTTCACGTTATAGGTTCCACCATTTGCTTCAGCTGCATCAATGGCTCCTTGAATATACGTTTCATCAACCTTTTTACCGTTAACCATCACGGTATCGTCCTGAACCTCAACGGTATCACCTTCTACAGCAATAACACGTTTAATGAAATCCCGACCTTCGGATGGTACGTGGAAGACGATAACTTCACCGCGCTTTGGTTCTCTGATATCATATAAGATCTCGTTGACGATCACACGTTCACCCGTTTCAAAATTCGGCTGCATGGACGGACCGTCCACAACAAACGGTTTGAAGAGCAACCACCGAATGAGAATGACGAGAACTAATGCGATAACAATGGCTTTAAGCCATTCAACAATTTCATTTTTGGCTTTTTTGGATCGACTGTTTTTCTCTTCGGCAGGATTGCCCCGGTCATGTTGAACTTCTTGTTCCATTCAAGATCTTCCTCTCTTCACAGTACATGTTTATAGCAGTACACACATCCAGCATTCTGTATCGTTCCAATAACTCAATGGATGGATACAAAACATTCACATCAGTTATGTAATCTTTCACCAAGCATTACAGTACATTTAATCCACAATTCAAATGTTTTCCAATAACTGATTTTACAAGCCTCCCGGACTATTCCCGCATGCGTTGCCATACCATTTTACTCGGAAGTGTACCTCCGGTTCAACTTTTCCCGGACAAAAACGAAAAGGGCTTGTCTCCAAGCCCTTCCCGGTATCCGTTATATTAACGAATTTCTTTAATTCTCGCTGCTTTACCGCGTAGTTCACGAAGATAATAAAGCTTCGCACGACGAACTTTACCACGGCGAGCCACTTCGATTCTATCGATTTTTGGGGAATGAAGCGGGAAAGCTCTTTCCACACCTACACCGTAAGAAATTTTACGAACTGTAAAAGTCTCACTGATTCCACCACCACGGCGTTTAATCACAACACCTTCGAACAATTGGATACGCTCACGAGTTCCCTCGATTACCTTAACGTGCACTTTCAAAGTGTCACCAGGACGAAAACTCGGAATATCCTTACGAAGTTGTTCTTGTGTAATCGCTTGAACGATATTCATCTATGACTCCCTCCTTCCGTACAGGCGTTCATACTTCTTCCAGAGATCACCTTGTCTCCTTCATTATCCATAGAGGACCGCCGTATTCCACATAACAGACTTATTGTATCACGCAGCATATCAAAACACAAGAGAAATTAGACAGAATGCCTATTGTTCAATCAGCAACGCTGATACTCATCTCCATCTCATGTTGACCTCATTCTAAAATACATTCTCTCATATGGATCATGAATCAACGTTCTCATCTGCAAGTCAACCTGATGCAGGAAAAAATACTGTAACTTCCCGTGTAGCAATATCGTCTATGATATAACTTATTGACCACTTTAAAAGGAGAATCCAAAGACTCATGAAATATTGGAATAAGATCACACTGGCCCTACTTGCCATGCTCACATGCTCCATTACACTATATGCATATGCCGTAACTCATCCCACGAATGCACTGTCACACAAAGCCTGCACATCCTGGGACATAGTCAAACGCAAAGCATTCGAGCTGTCACACACTGACTTCTCTAACCAATCTGCGCTGGATCGTTCTACCTTCAAGATTGAACAAGGTACGGCTACAGAAGTCCCTGTACTGATGTATCATTACATAGAGCCCAAATTGAATAATCACGAGACAGATAATAAATCCATCATTAATCTGGAGGATTTTGAGCAAAATATGAAATACCTGCATGATGAAGGCTACCAAACGATTACACTGAATCAGCTTGAACAATATGTTAACGGGAGAATTTCCCTACCACAGAAGTCCATTGTCATTACCTTTGATGACGGATACCAGAACAATTATACATTAGCTTACCCTGTGCTTCAGAAATATAATTTTCACGCCTCGCTGTTTGTCATAGGCAGTAAAATTCAAGATCAACCTTCTGAATTTGAGCCCTCCATTAACAGTTTCATCTCCAAGCCAGAGATGCAGGCGGCAACTGACGTATTTGAATTCAACAGCCATACCTATAATCTGCATCACAAGGGATTTATGCGCTGTGGTAACAGTGTGCCTGTCGGTCTGGACACCAGCCTTCTGGATGATGATATCCAGCATATGAAGCAAACGGGGATAGACACACCTTATCTGGCCTATCCATTTGGTTATACCAGCACACAGATGATCTACAAGTTACAACAACATGGATATCGCATGGCATTTACCGTAAAGTCTGGATTTGTGCATCCAGGAGATCATCCCATGAAGCTGCCTCGCTTGACGGTCTCGACAGGTACTGATCTGGCGTCCTTGCTTCAACCCGAATCCAGTCCGCAGAACGAATTACCTGCATCGGAGAATGACCAGTGAAACCTAGAGTTTAACTTCACCGCCTGGATACAGAGTCGAGCTATACAGCCTTTTGAGCTGTGGCTTGGCTCTTTTTGCATCGGTAAGTGATAATGTCATCGGAGAACTGGAATAAATCACTGCTTCCTTTGCGTCATAGATGATGATCTGTTCCTGTCCGGTCTGAACCAGATCTGCATGTACTACATATCCCTCTTTCGGGAATTCAGTAACCGTTTTCATATTTCCATCCACCAAAGAAGGCAACACATCTCCACCTCGGCGATAAGCCAAAATATAATCGAGTCCACCTTCATCCCATCTACATACAGGCTCTATAATGGTTAACCAACCACGAGTCGTGCGATTTTCTTTCCAAATTTCTCTACCTGCGCTATCCAGCATGAACATTCCATCCTTACCATGCTCATCCCCACGGACAATCCGGTCCAGACCTGCAATCTGTAAACCTTCCATTCCAGTACAAAAATGACCTAACGCAATATGCTGTGATTCAATCGAATCTTCATAACGCCACTTCTCATTACCATAGCGGTCCATCATGACCGTAACACTGCCACCGATAACAACCTCAACTTCCCCATCACCGTCAACGTCTCCAAACCATATACAGTCAGCATGATCATCGAGATTAAGACAAGACCATAATAACGTCCCATCATGATCCAACATGTCATATCCGGCCATCACTTCATCTTTCCCATCTCCATCGATATCATATACCCATGGAAAATGTCCTGGATTCCCTTCATGCTTCCATAACAAATTAAAATCATGGTCAAGTGCCCATAACGTCTTATAGCGGTCTTTCAGTATAAGGTCCATTCTCTGCTGGTTACCCGTCAGATTGGCGAGAATAATACAGTCATGTGCTTCATCACCTGGCAGATCACGTGTTTCTTTGATCTCTCCGGTCCGGCCATCCAATACGAGAAATTGTTTGTCCATCACACACAATACTTCATTATTTCCATCTCCATCCCAATCTGCGACCTGAGCGGGATAGTCTGAACCCGGACCACCTGCATCGGGATCGGGAGTTCCGACCTGCCATAGTAATGTTCCTTCCAGATCAAACACAGTCAAACAACATACCTGATGCGGAACATACCGATCGTCTATACCCCCATCTGCCTGTACCAGCAACATTTCAAGTCTACCGTCCCCATTCAGATCTCCCAAAAGCATTTTGCAGCGTTCTCCGGCTTGGCTAATATCTACTCTGGCGATTTCATAAGGCTGATGATTCATAACCTTCCTCCTCAGCTATCTTTATTATTGAATTCCAGCTGAGTTCACCATAAAGAAAATCCCTTTCTTTTACAACCCCATTTAGAATCATGCAAAAAAGTTCAAAGCTGCAAAAAAGTGCCTACGTAATTAAACGATGTAAACGAATGATTTTAAACCCACTCTAAAAACTCAAGGCGATTGCCAAAAGGATCATTTATATAGAAACGTCTTACACCTTCATCTGCCCTTGCTTCGTCATCGACAATATGAATTTGGTTATGAATGAGATGTTCACGCAACTGATCCAAATGTTGTACATGAAATGCCGGATGAGCTTTTGTGGCGGGAATAAAGTCTCTTTGTACTCCAATATGCACTTGGTGTCTGCCACACTCGAACCATACACCACCACGTTTTCTCAGAATTTCAGGTTTAGGAATCTCCGTCCAGCCCAGTACTTTATTGAAAAAATGACGCGCCTGCACTTCACAATCTTCTGGTGCTGCGAGCTGAATATGATCAAGACCAATAATATTGTACATTCATACACCGCCTTTCGTTTCACTTAATGAAACCTAGTTTCATTAATTATATTTTTATCTTATAGAATATACCAATAAAAATCCAGTATTCTTTTCAATGTACACAAAAAAAGCCAACCTGTGGGTATCAAGGTTGGCCTTTTGCAACTCTGGATATTTAATATTTACGTGTTTAACGATTATACTTACTCTGTGCCATTTTCACGGTTTGAGCTTATCTTTTTCAGCCAAACTCGCTCTTTGTCCGTCAAATCCGCTGTTTCCAACATCTCCGGTCTGCGCTCCAGCGTACGAAGCAAAGATTGCTCTCTGCGCCACGCCTCAATGTTCAGGTGATGTCCTGACAACAGCATGTCCGGTACTTTCATGCCTCTAAACTCGGGTGGACGTGTGTAATGTGGGTATTCCAAAAGTCCAGTGCTGAAGGAATCCGTCACGGCACTTGTCTCATTGCCAAGCACACCGGGTATAAGACGTACGATGCTGTCGATCGCAACCATAGCAGGTAACTCCCCACCCGTGAGTACGTAATCACCAATGGATAGTTCATCCGTCACGAGAAATTCGCGGATGCGCTCATCGTAACCTTCATAATGTCCACATATAAAAATCAGATGATCTTCCTGCACAAGTTCTTCTGCTTTCTTCTGTGTAAACGTCTCACCTTGCGGACACATTAGAATGATACGTGGAGGTTTCATCGATGTCGCAGCTTCTCCGCGTTGCTCCAGAACATCTTCTACAGCAGCAAAGATCGGATCTGGTTTTAGCACCATGCCTCCACCTCCACCATAAGGGGCATCATCTACTGTATTATGTTTATTGGTCGCATAATTACGGAAGTTGGTTGCACCGAGGGACACCAGCCCCTTCGTTTGGGCTTTACCCAAAATGCTTGCTCCAAATACACCGTCAAACATCTCCGGGAATAGCGTTAATACATCCACTTTCATGTTACAGCAGCCCTTCCATCAGGTGAATCTTCACTTGCTTCTGTTCGATGTCCACATCAAGCACTACATCATCAATAACGGGAATCAGCACTTCTTTACCTGCTGGCGTTTTGACAACCCATACATCATTGGCACCCGGAGTCAAAATTTCAGAGATGGTTCCAAGCGTTTCACCCTCTTCGGTGATGACCGAACACCCAACGATTTGATGGAAGTAGTATTCACCTTCGTCCAGCTCAGCCAGGTTCTCTTTTAACACTTTGGCCATGCCGCCTTTAAACTTTTCTACTTCATTAATATTGCCGTACTCTTTCAGACGAAGAATATACATATTTTTATGCAAACGTGAAGACTCCACGTTAACCATGACTGGATGATTATCTGGTGTAAAGAAAAACAACTCTGCATTTTTCGCGAAACGCACTTCCGGGAAATCGGTTAAAGGCATGATTCTCACCTCACCGCGAATTCCATGCGTATTAACGATTTTACCTACATTCATAAACTCTGCCATACGTTCCTCCTACGAAATTAAATCAAACTAAACAGCTACTTCGACTCTCGTACGGTCGTTCCGGCGACGGTTCGTTCTTTCGATCGCTGTTACCCCCTCATTTTTTGAACTTACTTTAAAAGGTGAAAATGAGGTGATAAAGGCGAACGCTAACGCTTCTCCAGAATCGATCCCGTCCCCTGCACTGCTCCGAAGTCACTCATACCCAAAAATATTTTAATTCAATATCTAATCCAACGTATTAAGTTCAGCATGCACGAAAAGGGGCTAGGACATGCATCCTAACCCCCTTTCGTATATCTTTAAGATATGATATCAACGGTAACCCGTTTATCCATCTTAACTGCTGCTGATGTGACGACCGTACGAAGTGATTTCGCGATTCGTCCCTGTTTACCAATTACCTTCCCGACATCGTCAGGATGAACGGTTAATTCATAAACGACAAGCCGGTCTTTCTCAACCGTCCGAACCGTCACATCTTCCGGATGATCGACTAAAGCCTTAGCAATTATGCTTACTAATTCTTCCATAGATGACCCTCCGAATCAGCACTTTATTTAGATAATTTAGACTCGTGGAACTTCTTCATCACGCCCGCTTTGCTAAGCAAGTTGCGGACAGTGTCAGATGCTTGTGCACCGTTTTGAAGCCATGCCAATGCTTTATCTTCATCGATCTTAACAACAGCCGGTTGTTCAACCGGGTTGTAGTAACCGATCTCCTCGATAAAACGACCGTCACGTGGGGAACGGGAATCCGATACCACTACGCGGTAGAAAGGAGCTTTGTGAGCACCCATACGTTTCAGACGAATACGAACTGCCATTTGAAAATTCACCTCCTTCAATGAAATCTGTATATGATCCAGCTTCGCTTAAATCAACGGAAAGGAAACTTCATTCCTTTACCCATACCTTTAAGCTGCTTCATCGCTTTATTTTTACCGCCTTTAGGTCCCATCATATCCGAGAACTGTTTCATCATGCGGCGCATCTCATCAAATTGCTTGATCAGACGATTTACTTCGGCCAGAGATGTTCCGCTTCCGGTAGCAATACGCTTCCGGCGGCTATGGTTGATCATGTCCGGGTTGCGTTTCTCCTCGGTCGTCATTGAGTAAACGATCGCTTCAATCCGGCCCATCTGTTTATCATCAACCTTCAGATCCTTGGCTTGTTTCATCTTGCCCATGCCAGGAATCATATCCATGATCTGATCGATTGGTCCCAGCTTTTTCACTTGATCCATCTGCTCCAGGAAATCTTCAAACGTGAATTCTGCATTACGCATCTTCCGTTCCATTTCCTTGGCTTTATCAGTATCAATGTTTAATTGTGCTTTCTCAATCAGAGATAACATATCACCCATACCGAGGATCCGTGAAGCCATACGTTCCGGGTGGAACGGCTCCAAAGCGTCAAGTTTCTCTCCAAGGGAAGCAAACTTGATTGGACAACCCGTAACTGCTTTGACAGAAAGTGCAGCACCACCACGAGTATCGCCATCCAGCTTCGTCAGGACAACCCCGGTCAGATTAAGCTGCTGATTAAAGTGTTCTGCTACGTTAACCGCATCCTGACCTGTCATGCTGTCTACGACAAGCAGTACTTCATCCGGATTCACTACGCTGTGAATCTGGCGAAGTTCTTCCATCAGTTCTTCATCAACATGCAGACGTCCAGCTGTATCGATAATAACATAGTCATTACCGTTATCTTTGGCATGTTGTAGACCTTGACGTGCGATCTCAACAGGGCTTGTCTGATCTCCCAGTGTGAATACCGGCGCTTTGATCTGCTCGCCAAGTACTTGCAACTGTTTGATCGCTGCCGGACGATAAATATCTCCTGCAACAAGCAATGGTCTGCTGTTTTGCTTTTGCAGCATTTTAGCCAGTTTACCGGACGTGGTTGTTTTACCAGCACCCTGCAAACCAACCATCATCAGCACCGTAGGCGGTTTGTTCGCTTTAGCCAGTTTCGCTTGGCTTCCACCCATCAAATCCGTTAGTTCCTTGTTAACGATGTCGATGATGACCATTCCTGGCGTGAAGCTCTCCATCACTTCTTTGCCAACAGCCTTCTCTTTCACCTTGGCGATGAATTCCTTGACCACTTTGAAGTTTACATCCGCTTCGAGCAATGCCAGACGTACCTCGCGCATAGCCTCGGCTACGTCTTCATCAGACACCTTGCCTTTGCCGCGCAGCTTGCTGAACACATTCTGTAATCGGGTCGTTAATCCTTCAAATGCCATGATCCCACCTCCTTAAGCTTTAATACTGTTTTCAAGACCGATACATTCCGCTCAGCCAACTTTTCATTCACTAAGCTGAGCAACGATATCGTGTATTTGTTTGTTGTTATCAATGGAGACGCCTGCGCGTTCCAATGCATTTTGCAAATCTTCAAGATTGCGATTACGCCGTTCATGCTTTTCCAGCAAGCCCAGCTTGCTTTCGTAATTTTCCAGCACTTGTTCGGCACGCTTGATATGCTCGTATACCGCCTGGCGGCTGATCTCAAACTCGGCTGCAATTTCACCAAGTGAGAAATCGTCATGAAAGTAATACTTTAGAAAAGTCTGCTGTTTCTCGGTAAGTAACAATTCATAAAAAGCAAACAGCAAGTTAATCCGGTTTGTCTTCTCAAGCCGATTTTCTTGACTCACATCGGGGCACTCCCTTCGTCAAGGAAAAACACTTTACACTCTTGCAACGTTCCTAATAATACCTAAAACAAATCAGGTTGTCAAGCAAAAATACTTGTCACAATAAAAACAGCTCTGATGATATGTTATTTCGATGTTTAACGGGTGGTTTTATCCCCTTTTTACAACAAGCAAATCCTGTCTGTATCTCTGCAATCCACCTCTATGTAGAAGAAAAAACGAATGCATCTCAGTCCGTGGAGATGCATCCGTTTATGGTGTTTTAACGAAGTGGTGTCAGGTACAGCAGTACCATAAAGAAATGAAGAATACTGCCTGCTAGCACAAAGAGATGCCAAATCGCATGGTGGTACGGAAATCCACGCCATACATAAAAGAGCGTACCCAGTGTATACATCAGGCCTCCAGCAACCAGCAGCACGATTCCGCCTGTAGGAATGGCAGCCATAAGCGGTTGCCAGGCAATAACGATGAGCCAGCCCATCGCAATATAGAAAATCGTGGACATGAATAGAAACCTTTTCGTAAAAAACGCCTTAAAGATCACGCCGAATAATGCGATACCCCAGATTATACCAAACAGGGTCCATCCAAGTGTACCGCGAACAGCAATAAATAAAAGCGGAGTATATGATCCGGCAATAAACAAATATATGGAAGAATGGTCGAAAATCTCAAATAAATCTTTCACTCTTCCATCTTTCCATGCATGCACGAGTGTAGAGCTTGTATAGAGCAGCAGCATGGTGATCCCGTAGATCGTGAAACTGACCACGTGCCAGGCCGTGCCTTTCATACTTGAAAATACAATCAATATCACCAGTGCAGCTACACTGAGTGCAGCGCCGATTCCATGTGTCACCGCATTGGCGACTTCTTCACGGCGAGAATAGGTATACGTATTGGCCATTTTCAACCGTCCTTTCTAACCCTTTAACATTGCCTTCTTTATACCTCCATTATACACGTATTGCCAGTGACATTACACGTGACACTTATCACGTATATCACTGGCAATACGGTTAACATTATTAATTCATCCTACTTATTAATGGTTCTAGGAATTTGCTTCCTCTTCTTCAGCACTTTCCGCTGGCTGTTCCTGAATCAATCCGGCGAACAAAGCATGCACAAATTGCTCCGAATCAAACGGCTGCAGATCATCAATCTTCTCACCCAGTCCTACGAGCTTCACAGGCAAGTCCAGCTCCTGACGGATCGCAACAACGATCCCGCCTTTAGCTGTTCCATCCAGTTTCGTCAATACGAGGCCAGTTACACCGCTTTTCTCACCGAAAAGTTTAGCCTGGTTTAAAGCATTTTGACCTGTTGTTGCATCCAGCACCATCAGTACTTCATGCGGAGCATCCGGAATCTCACGCTGAATGACACGATAGATCTTGTTAAGCTCGTCCATCAGATTCGATTTATTTTGCAGACGACCTGCTGTATCACAGAGGAGTACATCAGCACCCCGTTGTTTCGCTGCCTGCACCGCATCATACATAACCGCTGCTGGATCAGAACCAGATTGCTGTTTGATCACATCGACACCGGCACGTTGTCCCCATACTTCCAGCTGTTCGATGGCTCCGGCACGGAACGTATCTCCAGCTGCCATGATGACTTTTTTACCTTGCTGTTTAAATCGATGTGCCAGCTTGCCAATCGTTGTTGTTTTACCAACACCGTTAACACCAACGAACAAAATGACAGTAATGCCATCCGGGTTCATTTTCAGTTCGTTATTCTGTTCACCGCGAAGAAGATCCGTCAGTTTCTCGGACAATACAGGCTGCAACTCAGCCGCGTCCTCAATTTTGCGTTTTTTCACCTCAACGCGCAGGTCTTCGATCAGATTCATGACTGTATTCACACCAACGTCTGCTCCGATCAAAATCTCTTCCAGTTCTTCATAGAACTCTTCATCGATTTTTTTGCGGCGGATTACGAGATCCGAAACTTTTTCCACTAACCCTTTACGTGTCTTTTCCAATCCATCCTTGAACTGTTTGGTGACCGACTCCGTTTTGCTTGCAATGCTGTCTCTCAGCTTTTTAAAAAAACTCATAAAGCCCCTCCATCGTGTACATAATCTAAGCGCTTTTGCAAAAATGCTCAATCAGAATGATTTTCAATGATTACAATGAGTTCGTTTGTCTCGCAGGTTTGGATCAGATCAGGCAATTACTGCTTCCTCATCTTCCAGTTTAACCGAAACGAGCTTGGATACTCCGCCCTCTTCCATTGTAACACCGTACAGCACATCTGCCTCTTCCATCGTACCTTTACGATGGGTAACAACGATAAACTGTGTCTGTTCGGAGAATTCACGCAAGTACTGGGCAAAACGTACCACGTTAGCTTCGTCCAGTGCTGCTTCTACTTCATCCAGCACGCAGAATGGTACAGGTTTGACATGCAGAATGGCAAATAATAAAGCCATCGCCGTCAAAGCTCGCTCCCCACCGGATAACAGTTGCAGGTTTTGCAGTTTCTTGCCTGGTGGCTGAGCCACAATATCTATTCCCGTTTCAAGCAAGCGCTCCGGGTCCATCAGAACAAGGTCAGCACGTCCCCCGCCAAACAGCTTGCTAAACACGGTACCAAACTCACGGCGGATGGCATCAAACGTGATCTTGAATCGCTTCGCCATCTCGTCTTCCATTTCCCGAATAACCTGATACAACGTTGTTTTAGCTTCCACCAGGTCATTCTTCTGTTCACTCAGGAACTCGTATCGCTCATTGACTCGCTGGAACTCCTCAATCGCTCCCAGGTTCACATCACCCAGGGCCGATATACTGCGCTTCAGCTTCTGTACCTCTGCCTGTGTATGCTCCACGTCTTCCGGCACAGGATAACGCTCTTTGGCCAGTTCATAGCCCAGTTCGTATTCATCCGTCAGTTTTCGAAGTATATTTTCCAGCTCAACATCCAGCCGGTTCACGGAAATTTCCGTCTGTCGCATCTGCTCTTCCACAGCTTTTAACTGCGTGCGCTGTTCCTTCGTTTCGCTCTCGGCAAGCTCAAGCTTCTTCGACAACTCACTTCGGGCAGCACGTTTGAAGTCCAGCTCCTGGGAAGCTTCCGCTTTTTTCAGCTTGTACTGGTTCAGATCTTCAATCTGCTTAACACTCTCGGTCTGTGTTTTCTTGAGATCTGCTTCCATCGAAGCCAGCAACGTGCGATTCTGACGAAGATCTTTCACCAACGACTCCACTTCCCGCTCCAAACGTCGCAATTGTTCTCCATTGGAGAATCGCTCCTGATCAAGCTTGCCTTCGCGCACTTTCAATTCGGTGAGTTGGCTCTGCAATTCTTCCTTCGCGGATTCATTGGCTTTCCGAGCAAACTCAGCTGCATGAATGGCACGATGGGTCGCTTTTTCTTCCTCTTCAAGCTGCTCCAGCTTCTTCACAGCGACGATACGAGCCGTATCCAGCTCTTTGATCTCTTCGGTGAAGCCGCTCTTCTCCTGCCCGGCAACGGCAACCTGTTCAAGCACATGGCGAAGCTCATGCTCTACCTGCTTCATTTCCATCGAAGCCTGCTGTTCTGCATTTCGGGTATCGTCACCGGACTGACGAAGTTCATCCAGTTTGTCCTGACACTGCTCCAGTTGAACTTTTACATCATCCACACTGCGATGCAGTTTCACGATCTGATTTTCGGTATCCAAAATATCCTGGTCGAGCTGGTCCAGCTGCCGTTTCCGACTGAGCAGACTCACATTTTTCTTGTGCTGGCTACCACCCGTCATGGAACCACCGGCATTGACCACATCACCTTCAAGGGTCACGACACGGAAACGATACTGGCAACGAGCCGCAATTTTATTGGCAACCTCCAGCGTTTCGGCAATAATAACATTACCGAGCAAGCTGCCAATGATCGAAGCGTACTTGGATTCGAATTGTACAAGATCAGCACCGATCCCCACAAAACCCTCCATACCTTCGATCATGGAACGTTCAGCCGCTCCAATGGCACGAGGACGAATGACATCCAGAGGCAGGAACGTTGCACGCCCCAACTGGCGTTGCTTCAGGAAAGCGATTGCCTGTCTGGAAACTGATTCATTTTCCATGACCACATGCTGCAAGGATGCTCCCATTGCAGTCTCTACGGCAAGTTCGATCTTCTCGGGAACTTTAACAAGTTCAGCCACAGCTCCATGAACACCATTGAGCGTACCTTTACGTGAAGCCTTCAGGACCTCCTTGACACCCAGCATGAATCCGTCAAAATCATCCTGCATCTCTTTCATCGTATCGCGGCGGGAGACTTGAGCTTCACGCTTCTGTTCCCATTTACGGACCGTGCCTCGACTTTCTTCGAGCAGCTTCTGCAACGACTGAAGTCGTTCACTTTCCGTAATGTAACCACCACGCAGATCACTGATTTCTTTGCCCAAACGAACAACTTTTTTCTCAATGTCCGCTTTGCGACTTTCCAGTGTCTCTTTCTGATCTTCCCATTTGCCTGATTCTTCAGCCGCGCGATTCATCCTGCGCTCCAGCGTTTCTTTCTGCTGATCCACATAACGAATTTCATTTCGTGTCTGAGCCATCTGATTCATCAGTTCCAGCAAATTGCCTTTGAGGCTTTCCTCTTGCTGTTGACTAATGCCACCTGTAACACCGATGAGTTTGGCTTCTTCCTGAGACAACTGATTTCTCACATCATTCAGTTCATGCTCAAGCTTGCCAAACTTCTCACGCAGTGCAAGCAGCTCCGTTTCCCGTTCGCGATGTCTCTCTTCACTGGCGGCAAGCGTTACTTTGAGCTGCTCCTGATTCGTTTGCAGATGGTGTGAGCGCTCCTTGAGCAATTCCCCAAGCCCTTCACTTTTCTCAGTCGCTTCACTGAATTGCAATAAAGCGGCTTGCAGTTGCTCTGTCTCTGTTTCCAGGATACGCAGCGCATTCCGATCATTTTCCAGCTTGGCATCATGCGTAGAGACAATCGCTGCCAGTCCAACCTCTTCCTGCTTCAGGGATTGCAGTCGCTCATTCGCCTTACTCCAGGACGCATGGATCTGTTCGATCTGGTACACATACATGGAAATTTCCTGTGATTTGAGCTGTGAACGAAGTTCCTTATAATGGATCGCTTTCTCCGATTGTTCCTTTAGCGGTCCAATCTGATCTTCCAGTTCAGTCACCAGATCATGAATCCGCAGCAAATTCTGCTCTGTCTCATCCAGTTTGCGCGTCGCATCCCGCTTGCGGGATTTATATTTAACGATACCTGAAGCTTCTTCAAAGATGCCTCTGCGATCCTCTGAACGGGTACTCAGAATCTCTTCGATTCGCCCCTGTCCAATAATCGAGTAGGCTTCCTTACCGATGCCGGTATCCATAAACAACTCCGTAATATCCTTCAAACGACAAGATTGCTTGTTAATAAAATATTCACTATCTCCGCTGCGATGTACACGACGAGTCACCGTCACTTCACCAAAATCCAATGCAAGTGCGTGATCCTCGTTATCAAGTGTTAGCGACACCTCACCGAAATTAACGGCCTTCCGTGCGTCACTGCCTGCAAAGATGATATCTTCCATCTTGCCACCACGCAGCGACTTGGCACTCTGTTCCCCCAGAACCCAACGGATTCCGTCCGATATATTACTCTTGCCACTTCCGTTCGGACCTACAACAGCCGTAATGCCACGAACGAATTCCATCTCCGTTTTGTCGGCGAATGACTTGAATCCACCCAATTCAATCCGTTTTAAAAACATAGGGTTTCTCGTCACCTCCTCTTGCAAATTTCAAGTATTGCATTCAAGCGCTAAATAAATTGAACAATTGTCATTACACATGATCACTCCAATTGCAGTACCATCCTCCGATCGCTCTTATCCCCAGATTTTCTTGATTCCCTTATCCAAGGGAAAAATCCGTTGATAAATGCAGAGCATATGCTTCCGATGTAGCTTTCTTTCAGAAAGCTTTTAGCTTCGCTTCTTCAGATTGGTTCTGCACTCTTCGTTTTGTGTAAAATAAGATTCAACTTATGAGTTAACGATCAGGCAAACTCCCCCTGAACCTCTTTACAAAAAAAAGAGCAAAAAGCAGTCCGGCCGATTACTTCCGCCGGGGCGGACCCGCGGGCTGCTCTTTGCTCTTCGTTTGTCTATGCGCTATCGGTTAAGCTCCGGCTTCCGGAAGCTTCAGTCGATCAAGTGCTGCAGATGCAGCCTGTTGTTCCGCTTCCTTTTTGGAACGTCCTGTACCTCTGCCAAGCCGTTCTTGACCCATATGGACCTCCGAGACAAACTCACGTTCATGGGCAGGTCCCCGTTCCTCAACGATACGGTATTCCAAAGCTCCCATATTGTGATGCTGAGTAAGTTCCTGCAGTTCCGTTTTGTAATCACTCATTTGCAGCTTGCTGCCCAATACGATTAATGGGAAGACATGCTGGTCGAGAAATGTCCGGACAGGCGCAAGCCCCTGATCCAGATACAATGCACCAATGAAAGATTCAAACACATCTGCCAGCAGAGCCGGCCGTGTCCGTCCTCCAGTTAGTTCCTCACCTTTACCAAGAAGTACATACTGCCCAAAACCCAACGCTTCAGCAAATTTGACGAGGGAAGGCTCACAGACAATGGATGCCCGCAGCTTAGTTAATTCACCTTCCGGACGGTTAGGATACAAATGATACAAGTACTCCGATACAGTCAGTTCCAGCACGGCATCGCCCAGAAACTCCAGACGCTCGTTGTCCTGATGCTGACTGAACCGGTGTTCGTTTACATAAGAAGCATGGGTAAACGCTTGTTTTAAAAGCTGCCTGTTGTCAAATTTGATTTGAAGTTTATGTTGTAACTGCTTCAGATCTTCACTCAAACGAACTAGCCCCTTATGCTTCAAATTTTTTGAGAATAATGGTGGCATTGTGACCGCCGAATCCAAATGAATTGGACATGGCAATATTAACTTTGGTTTGACGTGGAACATTTGGTACATAATCCAGATCACATTCTGGGTCCTGATTTTCCAGGTTAATCGTTGGAGCCAGTGTCTGATGTGTCAGTGACAATCCGCAGATGACCGCTTCTACACCACCAGCAGCGCCAAGCATGTGGCCCGTCATGGATTTAGTGGAACTCACGGCGAGCTTGTACGCATGATCACCAAACGCCTTTTTGATTGCAAGCGTTTCGGATCTGTCGCCTACAGGCGTCGAAGTTCCGTGTGCATTAATGTAGTCTACTTCTTCAGGCTCAATACCCGCATTACGAAGTGCCATCTTCATGCAACGTGCTGCTCCGTCCGGATCTGGTTCTGTCATGTGATGTGCATCACCTGTCAGACCGTAACCGATCACTTCACCATAAATGCGTGCACCACGTTTTTGAGCATGCTCCAGGGATTCCAGAATCAGAACACCAGCGCCTTCGCCCATAACAAAACCATCACGTTCTGTATCAAAAGGACGACTTGACTTCGCAGGATCATCATTACGTGTAGACATTGCGCGCATCGCACAGAACCCTGCAAGACCCGTTGGTCTGATTGTTGCTTCCGCACCACCACAGATCATGGCATCTGCATCACCATTCGCAATCAGCTTGAAGGAATCTCCGATGGAGTGTGTACCTGTTGCACAAGCCGTAACAACATTAATGTTAGGACCTTTGGCACCAAGAGAAATGGACATTTGGCCTGAAGCCATGTTGGAGATCATCATGGGAATAAAGAATGGGCTTACCCGTTTTGGACCTTTTTGCAACAATGCGTTATGTTGGTCCTCCCACGTACCCAATCCACCAATACCTGATCCGATGGATACACCGAATCGCTCTGCATCAATATTCTCGTTAATTTTCAGACCACTGTCTTCAACGGCTTTGAAGCCGGCTGCCACAGCGAACTGTACAAAACGGTCCATTTTGCGAGCATCCTTGCGATCCATATATTCTTCCGGGTTGAAATCCTTGATCTCGGCTGCAATCTGTGTCGTGTATTCACTAACATCAAACGCCTCAATCTGAGAAATTCCGGACTTTCCTGCCATTAAACTGCCCCAGAACGTTTCCAAATCTTTTCCGAGCGATGTCATTACGCCCATTCCGGTAATTACTACTCTTTGTTTCAAACCGAGTCACCTCTATATCGACTGCATTACGCAAGTATTTTGTGGGAATATCCGCAAACAGGCATCTATTCAACCAAGATAGGCCTGTTTGAGTAGAGCTGCTTGCGGAATGAGAAAAACCAATGAATGATGAGAAGTCCCGCCTGTTCGAAAACATGTGCGGGACTAAAAATGACTTTAGGTATGAGATTGTATGTAGTTTACAACTTCACCTACGGTCGTGATTTTTTCTGCATCTTCATCAGAGATTTCCAAATCAAATTCATCTTCCAATTCCATGACCAATTCCACTACATCCAAAGAATCAGCACCCAAATCTTCTTTGAAAGATGCTTCAAGTGTAACTTCAGCTTCGTCTGCGCCCAAGCGGTCGACGACGATGCGTTTTACACGCTCCAATACATCGGACATCCGGTTCACCTCCTTCTTTGGTATTATACGAGAATCGCAGGCAAAATGCCATAGAAGACATATGCGGCTCCCGGCCGGGGAACCCGGCCTTTTTCCGGCATTTCGGATCGTCCAGCGCCTGTTCCCCGACTATTGTTCAAGTCCGGGAAGAATTACATGTACATGCCACCATCGACATGCAGCGTCTGCCCTGTCATATAAGATGAAGCCTGTGAAGCCAGGAAAGTGACTACACCGGCGATTTCATCCGGCTGACCCAAACGGGACAACGGAATACCACTTAGCATACCGTCCACCAGCTCCTGGGACAACTCTTTTGTCATATCTGTCTCAATGAAACCTGGTGCAACACAGTTAACTGTGATTCCACGAGAAGCCAGTTCACGAGCAGATGCCTTTGTCAGCCCAATGACTCCTGCTTTGGCAGCAACATAGTTTGCTTGTCCAGCATTACCGAGCACACCTACAACCGAGGAGATATTGATAATTCTTCCCGACCGTTGTTTCATCATTGGACGTGTAACCGCCTTAAGGCAGTTAAACACACCTTTAAGATTGGTTTCAATAACCTGATCGAATTCTTCCTCTTTCATACGCATGATCAGATTATCACGGGTAATACCGGCATTGTTCACCAGAATATCAACGTTTCCCCATGCTTCGAGTGTAGCTTTGACCATTTGTTCAGCTTCATCCATCAGGCCAACATTGGCTTGAAGTGTAATCGCTTTGACTCCTTTGGCACGAATCGCTTCCGCCACTTCCTCAGCTGCCGCTTGACTACCCGCATAATTCACGGCTACGTTCGCTCCAGCTTCAGCAAGTGCCAGTGCAATACTGCGCCCAATGCCCCGGGATGCCCCGGTAACGAGTGCATTTTTACCTTCTAATGGTTTAGACATAATCATTCCTCCTTTCCCCAAATCTATATCAGTTCAACCAAAGAATGTTTACACTTGCCACTCCGATGACAGAATAACCTTCCGATCGCTGTTATCCCCAGATTTTTTCTGTCCTCTCCGTTCTCATGTAAAAAGTTTAGTTTAACTCATATAACTCCTTCTAATTCACTTGCCGTTGCTTCGAGCGTTTCAATACTGTTCACATTGTACAATTTTACGGTTTTATCTGTTTTTTTAATCAAACCGGTCAATACACTGCCAGATCCAATCTCGATGAACGTATCCACGCCTTGCTCAATAAGCCATGTCACACTGTCTTCCCATAATACAGGAGAATAGACCTGAGCTGTCAACAAATCCTGAACCTGTCCATCCTCTGCAGGTCTTGCAGTCACATTAGCGACTACAGGGACCGCTGCCGGTGAGAACGTAACGGTTTTCAGTTTCTCTGCCAGCTTCTCAGCTGCACCCTTCATCAATGAAGAGTGGAACGGACCGCTTACTTCCAATGCAATGGCGCGTTTACCGCCTGCTTCTTTCACTCGTCCCGCGACAGCAGCTACGCCCTCCTTCACACCAGAAATGACGATTTGTCCCGGACAATTAATATTGGCAAGTTCAACCGCATGACCACTTTCAGATACGTCACGGCAAAGCACCCCCAGCGCTTCCCGATCCGCACCCAACACAGCAGCCATCGCTCCTTGTCCACCTGGTACTGCCTGTTCCATATACTGACCACGTGCCCGTACAGTGCTCACTGCGTCAGCAAACGAAAGAACGCCCGCTGCCACCAGTGCACTGTATTCTCCCAGACTGTGTCCAGCCGTATAGTCAGGCTGAATTCCTTTTTCTTTGAAAGCTTCAAGCAAGGCAATACTTGCTGTCAACAGAGCCGGTTGTGTATTTGATGTCTGTTTCAACTCGGTCTCCGGTCCTTCAAATACAAGGTTGCTCAGCGAGAAACCCAATGTTTCATCTGCTGTGCGAAAAATTTCAGTTGCCGCAGGCACGGACTCATACGCGTCCTTGGCCATGCCTACAGCCTGTGATCCCTGTCCGGGAAATACAAATGCTATTTTACCCATCTCATTCATCTCCCAGATGTCTATTTTACCAAACGAGTACCGATGCACCCCATGTCAAACCGCCACCGAATCCAACCATCAGAACGGTATCTCCGGCTTTCATGCGACCTTCCTCCGCAGCTTCTACCAGAGCAAGCGGGATGGAAGCTGCCGATGTGTTTGCATACTTATCCACGTTGACTACAACCTTTTCTTCAGGAAGTTCAAGTCGTTGCATCGCAGATTGGATAATCCGAATATTCGCTTGGTGAGGAACAAACAGATCCACATCCGTACGCTCCATGCCAGCCTTGCGTAATACCTCAATGGTAGCCGTCCCCATGACACGTACCGCAAACTTGAACACTTCACGACCGTTCATGTAGATGTAATGTTTTTTATTTTCAACGGTCTCTGCGGAAGCAGGCAGACGGGAACCGCCGCCTTCCATCTGAAGAAGACTACCGCCAGCACCTTCGGCACCGAGATCGAATGCTTTGAAGCCGCGACCTTCCGGAACTTCACCAACGACTACCGCGCCTGCTCCATCACCAAAAAGGACACATGTGTTGCGGTCTGTATAATCCGTAATGCGAGACAAGCAGTCTGCACCAATAACAAGTGCATTGTTGTACATACCGCTTTGGATGAAGCTCGTAGCACTAGCCAAACCGTATACAAATCCGGAACAAGCAGCCGACAGATCAAATGCCGCGGCACCTTTTGCACCCAATTTGTCCTGCAAGATGCAAGCTGTCGATGGGAACGAAGAATCCGGGGTAATGGTTGCAACAATAATCAGATCAAGATCACTGCCTGTCATGCCTGCAGATTCAAGGGCTTTAATAGCCGCTTCGTATGCCAGATCAGAAGTTGCCTGATCGGGTGCAGCGATGTGACGCTCTTTGATTCCAGTACGACTGACGATCCACTCGTCATTGGTATCGACCATTTTCTCCAGATCGCTATTTGTCAAAATTTTCTCAGGCACATATTTCCCTGTACCAATAACCCCTACTGGGCGCAAATTATTCATATCGTCACTCACTTCCCGCTAATTTCCTTAGATATGCTCTCTACCAGCTGATTCTGCACTGCAATCCGAGCTTGACGCACAGCATTTTTGATGGCATTGCCATCAGCAGATCCATGACTTTTCACAACCAGTCTACTCAAACCAAGGAGTGGCGCTCCGCCATGCTCCGTATAATCCAGCTTACGTTTCAACCCACGCAGCTCAGGCATTAGTACAGCTGCAGCCAGTTTACTTTTGAGAGAAGATGAGAATTGTTCCTTAAGCAAGGCGAAAATGGCACCTGCTGTGCCCTCTAGCGATTTCAGCAGGATATTCCCTGCAAAACCGTCACATACAAGCACATCACAAGCACCAGTCAGCACATCACGTGCCTCAACATTACCGACAAACCGAATTGGGAGTTGTTCCAGTAAAGGGTATGCATGTTTGGTTAACTCATTTCCCTTGCCTGGCTCTGTTCCTACATTGAGCAAGCCCACTCGTGGGGACTCAATGCCCTGTACTTTTTGCCGATACAAACTGCCCATCAGGCCATATTGTGCAAGGTGCTCCGGTTTGGCATCCATATTCGCTCCTAGATCCAGCGCAAGCACACCTACATCATCAATCGTTGGAATCATAGGCGCAAGCGCCGGACGTTCAATGCCTGCCATGCGACCTACAACAAGCAAACCCGCTGTCATGAGCGCTCCAGTATTGCCCGCCGAGATCATCGCGTCCGCTTCGCCCTCTTTCAGCATACGGCCTGCGACCACCATGGAGGCATCCTTTTTGCGACGCACTGCTTTGACGGGTTCATCATCCGAACCAATAACTTCGGAAGCATGCCGGACCGTAAGATTGGCAGGTCTAACACCTGACTGACTCAAAAGAGGTTCCAGCTTGGCTTCATCGCCGATCAGGACGATCTGTGTATCCGCCCATTCCGTGGCTGCGGCAATCGCACCTTCTACCGTTGATGCAGGTGCATTGTCGCCTCCCATGGCATCAATGACGATTTTCATTCCAAATGACCTCCTTCTCCGCTGTCTTCTCCACCTGAATGGTAGATTACAAAGTTGCCTTGAAACACCATTTCTTCACCTACATAAGTGAATACTTCCACTTTGGCTTTGCCCTTTTGACCCGGAATCGATCTCACATAAGCCTTTGCAATACATTTCTCTCCCAAATGAACCGAACGGACAAAGCGAATGTCTGCTGATGCAGTCAACGCGATCTCGTCATTAATAATCGCTACAGCCAAGGAGTTAGCCTGTGCAAAGACATAGTGTCCACGTGCAATGCCTGTTCTGGAAAACACGTGTTCTTCCTTAATCTCAAACAGGGAAATCCCGCTTTTATCCAGCTGTAGATCCACAATATCACCGATAATCTCATGCAAGGGCAACGAGCGTACCTGATCATACGAGAGCTCTGCCATCAGTTTCATGCGTTCCCGAAGTTCAGGTATTCCAAGTTCCAGCCTGTCAAGACGAATCGTCTGAATACTCACCTTCAATTGGCGTGTAAGTTCCTGATCCGTCACAAACGGGTTCTCTTCTATCATTTTGGTTAACTGCTGTTGCCTCTGTCTCTTCGGTACACGTTCGATGCCTGACACCCCCCGCTGTATCGTTTACGGAACCGTCCCGTCCGGCCAGTTCAACCATTCTTTCGTGTTGCTTCTATAGTTGCATCCCTGGTCACCAGGGTCGTTCTCAAACGGATTATGGTTCATCTATATGTAACGTCAAATCTTAGAACCTGGTACTAAACTATAGTATATCTCATCCCGTATCAAAAAGAAAGACTGGCCTAACAAAAACAATACACCCCTGTGAAGCACGGATTTCATGCCTGCCAACTCCCTCTATAGCCACCCTCTAATCCAAAAAAAGTAGCACCTCATCGAAATGAAGTGCTACTTAATGTCCAACTATTATTGAGAGATGATCTCTCTTGCTTTGTACGTTCCGCACACTTTGCACACGTGGTGACTAAGTTTAAGTTCGCCACATTGTTCACATTTCACCATGCCCGGTACAGCCAATTTAAAGTGAGTGCGACGTTTGTCGCGACGCGTCTTGGACGTTCTCCGTTGAGGTACTGCCATTATTCCCACCTCCTTATCAAAATCAACCTTTGCAGGTAGTTGTTACAATGTTCGATTTTCAATCATGCTCATTTAAAAAAATCCTTGAGCCCTGCAAGCCGCGGATCGATAACCTGGTTATCACAACCGCAGTCACCTTCGTTCAGCTCATGGCCACACTTGGGGCATAACCCTTTGCATGTATCGCTGCATAGCGGTATAAACGGAAGATCCAGCAGAAAAGCTTCCTCAGCATAACCCTTCAGATCAACGCTATCTCCATCCACATAGAGCGTATCATCGTCTTCGTGTAATCCCTCTGGCTGTTTTCCCTGCTTGAATTGCTCATGAAAATCAATATGAAAATGTTCCTTGATCGGCTTGAGACAACGGGAGCACAACATGTCCACTCCTATGGTCAGCTTGCCATGAACATCCACAACGTCACCTTCTCTGAATTCTGCAGATAAATCCGCAGTCAGCGGGGTAACGGCTGTGATATCTTGTCGGTTAGAAACCAGTTCCTTGATATCCCACTGTTCGTTAAACTTCAGCGGGCCATCACTGGTAGCCACTTTGCGAAATGGCATTAACATTTCCATCACTCCAAACGAAACCAATTTCATAATTCGTATCAAACGTATCACGACAGTTATACAGGTCAAGCCTTCTTTTGTAAAGCAGTAAATCCTGACTGTATGTATTCTGACGCTTCATCGTTAAAAGTATTATGAAATTGACTTAACAAACAAAAATCATTATACCGATTTTTCAAGACGTTTGTCAACACTTTTAACTTTACACCCTTTTTAAAACCAATGGCTCAGAACCGTTTACTCCATCTGGTCTATTATAGACTCACTTCAAGATAAACTACAAGTCGTCATTTTAGTTGTAGTTCCTTGCAAACATCGGTCACATTTCGTTAACGTTTAGTGTGATCTATATCACACAGACCTACTTGCTCCCTATCTATACTTGCTATAAACCGAGGCACGATCAGCTCCATGACCGATTTATTATCCAACTATTTCATATCATATCGGGAGGGAAAATATATGTTAAATGAGCACACAATTAGAATCATTAAATCTACAGTCCCCGTACTTGAAGTCCACGGCGAAGCGATCACACGCCACTTCTACGAAACGATGTTCACAGCTCATCCGGAACTGCTGAATATTTTCAATCATACAAATCAGAAACAGGGGCGGCAGCAAGCCGCCCTCGCCAATATGGTGTACACCGCCGCCCTTCATATCGATAATCTGTCCTCCATCTTGCCTGCCGTCCGGCAAGTTGCACATAAACATCGCAGCCTGGGTATCGTTCCCGAGCAATATGCGATTGTCGGCACCTATCTGCTTCAAGCCATCAAAGATGTGCTTGGAGATGCGGCAACGGATGAAATTATCACGGCGTGGGGCGAAGCCTATAATGTCATTGCAGGCGCCTTTATCGGGATCGAACAGGATATGTATACAGAAGCGAAAAACCAGACAGGTGGCTGGGAAGGATTCCGGACATTCAAAGTTGCCAAGAAAGTTCAGGAAAGCGAAGTCATCACGTCCTTTTATCTCGTTCCAGCCGATGGTCAGTCCATTGCCAGTTATGAACCGGGACAATACATCAGCATCAAAATCCAGCCAGAGGCACAGTCATTTACCCAGATTCGTCAGTATAGCCTTTCAGATGCCCCGGGTAAACCCCACTATCGCATTTCCGTTAAGCGTGAACGAGGTGTGTTAGAGCGCCCTGACGGAGTTATCTCGACGTATCTACACGATCACATTGAAGAAGGCAGTCAGGTGGAGATATCCGCTCCTGCTGGCGACTTCACGCTAAATGCAGACGATCAACGACCTGTTGTTCTCCTGAGTGGTGGTGTCGGTCTAACGCCCATGATCAGCATGTTAAATACGCTGGTTAACTTGAACGATAACCGTGCAATTACATTTTTACATGCAAGTCCGAATGGTCAATCTCACGCCTTCCGTGATCATGTGAACAGTCTGGCCGAACGTAATCAGGGCGTTAAAGCTTATTATTGTTATACTCAACCTGAGGGTTCTGATCGTACGAACAATCACTTTCATAAGGAAGGTTATATGGATGCGGCCTGGCTTCGTCAAGTGATCGATGAACTGGATTCCACTTATTATCTGTGCGGACCCGTTTCGTTCATGCGGGCAGTGTATACGGAGCTTCAGGCGCTTGGTGTTGCAGCGGACAACATTCATTATGAATTTTTCGGGCCCAAAGCAAGTCTTTCTCCCGCACCGGAAAGTGTCTAAACGTTGTGAAATGTGATTAGCTCCTAATGTATAAGTGTATAGGTACGTGTCCTATCCTGCTGATTTATCAAGGTGAAGAGGACGTTCGTCGATTATCAAAAATGTGTACTATACAATAGATTTGCAGGCACACAGTCTGACATCCGTTGATGTTGGATTTGTGCCTTTTTCTTGTCTGAATTGGTGCATGATTTGATCTAATACATGACATCCCCTATGATGGAATGGATGTTATACATACTCGGTTATCCAATCGAAAGGAGGACGTCTAATCATGAAAGCCGTAGGCGTCATTGTTGAATATAACCCCTTGCACAATGGGCATGTTTATCATTTGCAGGAAGCTCGGCGGCTAAGCGGCGCAGACGCCGTTGTTGCGGTCATGAGCGGCCCTTTTCTCCAGCGTGGCGAACCCGCCATCGTAGGTAAAAGGGCACGCACCGAGATGGCGCTGCACGCAGGCGCCGATCTCGTGCTTGAACTGCCGGTTGCCTACGCGGTCCAACCGGCCGAGTGGTTTGCCTTCGGTGCGGTCTCGCTGCTGCACCGCACCGGCATTGTGGACTCGCTCTGCTTTGGCAGCGAGTCCGGCGACCTGGACAGCCTGCAGCGCATTGCGCGCGTGCTGGCTGTGGAGCCCGCAGGGATGCGCGAGGACATCGCGCGCCGCCTGCGGGAAGGGGG
>NZ_JBHFJH010000009.1:0-72005 GCF_057334655.1 Paenibacillus sp. AGC31
CAATGATATCGTAGTTCTCCCGTTGGCTCAGCGCTTCTCCTTTACTAGATTTGGATACCGCTTTTTTAAATAATCCACCTGTGCTTGAAGGTAGTCACGTTCTTCTTCTACACTGCTAAAGGCAGTACGGGGAAGTCCTTTCATTGGATTCGGAACATTGTTTTTTCGCTCATCGAACGCTTCCCCGTTTTTCCACTTTTTCACCCACACCTTCAGTTGTGAACAGTTTCGAATTCCTTCGCGTTCAGCTACCACTTTATAACTTGAAGACCCTTCGACATAGGATCTAACCGCATTCAATTTAAATTCTTCGGTATACGTCTGAAATGTTTGTCCTTTTTTTGCCATAAAAATATCCCCTCCAAGTGTCACTTGAACCCTCATGATAACATGAAGGCTTTTTCAAGTGTCTACTTAAAGGGGATAATACCAAATAGGGTGTTTTTTCATGTGCATCACGACATATGTGTCTTCAAACTATACAATCAACGATACAACCTTACCTGCATTCACATCAATCAAGCCATGGTCCGTAATCTTCAACGCGGGACTTACCGCAAGGGAATGGGTGCTGATCGACATGATTGGGTTGTAATGCACATATCCAAGAGACAACATCGCTGCTCTCAATTCCTTCACTTGATGGGAAACCACTGCAAGTGGTTCTTCCGTCAAAATGCCACCTACAGGAAGTTCCAGATGGGACAGCACCTTGCCATCTTCCACCACACAGAACCCACCCTGGCTCGAAATTACCGTGTTAGCTGCCAATATCATATCTTCACGATTACGTCCTACAACCAGCAGGTTGTGATTGTCGTGTGAATATGTCGTTGCAATGGCGCCGCGTTTGATGGTGTCTCCACCGATCAGGCCACGTGCACGATTGCCGTTCACGCCATAACGTTCAAAGGTCGCGATCTGCGCATATCCACTTTCTTCCCACTGCAATTCGCCATCTGAGGACTGAACCGATGCAATATGCTCTTCCACAAAAGTAGAACCATCCTTGACCATCATGACACGGCATTGGTACTCACCTTCACCAGCGAGATCAACCCCTGATCCACTGACTTTTGGGTCTGACAACTGAATTGCAAAATCCGCTACGCCCAGCTTCTCCAACTGTACACTCTTATAGAAGTGAGGTGGGAACTGCCCGGTTATGCGTTCCTGCTTATACGGTTCGTAATCGTCATAAGCTTTGCGGCCGTTTTTGTACACCTGATCAATAGCGAGCTCCTCCAGGTTAGATAACAACACATAATCGGCTACTTTGCCTGGGGCAACGCTGCCACGATCGGTCATTTTCATCCGGGAAGCAGGGGTTGATGTTGCTGCATAAATCGCGTCTTCCGGACGCATCCCCATCTGAATTGCCTTGCGTACGATATGATCCAGATGACCACGCTCCACCAGTGAATCCGGCATTACATCATCTGTTACGAAGCAGAAATGCTGCGCCACATCATGTTGAATCAGGTACTCCATGACTTCCGGGGTCATTGATTTCTCTTGAATTTCAATAAACATACCTGCCGCAATCCGCGCCTGTAATCCCTCAATGCTCTGATGAGTATGATCGGAATCAATACCTGCGTAGATCAGTCGATGCAGATCGAGTCCAAGCAGTTTCGGTGTATGTCCTTCGATCACAAGATCCGGATAGTTTTTGCGGATATGCTGTAGAATCTGGTTTGTCTTGCATTCCGGATCACGGATGACATCGACATAGTTCATGATCTCGCCCAGACAGATGATCTCGCCAGTCGCGAGCAGCACGTCCATATCTTCGATTTCAATCGAACCGCCTGTTGTCTCCATCGGGGTTGCCGGAACGGAACTTGGGATCGCATAGAACATGTCCACTGTCGTCTCCCGACTCGCAACCATCATCTCCTGCACACCCTCCAGCCCGAACACATTCGCCATCTCATGCGGTTCCGCTACAATGGATGTTACCCCGCAGCCAATCAGACCATGGGAAAAGGTTTCCGGTGTCACCATTGTACTTTCGATATGCAGATGGATATCGATCAAGCCAGGAATCATGTATCTTCCCCGCGCATCAATGACTTCGTCTGCCTGAATCATCTCCGGTCCGCCGGGTCCAACATATAGGAATCTGCCGTCGAGTACTGCAACGTTGTTCATTTCAAACCGTTTATAATAACTGTTATACACATGTACATTCACAATTAGTTGATCTGCACGCATGGGGCATAATCTCCTTCTTCACAAGCATTTCACCACGATCCGGACTGGACAATGAACCTGTATTTTAATCTGATGCACTGCACTTGATTGCGTATCACTGTCTCGCCCGGAATCATCGCATGAAATGCCTTCTTTGCTGCTCTTATTTCTTAATACTGTTCCTTACAATCACGACTACTCCACCAGCACAAGCTTGTCCTGTGGGAAGATCAGGCTAACACGTTGCCCACTAAGGTACGGTGTTTCCATCTCCTGATTTGCTGTAAAGTCACCCAGTTCCGTCTCAATTACATACTGATAACTGCGTCCCAGATACGTGCTGACCTTGATAATCCCCGGCAAAGCATTCACCACATCCGCAGAAGTATCTCCACTAACGATCAGATCATCCGGGCGAATCGCACCTTTGCGTGCACCGGGACGTGCTGTTCCAGGATGCGCCGTTGCTGTAAACGTACGTCCACCTGCGGTCAGTGTAATCACTTCACCTGCATCACTGCGCTCCGCGAATTCAATGAAATTATGGAACCCGATGAATCGTGCTACAAACTCCGTTGCCGGATATTTGAAAATGGTTTCCGGGCGGTCGAGCTGCTCAACCACGCCTTTGTTCATAATCGCTACCTGATCCGAGATCGAGAAGCACTCTTCCTGGTCATGAGAGACATACAGCGTTGTAATACCCAGCTCTTGCTGAATCCGGCGAATCTCCACCCGCATGTTGAGTCGCAGGTTGGCATCCAGGTTACTGAGTGGCTCGTCGAACAAGAGCAGGTCAGGTTCAATGACCAATGCGCGGGCAATCGCCACACGTTGACGCTGTCCACCAGACAATTCTTGTGGAAAACGTTTCTCAAATCCATTCAGGTTAACCACTTCCAGGATTCGCATCACACGGGAAGAGATATCCTTGTCTTTTACTTTACGCATCCGCAGGCCAAAGGCCACGTTGTCATAGACAGACAGATGCGGGAATAACGCATAACTCTGAAATACAAATCCGAAGTTCCGCTTGTTCGCCGGAACCTTCGTATAATCCTTGCCGCCAAACATAAACTTGCCCTGTGATGCTTCCAGGAATCCGGCGATGAGGCGCAGCGTAGTTGTTTTGCCGCAACCGCTCGGTCCGAGCAGGGAGAGCAGTTTACCTTTTTCCAGCTCCAACTGAAAATCCTTCAGGATTGTCTGCTTATCGTATGCCACGGATACGTGGTCTAATGTCAGCAATGCCATAGCGTTCTGCGCCTCCAATTAACGTTTAGTAAAGTATGAAAATCCGCCCATGATCCGTTCGATCACAAACATTAAGAGTCCGGTCAGCACCATTAACAGCACGGAAATCGCTGCAATCGTTGGGTCAAAATAATTCTCCACATACGTCAGCATCTGGATCGGTAATGTGCTTACCCCTGGTCCGGTCATGAACACCGAGATGTCCACGTTGTTGAAGGACTCCAGGAAAGCAATCAGCACGGCAGCGATAATTCCTGAGCGGATGTTGGGAAGCACGATCGTGAAGAACGTTCTTACCCGTCCCGCACCAAGACTCAGCGCAGCTTCTTCCACTGCAAAGTCAAAGCTCGACAGACTCGACGCGATAACCCGAATGATGAATGGAAGCATGATAATCGTATGACCGATCAACAGTCCGAGATACATCGGCAGATGGTAGATTACGATCAGGTATTTCATCAATGTAAAACCAAGCACGATTCCCGGGATCAGTACCGGGGACAGGAACAGTGCGTTCAGCACGGACTTGCCTTTGAAATCGTAACGACTAAGTGCATACGCAGCCGGAACTCCGAGCACCAGTGCCAACAAGTTTCCCAGTAAGGAAATGATGATGGACGTCTGGAATGTGCGAAGGAAACCGCCTGTGTTGAAAATATTCTCATACCAGCGGAAGGAGAACCCTTCCGGCGGAAATTTGAGTACCGTTCCCGGTTCAAACGAAGTGACCGATATGATCAGAAGCGGGCCCAGCAGAAAGATAAAGACCAGCAGACTGAACAGGCCCAGCCCGATATGTTTCTCCCGCATATGTCTACCCCTTCGGATTTAAAGTTTTGGCCATTTTGTTCATGACACCGACCACGACAAATGTAATTACAATCATAATCGCGGCAACAACCGAGGCCAGATACCAGTCGTTGAGAGTCATGGCGTTCTGATACAGGAACGTAGCAATTACACGCTGCTTGCCTCCAAGGAGGGCAGGTGTGGTATACGCCGTCAGGCTTCCAACAAAGACAAGCACGGCTCCGATCACAAGTCCTGGCACAGCCAGTGGGAACACGACCCGGCGGAATGCCGTAATGCGCGATGCACCCAGACTTTGTGCTGCTTTGAGCAGGTCACCGTCAATGTTCTCCAGCACACCCACCAGAGAGATAATCATCAATGGCAGGAACAGGTGTGTCAGACCGATCATCATCGCTGCCGGCGTGTACAGAATGTCCAGCGGCTTGTCCACGATACCCAGACCAACAAGGGTATTATTAATCAGCCCTTTGCGTCCAAGAATGATCATCCAGCTAAACGAGCGCACGACCGGGCTCGTCAGCAGTGGGAAGATCGCCAGTGCCAGCAAAATGCCTTTACGGCGCGGCGCTTTCTGCGAGATATAATAAGCTGTCGGGAATCCGAGCACCACACAGACGATGGTGGTGACCACGCTGACTTGCAGCGTCGTAAGCAATATTTTCAAAAAGTATGGGTCTCTGAAAAAATGCATGTATCCTTCAAACGTAAAGGAGTTTTCTTGGAAAAACGTCGACCCGATCGTCAGGACAATCGGAATGATCATAAATGCCGCCAAAAACACAAATCCCGGCAGCAATAGCCAGTAGATTACTGATTTCTTCATCGCGATACTCCTGACTTTTAAAATGGTTTTATTCACACGTTAAAAGCACAACTTTACACTAGCTCACTCCGTGCCAGAAGAATCTTTCGATCGCTGTTATCCCCAGATTTTTTGATCCTTATTTAAAAGGGGAAATCCGGGGATAAAGGCGAACGCTTCGCTTCTCCAGCTTTCTTCTGTCACTACGTTATTGTGTAAAATATGAATTTAACTATCATAACTACGCGTTTAACGCGTTGATAAACAGTTCAAGGAAGCTTTCTGCATCTACAGTTTCGCAGACGAGGGTGTTGGGTTGCTCACCCAAACGGTTTTGGAAGTCGCATACCATCTGACCATCGCACAGGCGGCTGGCGGTTTCGACATCGACATAATACGATTTGCGTCCTACCAGTTCCGGGGCAAGGGCTACACCCACGGCTAGTGGGTCATGTAAAGCGCAAGCGCGGACGCCGTTCATTTGTTCATAACGGTTGATATAAATCTCTGTGCTTTGAGCGACGTATGCACGAATTACAGGATCTGTGAGGCGCTCAATCGTTGCTTCATTCAGCAATGTTTGACGCGTCACATCCAGTCCGACCTGAGTAAGCTTCTCGATGCCTGCGTGCAGTACGATGCGAGCTGCTTCTGGATCAGCGTATGTGTTGTACTCGGCAGTCGGTGTAATATTGCCATGTCCGCGAACAACACCACCCATGAAGATGACTTCCTTCAATAAAGAAGGCAGTTCAGGACACTTCATCAACGCGAGGGCCAAGTTGGTTAATGGTGCGGTCATAATTAATGTCAGTTCGCCTGGATACAACTTGGCTTGCTCCACGATAAAGTCTGGCGCAAAACCTTCCTCGGCTTTCTTAGACACGGCCGGATCAGGCAGCGCACCGCCCAACCCGTCCTGTCCATGTACCCGGTGTTCATAATGCGACTTGCGAGTAAGCGGTCCAGCTGCTCCGGCAATGACCGGGATCGTTGGTGCACCCGCGAGTTCAAGAATTTTGCACGTATTCTCTGTTGCCTGCTGGAGTGATACGTTCCCACAGACTGTGGTGATACCGAGGATGTCCAGCTTCCGGCTTTTGACCGCCAGCAAGATCGCCAGTGCATCGTCAATCCCCGTGTCCACGTCCAGAATGATGCGATTTTGCGCTTCACTCATCCGTTCTCAACTCCTATACGGTGATATGGTTGCTTGCTGCAAATGATATAAGTTGAACATGTTGATCAAAGATACTTTTAAATCAGTCGGTTACTTGTTTTTATTGTGCAATCTCACGGTTCCAGCGATCTGTCCAGCCCTTAACCTGTTGATTCACGAATTCCATATCCAGCTTGTTGAGCTTCTCAACAACTTCAGCGCCGTATGTTACACCTTCTGCTTCTTCAGCAGTCAGTTCAACCTTTGTGTTAACCGGGGAATCGACCTTGGCTTTAGCAGATTTCGCTTGTACATCCTGGCTCAGCTGCCAGTTGATGAACTCTTCAGCCAGCTCTTTGTTTTTGCTGCCTTTCACGACATTGATTGTGTTCATCACGGCATATGCACCTTCGCTAGGTGTAACAAACTTGGCATTAGGCACGGCTGCTTTCAGATCTTTGAAATACATTTCCATGATCGGTCCGCCCGCAATCTCTTCTTGGGAGAACATGTTCACGAACTCGGAAGTTTGGCTATAGAATTTAACCACATTGCCGCTCAGTTTTTTCAGTTCAGCAAATGCCGCATCTTCATTAAACGTATCGTTCCCAGCTACACGGGAAGCTGCATCCACAACCATTGGGCCAGCTGTTGCTGTAATATTCGGGATGGTCAGATTACCCTCGAACGCCGGGTCCCACAGGTCACTCCATGAAGTCACTTCTTTGGATACGAGATCCGGGTTATAAGCAATACCGAGCTGTCCAACGGTGTAGGCCGGGCCATAATCTTCACCAAGTGGTGCTTTGGCAATATCATAAATGTCATTTACATTTGGAATTTTGGAGCGGTCGATTTTCTCAAACAGACCTTCATCGATACCTTGTTGTGCATAGTAATCAGACAGGTAGATAACATCAACATTTGATGTACCTTGACGAATTTTGTTCAGACGTTCAGCGTTATTGCCGACTTCGAGCACGATGTCTACATTATGTTCTTTTTCGAATGGACCAAATACTTCTTCATTGAAGAAATCTTCGGAGAAGCCCCAAGTGGAGATAACCAATTTGTTAGCTGCGGTTCCCCCACTGCCTGATCCGCCTGTTGCATCCTCCGTACTGCTGCCACAACCTGCAAGTAATACCGATGTCATTGCCACTGCTGCCAAACCGCTAATCCACTTTTTCATCATGATCCTTATTCCCCCTGATATGTGTGATGTGTATGAAAAAACAAAAAGAAAAGTGCTCTTGTATAAACAAGAACACTTTTCTTCGTAAACAAAGGAAAGCGACACCCGCTGCCGGTACATCATCGGTTTCTGCTTCAGAATCAATCCAAAGACAGACGCCATCATATGAAATTGTACGGAACCTGATCATGAATCCGGGCCATAACCTCCGTATATATCAACAAGAATCAATCCTGCCGATCCATCCTAGGCCTGTTCCAGAATCACATTCGTGATCGCCCACTGAGTGGACGCATCATAATCCCGCAATATAGCTTCGATTGGCAAACCCATGTGTTGCTCGAGCTTCTCCCGGAATTTCTTCTTATATAAGACAGACATGCGGAAGTCCACTTCCAGCTTTAAGCCGGGGGCCTCCCCTTCCAGGGCGTCAGAGCGCGGTGAACGTCGGTGCTTCGCGTAGAAGGTCACAATATTCTGGTCAATGGTCACTCTCAGGAGAGTGGTGCCAAATCCGAACAGTTCCTTCGAAATTTCGTTATAATACTGGCACATCTTCTTCTTGCTCTCATTGCTGTCCAGTTGTTCCATGAACTCACCCACATCTCTTACTACCGTACATTCGACGTGTTAACACGATTGATTATACATAAATATACGATCATAGGCAACCCAAAAGATATAGTTAACATGATAATAACACATAAAAGCGAACGATGAGACATTAACAGCAGAAAACAAATCGGCTTATACCACAGTGAATTTACATTAATATGCCTGCATGTCATTCCTATACTATTGTTGCTTCTACACTCCGCTTTCATACAGAGGATTCGTGGCTTTGTTTCAACTTTCCCTAAATGGGCACTTATTCCTGCGAAACATAGACAAACTTCGTCATTAACCGTTAAAATGAGACACAATGTTGACATGTTTTTATTTTCTAGAAATTGGAGGCTTATACCATGAAATGTCCAGTATGTAATCATGAAAATGGAGATGCCCATTTTTGCGAGAGGTGCGGCTCTAATCTAACCCAAACAACTTCATCATCAACTCCTGTACCGAACCCGGAATCTGCTGCTACTTCCGAACCCGAATATACCCGTTGGTCCAGCACGCAGGCTACCTCTTCCCAGACATCTGCTCCATCCAACACACCATCCGTCTCCATTCACAAGGAACAGGCGAGAGAATCAACAGGTACCAATGACCATGTTTCTGAAGGAGGCAATAGCTCCAATCAGTGGAATAATATTGTGCAGAATGAGAAAGTTCAGCAAGCCAAAGAAGTAAGTAAACAGTATCTGTCCTATTTCCTCAGTGTATTGGCCCGTCCTTATCAGACGATGAAAACCGTTGGCGACCAGCATTCACTAAATGGATGGCTAACGATGGCGCTAATTGCAGTTCTATCTTCTACATACTTCTTAATTACCTTTAGTCGCATAGGCATGGACGGCTTGTTCATTGGTGGATTTTTAAGGCCGCTATTGTTCACCGTCATTATCCTGATTGCCTCTATTGCACTGATGTACGCTATTCTGAAGATTGAAAAAATAACCTTCCGCCCCAAAACACTGGTTGCCCAGTTTGGTACATTGCTTGTTCCTGCTGTCGTATCCCTTGTTCTGGCGAATTTGTTTATTATCATCTCGTATTCCATCGCGATCTCATTGCTTGCTGTCTCGTATATCATTATCTTTGTTGCTCTGAACTCGGTGCTGTTCCAATATCCACTGAATCGTACCCAAGCAGCCATCGATAGCATGTACAGTGTGCTGATCGCCAATGTGGTCGTATTCTTTATTCTGTATCGATTGTTGGGTGAGATTATCATTGGACTGATCCGCCTAATGCTTTCACCGTTTGGTCGTCTGTGAATTATATAAGTTTAACTAAAGATTATTTACACTTGTTACTTCGATGACAGAACAACCTTCCGATCGCTGTTATCCCATTAGATTATATTAAGGCGCTCCCTGCTCACTCGGGGAACGTCTTTTTTGGTTTTCTAAGGCAGCATTGCGCCGAGCATGTTTCATACACTATAATGTGTAGTGCAACAGGTATGTTCTTATTTACGTAACAAACACGGAACCAGCAACTCCCGTTACGTAATGAGCGGATTCACCGTTGCCACTAACACTACATTATGTAGTGTATTAATCACTCATTTTACACAGAAAGCAGAGGAACTCTCTATGGACATGACTCATATGAATCATATGCAAATGGAGCACGAGGCAGGTACATCCTACCTGTGGCTCATCGTAGGTGTAATCGTATTACTGTTCTCCATCGCCGCCTATATCTGGGCATCACGCACACAGGGCAAAATCCTGGGCCACATGAAAAAGAAAGAGCGGGCGGACATCCAGAAAAAAAGTCGATCCCTTCGGCTGGCTGCACATGTAATGATAGCTGTGTCGATAATTATGTTTGGCCTGTTCTTTATGCAAGGAGCAGGTAAAACATATAATGTAGCCGATCTGGCATCCAACGCGACCATCGATGTTACAGACGATAAATATTATGGGGCTGACCATACGGAGGACCCTATCCAGTATGAGATGACAATTCCAACATCGGGGCCGCATAATCCGCATGATATCAAGTTTGGATTTTACACCGACTTCCCGGGCTACAATTACCTGGTACACAATCTGGAGCACGGGGATATCATCATCTATTATCGTGAGAACGCAAGCGAGGATTTGAAGGAACATCTGAAATACCTCGCTAAATTCCGCGAAGCCGGAGCAGGTATTCTGGCTGTACCCAACAAGGATATTCCCGAAGGCAGTGAAGTCGTGGTGACCGCATGGACCAAAACAATGAAGCTCGACCAATTCGACGATGCCAAGGTGGGTACTTTTATCAATAAATATATTAATCAGGGACCTGAAAAGATTCCTGCCTCTGTTCGCCAGGGCGGCGGAACGATGTAATGACGTAATCACTCAGTCATATGAAGCCCCTCTAAGGAGTAACAATGAGGCTTCTTCCAATGATGGGCATGGTCAATATAGGATTGAAACAAAACTAGCTCCCGGATCAAATTGACTCGGGGGCTAATTCTTTATGGACCGGATGCCGATATTTCAAGTAGAAAATGGTATATTTGATATACAATACATACGAACCAAAGAAGAACGACAAGCATCAAGTAAAGAGACAAAGAGAAGATTGATTCAACAGATCAAGGGGGAACACTTTTACCAATGAACAGTTTGTTTATGAGGATCTTTTTATTTTTTTCTTGTCTGATGCTGGCCGCGGGTGCGGTTCTTGGCATTACCATGTACCGTTCATCGGCTCAATTGGTCGAGCAATCCATGGGGATGCAGGCACAGGCTGTGGCTGAACGTGCAGCTGCATTAATTGACACCTCGCTGTATGCACCACTCAGTACCGGACAGGCCGAGACAGCGTATTATGGCACATTGCGTGAGCAGCTTAGTCAACTGCGCGAGGCCAATGGGCTCAAGTATCTGTACACCCTTGGTACACGCGAAGAAAATGGAACAAATACATATTTCTACGTTGTGGATGGGGCTGCTGCCGATGTGGCAGAGGATGACTTCTCTCCTTACGGTTCCGCAGAAGAGACCCATTATGAAGGAATGCTGCAAGCTTTTGAACAGAATGAGCCTATTCGGGGCGAACTCACACAGGATGAATATGGCGCTACCATTACAGCATATGTGCCAATCCATGGGGATGACGGAAAAGTACTAGGATTGGTCGGTGCGGATCTGGATTCCACTGCGGTCTATAAACTGATGTCCCGCAACCGAATGACCATGATCTGGACAGCCTTGGCTATTGTTCTGCTGAGTGTCTTGTTGGTGTATGGATTCGCCCACTACTTGACCCGTCCATTGGTAAAGTTGAAGAAGTTAATCACCCAGGTAGGAAAAGGCGACCTGACCGTCAACGTTGAACTTAGTCGCAAGGACGAGGTAGGACAGCTCGCTTCGGAGTTCAAACATCTGGTTACAGGTACTCGTGATGTCATGACGGGCATCCGTCAAAGCTCCGATTCTCTGCTACAGGCTGCAGAAGGTGTATCGAAACATTCACAGGCGACTGCCGAAGCTAGCCAGCGTATTGCCGAGCATACGAATCATACGGCCAGTGGCGCTGCTGAACAGGTGGCTCGTGCGGGCGAAGTTACGGTAGCCATGGAAGAGATCACGCGCAGCATGCAGCACATTGCGAACTCTTCTTCTATAGTCGCGGATGTATCACAGGAAACGACCAATAACGCGGTGCAAGGTCAAGCCAACATCAACACGGCGATGGACAGCATGGACAAAATTCATCAAGCAAATGTGCAGATGGTGGCCTCCACCTCTCAGCTGGAGCAGTACTCAGGTAAAATTGAGTCGGTAGCACACCTGATGAAAGGCATCGCTTCACAGACCAATCTGCTCGCACTTAATGCAAGTATTGAAGCGGCACGTGCAGGAGAGTATGGCAGCGGATTTGCGGTGGTTGCCTCAGAGGTTCGCAAGCTTGCGGGGGAATCAGAGCAATCATCTCAGCATGTCACCGAACTGATCGCCGAGATGACACGCCAGACTGCCCTGTTGTCAGAACATATGTCTGCCAGCACATCAGCAGTCCAATCCGGTCTCGCGGTTGTTCAGGAGGCAGGCCGTTCATTCACATCCATTCATACCGGGATTGAGACGATGAATGAACGTCTGCACGAAGTATCCGCAGCATCTGAGCAGCTGTCTGCCAGTGCAGAAGAAGTATCCGCTTCTGTGGAAGATATGGAACATATCTCACGCGAATCCTCTTCCAGCATACAGAAGGTGTCTCATGCTACCGGAAGCCAACTGCAATCCATGGATGAGATGAGTGCATCCGCCGAATCTCTGCGGGTATTGTCCAGTGAGTTGAACGGGTTGATTAGTCGATTTAAAATATAGCAGGCAGCTTAGATTGCAGATCAGCCCAAAACAAAAAGCCGCACGGCAGGGACGGGATTATGGGGTTCAACCCCATACCCAGACCACTGCCTGCGGCTTTATTTTTGTTGTACCTTTAAGGATGGCAAGCCCCAAGGCTGCCTGAATTAGTAGCGCTGCGGAGCAGCTTTTTTACCCAAATCCGTCATGTACGTAAAGAACGCTTCCGGATCGGTATCATACACCAGTTGTACTGGACGTCCGTCTGCTTGCTCCACCGTGCGGCCCTGGCTAGGACCATCCGGGATGACAATACAGTTCACGGTTTTCTTCTTCACGATGTCCTCGCGTCCAACGGAAGCCGTTGTCAGTACATCCCACAGATAGTATGTGGAATTCGTCTCACTGTACACCAGTGGCGGACAACCTGCGTAACAGTTACCCAGGAAATCGACGCCTTCGAAGCGACGCTCTGCTGCCCAGCGGTTACGAACGGCTGGAGTCAGAGGTACTTTATTCGTGCTTTCCAGTGCAACCAGATCGATCTGGATGCCGCTCTGCCATACACGGTAAGCCGCTTCCGGGTCCCAGAATACGTTCCATTCAGCTGTGCCGTCATGCTCAGGCTCTTCTACGTTACCGCGCTCGAATGTACCACCCATCCATACCAGCTTGTCGATTTTCTCTTCAATGTCTGGTGCTTCGTCCAGTGCACGCGCAAGGTCAGTCAGTGGGCCTGTGAACAGAAGCAACGTTTTGCCTTCGGTATTGCGAACTTTCTCGATCAGATGCTGATGAGCCGGAACGGCAGAGAGTGGTGCTTCCATTTTGCCGGACTCGTTCAGTACAGGAAGTGCATCTACATAGAAGGAATGCAGTCTCCACGCCGCAGGAAATGGATTTTTCCCTCTGGAGTTGGATTTGGATACCTCTACGGAATATGTACCGAAACGATCGATAATTTTGCGGCTGGCATCTGTTGCTGGCTCCAGATATCCGTCTGCCGGGATAACCGATACGCCGGTTACATGTACATTGTCCATTTGCAGAAGCATGAACAGCGATACGAGATCATCTACGCCGCCGTCATGGTTGAAATACACATTAAGTTGGTTCGTCATGCTTGCTTTCATCCTTCCCCTGGTTGTCCCATTGATGTTGATCATCCGTCTGCCCAAGGCCGACGCTCTCTCTATTATGTCCCATAACCCTTAGCTACGTAAACCTTCCCCATGCAAAGAAAACAAGGATCACGCCTCATCCTGCGGATATTTTACAGTTCCACCATTCCATCTCAGGAGGACAACTGGTAGAGGTCATCATCGTTCGGAAAATAAAGAAATGGACAGCAGGCTTGAAGCCCTGCCGTCCATCTCACCCCATCCATGCATTACATGGACTGGTTCTGTTTCTCCTCATTCTTCTCGGCAATCGGCACATACTTGCCTGGCCAGAAGGCCCATTTGCCCAGTAATGCGGTGATCGCCGGTACCATGAATGGACGAACCAGGAAGGTATCCAACATCACACCAACAGCTGTGATTATACCAAACTGCACCAACACCTGAATTGGCAATGTAGCAAGTACCGCAAACGTTCCTGCCAAGATCAGACCTGCAGATGTAATAACCGAACTTGTCTCGCCAACACCTTCTCTGATCGCTTGACGAAGCGGCATCGTTTTGCGTTTCTGCCAGATGCTAGAGATCATGAAGATGTTGTAGTCTTCACCCAGTGCCACGAGGAATACGAAGGAATACAGCGGAATCGCTCCCTGAATGGCATCTGCGCCAAGTCCGTAGTGAATGATGATCCAACCCAGACCCAGTGCAGAGAAATACGACAGAACGACTGTCGCAATCAAGTACGCTGTGGCTACGATTGAACGCAAGTACAACAGTAGTAACAATGTAATCATGCCGATGACTACCGGAATAATGATCTTGGCATCCCGTTCTCCGGTTACTTCAATGTCATACTGTTCAGCCGTCTGACCATCGATCCAGACCTGACTGTCCACATTAGCTACACCAGCATCTTGAAGCGCCTGTTCCGCAGTAGCCCGCAGATCAGGAATATGCTGCATTGCCTCCATGGAATATGGATTCAGATTGAATTCCACATCAAAGGCGGTAATGTTGGCATTCTCGGCACCCTGCTGAGCATCGCCTACTTTGCTAATGTAATCCAGCGATTCGAGACGTTGCTTCAGATCAGTTTCTTTGCCTTCGGCATCAACGATCACTTTGACTGGAGCCAGCTCACCTTGGGAGAATTGTTCACCGATGGCGGTGAAACCTTCGCGGGAAGGCACATCCTCCGGGAAGGAAGACAACAGATCATACGTGAATTTAACCTGAGTAGAGAATGCCGCCAGTCCTCCCAGCAATACCAACGTAATTGCAAGAACGGTCCATGGCTTTGTTACTACAACACGGCCAATCCAGCTTTCCTTGATTTTGCGCGGGGCCGGAGCCGGTTTGCCTTTTTTCTTCGCACGTTCCACTTCCATCTCATGTGTACGTGGTACGAACGGGTAGAATGAACCCCGACCGAAGATCGCCAGGAGCGCCGGAACCAGCGTCAGACTTGCAATAAACATAATAAAGATGGACAGACTGAATGGTACGGCAAAGCGTTGATATGCACCGTATTCAGCCAGCAACAACACGAGTAGTGCTGCAACGACCGTGAATCCACTCATGGCAATGGCGCCGGAAGATCCGGTAATTGCCTGAAAAATGGCTTTCTTTTTGTCCGGCTCATGATAGAGAATTTGACGGTATCTGGAGATCATAAACAAGCAATAGTCTGTTCCTGCTCCAAATAACAATACCGTCATGATCGAGATCGACTGTGCGTCTACCGTAATCCAGCCCTTATCCGCCATGAATCCCAGAATCGGGCTTGTCACCATATACGCGAAACCAACCGCAATAATCGGGATAATTGCCAATACCGGCGAGCGGTAGATCAACAACAGCAGGACTAATACCAGAACAACCGTAGCGATCAGCAAGGATACATCGGCGGAGGAGAATAGCCCGCTCGCATCAATGGATATCCCTACTGGCCCTGTCACACGGGCAATCAGTGTATTGGTATCATCTATGGCTACATCGAACGGGTTTGCCCCGAAGATGTCTTGTGTTTTTTGCTCAAGTGCTTCAATAGCTTCCTTCAATTGTTCCGAATCGGCACCTTCATTGAAGAAAAGTGGCATAACCAAGGTACTTCCATCTTCCGAAAGCTGGCCTTTCAATGCCTGTGGTGGTAATTGATAGAGTGGCACAACGGACTGTTGTTGTTCTACCGGATCTTGATCCAGTCGCTCCGTTAATGCCTGAATGTTCTCAATTTGCTCATCCGTCAGACCGCCGGCTTGACGCCATACGATCAGCGCGGGCAGTCCTTCACCGCCAGGGAATTCCTTCTCGGCAAGTGCAGCTGCCTGAACCGATGGTTTGGATTCACTCAGATCCTGTGCGTTATTGGTTTCACGTTCACCTACAGCAGGCCATACCATGCCAAGCACAACGGCGATAATGATCCATACCAACAGCGTAATCCATTTGCTTCGTTTGCCAGCAACCCAGCGGCCGTAACCCGAACCTTCCTGCATTGTCTCTTCATCTCCCTATTTTGTTTCTATGAAGCCCTAATATATATGATGGTGTAGTAATGAACCACGGGTCATAGTATAATTGAGTTAATTATATATACCGGAAGGTTAATTTTGCAATGCCTAATTTTGTGAACACTTCTAACAAGCAATTAAATACGTAAAGAGGTATGTACTTATGAGCAAAAAAACAAACATTCCCCGTTCACCGGGTAGACCCAAAGCAGGTGTGGATCAAGCGTCTGTGCAAACCAACATATTAATGACCGCGTCACGATTGTTTATGGAATACGGGTATGAACCCGTTTCTCTCCAGCAGATCGCTTCGTTATGTAATGTGACCAAAGCATCGATCTATTATCACTTCTCCAGCAAAGCCGAGCTGTTCACCGTTGCCATTACCCGTATGATGGCGATGGGCATGCAGCAGACTTCTCTCCGTCTGGATGAACCCGGTCCATTGCAAGAACGTCTGGTTAAGGTTGCCGAAGCGAAGATGCAGCACTCCCATATTGAAACGGAGACCATGATGCGAGAAGCCGAGAAACATCTGGACCCGGAGCAACTCGCTCAGATTCGGGAAGCAGAGGTTCGCATCTTTGAAGTACTAGCCACCCATTTTCAGAAGGAGATGGACAACGGTTATTTGCGGGTCGGGAACCCTATGCTGCTTGCCCATGCATTTACGTCACTGCTGATGCTCGCGAACCGCGAAGATGTACGCAACATGAATGGCGGCAGCATCGAGGAACTTGCACGGGAACTGGTGGGGCTATTTCTGGATGGAGCGGTTAAGCGGAACTAATAATCGCCCCAGATTCTAGCCAATGCGGCAATACCCGGGTCAATGCGTTCCGGCTCTATTCCGGCAAAACCGATAATGAACTCTCTTTTGCCATCTACTGGTTCGCTCCCGTTTGCCCACAAATATTCCGTTGAACTGATTTGTATCCCTGCCTCTATCGCTATGGTTACCAATTCTTTGGCTGACTGTTTCGTCGCCATTCGCAATACCAGATGGAATCCAGAATGTTGACCCCTTATTTCAACCCGATCACCAAAATGCATCTGAATGGCCTGAACGATCAGGTCATGCTTTCGTTTGTAGACATTACGCATTTTTCGGATATGCTTACCCAGTTCTCCTTCACGCATGAACATCTCCAATGTTCGCTGATGGAGCCGGGAAGCTGATTGCTCGAATAGAATAGTCTTATACATTTGGCGAAAATGATCCATTAATTCTCTGGGAAGTACCATGTAGTGTATACAAAGAGCAGGTGCGAGGACCTGCGAGAACCCACCCATATAGATCACGCGGCTTCCTTCTTGCAGCCCCTGCATGGAAGGGATTGGTCTTCCATGATACCGGAACTCCCCATCGTAATCATCCTCGATGATATATGCCTTTGTTCGTTCCGCCCAATCCAGCAACGCCAATCTGCGGGTAATCGGCATGGTCATACCTAGTGGAAATTGGTGAGAGGGCGACACACCCGCCAATTTCACCCCGGCCTGTTCCAGCTCCGTCAAGTTTATGCCATCAGGGTCCAGAGAGATCGGGACAACCTGATAACCATAATTGCGGAATGTGCCAGGTAACAGTCGGTATCCAGGATTCTCTACACCGATGGAATGCGTTGATTCTCCCTTGTGAAGCAGGGTCTGTGCTAATAGGGACATTAGCAGATGCTGTTCAGCACCCACAACAATCTGCTCTGGAGAACAGCTGACTCCCCTGAAATGCGCAAGATAGACAGCAATTTCACATCGTAGCCCCCATTCTCCCTGAGGGTCCCCATAGAACAATAGCTCCTCCGCTTCTTCCCGCCATACCCGATTAACATATTGGTGCCACTTGGCAAGTGGGAACAGGCTGAAATCATTGCGTGACATATGAAAATCATATTGTACTTCTCTAGCAGGGCGTATGGCCTGCTGTTCTGACCATGTCGTTCGAGCCTCGGGAGCTTTCCCGGCTGTCTGTGTGTCTGTCTTCCCGATCTGCATGGCATGATAGCTGTCTACCAAGGCACGAACACGATAGCCGCGTCGTGGCTGACTGTATACATATCCTTCGGCGATCAACTGTTGATAGGCCCATTCCACAGGAGTGGTGCTTACCCCAAGCATCTCGGCAAGCTTTCGCACCGAAGGCAATCGGCTATGCTCAGCCAATGCCCCGTGAATGATTCCCCTTTTGATATGATCCGAGAGCTGTACATAGATTGGCGCACTATCGTTCTCATCCAACTTTAGCAATTGAATCATACTGCTGCACCTCATCTGTCCTGTAAAATTAATTAAAACTGTATATTTGGAAGTATACAGTATTGGGATATACTCATGTCATCATCAATATGTAACGCCAACTTTAAGAGGCAGGGCGATCTCAATCTGTCCCGCCTTGAACCTATAGGAGGAACAACTTATGTCACCACCAAAACCATCCCCACGTATCCCCCGTCTGCTGGAAACGTCGCGCATATATCTGCGTCCTTTCGAGATTACAGATGTGGATGCTTATTTCCCCAGCCTGTTTGACGCCGAGATGCGCAGGCTGACGGGAACACAGAACAGTTTCACACGCGCTCAGGTTGAACGTTATGTTGAGAGCGCTGCACAAGATGACTCCAGACTCATGCTACTTATTGCTTTACAGGAGAATGACCAGATCATCGGAGATGTCGTCCTGATGGACATGCATGCCAAGAATCGCAGTGCACATATCCGGGTTGCCATCGATCAGGCAGAACATCAAGGAAAAGGTTACGGTAGCGAGGCGTTGCTGCTTATGCTGGACTACGGCTTCGGAATCTGTAACTTGCATCGAATTGAGCTTGAGGTGTACGCCTTCAACAAGCGAGCCATTCGCACGTATGAGAAGCTTGGATTCCAGCGCGAGGGTGTGAAGCGGGATGTCTTGTTCTACAATCATCAATACCATGATGCCATACAGATGAGCATGCTGGAGGATGAGTTTAGGCAACGTCATCTGAAAGATCAGGCAGGGAATGTTTGATTTTTCGATCAGTCAAAATCAAACTAAAAAACCGGGGGATCTAATAACCCTCCCCGGTTAGAAACTTCAGATGACCCGTCAGCACCGATAGCTCGGCGGGTGTCTTCATATACAATTCGCCATCCGTGTCAGCTGACATCTGCGTATCTGTCTTCACTTTTAACGTAGATGCCTTGAAGTATGAAATGCTTTCACTCTGAGGTTGCCATTCTCCCTCTGGCTTGTGCGACAGAACCTCTCGCAGCAGCGGAATGCCTGTCTCATGAATAATGAGCACGTCCAGTTCGCCATCCTGCAACGCATCCGGTGCAAAGGGCAATGCATTTGTTCCCAGAAAACGGCCATTGGCTGCGTAGATCATCACCGCCTCGCCTTCCATCTCTTTCCCATCCGCCTCCAGTTGGTAACGAAACGGTTCCGTATGACTAATCGTCTGCAACGTGCTGATGAAGTAGCTGAGCTTACCCAGCGCGCCTTTCAGATTCTCGTTAATATTCTGCGATGCATCACTGATCAAACCAATGCCAAAAAAGTTCGTGAACACCCGATCATTAGCCCGTCCAACATCAATGGACACTACCCGACCTGCCAGCATTTCTTGTGCCGCAGTCTCTGCATCCGATGAAATCCCGAGCGAACGTGCAAAGTCATTACAGGTGCCCCCAGGCAATATACCAATCAACGGAGGATGTTGCAGATCGGCCAGTCCATTCACACATTCATGCACCGTGCCATCCCCACCCAGGATAAACACCACATCGAATTGCTCCCCGCGCTCACGACACAGCTTCTCTCCTTCACCAGCTTCATCCGTACACACAATGACGAGTTCATGGACAGCGGGAGCCAGCACACCAGCCACAGGACCCACTGTATTCTCACGATTGGCCTTGCCCGAATGATGATGATGAATTAACAACGCTTTGTTAAACTCCATCCCTCTTCCTCCATTCCAATGCTTGTTACCCTTTACCCACAAAGGTTGAAGCCGTAAACAAGCCCTTCGCTAAGCACTCATCATGATTCCAAATAGGTTTCCCAATCAGGTATGCATCCTAATGCTCATTCATTCGTAATAGCTAGATGACCCGTTTATCCATAAACCATTTCCTTGTTTAACCAGAGGTATGCATGAGAAAAAGGGTTTCTCCGCACCTTAATGTCATAAGGCTGCAAATTTTGCTGGTGAGAACCCATTCAAATCGAGTCAAAACGGTTATATCTATACCATATACGAATGGAGGGATTCCCTATGATTCCAGCAACGTTGGAACAATTGGAGCAAGTTCGCAAGGAATGCCGTACCATGGTTCGCAAAAGAGCTACCGCTTCTGCCGGTACAACACTCGTTCCGCTGCCCGGTACAGACGTACTGGCTGATGTGGGGATGCTGATGCAGCTGTTGCCTGCCATTAACAATAAATTCGGATTATCACAAAAACAGCTGGACGGTATGGACCCCGAGACCAAATCCATGATCTATGGATTCGTGATGTCCATCGGAAGCAAAGTCATCGGTCGTATGATCACCAAGGAATTGGTGGTACAGGTTCTGAAAAGAGTCGGCGTACGCGTAGCCACCAAATCGGTCGCCAAATTTGTTCCGTTTGCAGGACAGGGACTGGCTGCCGCACTCAGCTTCACAGCCATGCGCTATGTAGGTAACAAACATGTCGATGACTGTTATGAAGTCGTCAAACGCATGATTGAGCAGCGCGAATTGATTCCGGGTGAACCCGCTCCGTCTGCGCTGGAGGAAGCTAACAGCGACGACCTGAAGGTAGAAGTAAAGTCGGTCTCTAGCAACGATGCTGATCTTCCTGCGAATGATTCTAAGGATCAATAAAATGCGGACCATATCCTGCCCAAACAGAAGCTTAAAAAGTATCTCATGACCAATCTGAATGTCCCTCAATCGGTGAGCTTATACTCGGGTGCTTGTATCTAGATCGGTGTACGATGAATTCAAAATATAAACAAACGGGACAAAGCAGTATAGTTACACCGCTTCGTCCCGTTTTTATTTTTGCAGCATGGCATATATAAGACAATTATGACTATGGTTTACTAGAATATTTTAACGAACTCAGTGGAGCTAGAATAAAAAGTGGACACCCGTTAACGGACGGAAGGATAATAAGACTAACGGAGGTGTCCACATGGGAGAACAGCGGCAACGATATAACGAAGAATTCAAGAAACAAACGGTCAAATTCATTCAAGAGCAGACGAAGACACTTGGAGATTTGGCAGAAGAACTCAACATTCCAAAAAGTACGTTGCACCAATGGATGAGTAAGTACCGCGAACTAAAACATGAGCCTGTTGCCAGTGTAGATCGAGTGAAGGAACTGGAAGCAGAGCTTCAAGAGATGCGCCGGTTGCTTCAAGAGAAAGAGCACACGCTTGCGGATACACAAGAAGAACTGGCGATTGTAAAAAAAGCAGTGCACATCTTCAGCAAACCAAAGAGCTAAGATTTCAGTTTGTGGAAGATCATCGCTCCGAGTTTTCTTTGGAGAAGATGTGCAGAACCTTTCAAGTATCACGGAGCGGATATTACAGATGGCGAATGGACCGAACCAGCAAGCGGCAGAACCGCAAAGACGAGGTCATGAAGCGTATTCGGTATCATTTTTACGACCACCAGATGCGGTGTGGAAGCCCTAAAATTACGTATCTGCTCCATTTAGAAGGGTTGCGAATCTCTTCCCGTACCGTCAGTATATACATGCGTCAAATGAATCTACGTTCTGTGGTCATGCCCAAATATCGCGTTCAGACTACGGATTCCAAACACGACCATCCCCTTGCGCCAAATACGCTGAATCAGCAATTTAAAACGTCCAAACCGAATACGGTATGGGTTACCGACATCACCTACATTCCTTGCCGAGGAGGTCGTCTATATCTGGCCAGCGTTCTGGATTTGTGCACACGTGAAATTGTAGGCTGGCGTCTATATAACCATATGGAAACCAGTTTGGTGATGGGTGCACTGGAGGAAGCTTACAAGGCCAAACGCCCCGCTCCGGGATTACTCCATCACTCGGATCGCGGCTCTCAATACACGTCAAAAGAATACGTGGAGCAACTAAAATCATACGGAATGGAATCAAGCATGAGCCGCCGAGGAAACTGTTATGATAACGCCTGTATTGAGTCATGGCACAGTATTTTAAAGAAGGAACTCATTTACTGCAACCCTCGTTTTAAGACGCCGGAAGAGGCTTATACTGCCATCTACCAGTACATTGAGTTCTATTACAACCGCAAGCGAATGCATGGCGCGCTAGGGTATCTTTCCCCTGCTCGTTTTGCGATGAAATTTACGGACAGATCCGCAGCGTAGTGTCTACTTTTTTGACATAGGTCCACAGCACACTCTAATAGGCACAATTTCACAATTCCGGCATTCTAACGAATCGTAGACACTTTATTTCCTCATTCTGCGGTTTCTTTTACCACTTTGTGCTGCTTATCCGAGAAATAACATGTCTCAAGTTCGTTAGAAATGGGAGTGCTTGGTAATCCTCCATAAGCACCTCAACCCAGATACCATGCAACGTTCTTTCATATCCTATAGATCCATCATATCGAAACGAATCCAATCAGCTCCACATTAGAATCCACTCCTCTGGATACACGACAAATAGCCGGGAACATCCCTAGGGGTGCTCCCGGCTATTCTTGTTAGTTACATTGTGATCAGATCGCCTGCGGTTGTTGCTCCGCAAACTGACTATTGTAGAGATCCGCGTAGAAGCCCTGACTTGCCATCAATTCATCATGATTGCCCTGTTCAATCACGTTACCATGATCCATAACCAGGATCAGATCGGCGCCGCGAATGGTGGACAAACGGTGTGCAATGACAAAGCTTGTGCGATCCTTCATCATATCATTCATTGCTTTCTGGATAAATACTTCGGTCCGTGTATCCACGCTACTCGTCGCTTCATCCAGAATGAGGATGGCCGGGTTCGCCAGAATCGCTCTTGCAATGGTCAGCAACTGTTTCTGCCCTTGAGAGATATTCGACGCCTCTTCATTCAGCACCGTATCATAACCATCAGGCAGTGTACGGATAAAGTGATCCGCATGTGCCGCAACGGCTGCCTTGATTACATCCTCTTCCGTAGAACCTTCTCTACCATAGGCGATGTTGTCCCGAATCGTTCCGTTGAACAACCAGGTATCCTGAAGCACCATGCCGAACAGACTGCGCAGCTTGCCACGCTCCATGTCCTTAATGTCGGCACCGTCAATCGTAATCCGACCATCCTGAATTTCGTAGAAACGCATTAACAGGTTGATCAGGGTTGTTTTACCGGCTCCCGTTGGTCCAACAATGGCGACCGTCTGTCCCGGTTTTACATCTATATTCATGTTATGAATGAGCAGTTCATTTTCTTTATATCCAAAGTTAACACCTTGGAATGCAACCGCACCTTTAGGCTGCCGTAATTGCACAGGTTGTTTAGACTCAGCAACTTCTTCCTCTTCATCCAGCAACTCGAATACCCGTTCTGCCGAAGCAATCGTTGATTGAATGATATTGGAGATATTTGCAATCTGGTTAATCGGTTGTGTGAATTGACGGGAATACTGTGTGAAGGCCAGAATATCCCCGATAGAGATAGAGCCGCGTGTAACGAAAATCCCACCAACCACACAGATCAGCACATAACCCAGGTTGCCCACAAAACTCATGAGCGGCATAATAATACCCGAGATAAACTGGGCTTTCCAGCCGGATTCATACAATTCTTCATTGACCTTCTCAAATTGCTGTACGGATTGTTCTTCACGTCCAAAAGCTTTGACAACCTTGTGTCCCGTGTACATCTCTTCGACATGACCATTCAGTTCCCCAAGGGATTTCTGTTGACCGGCAAAGTGTTTTTGCGAACGGGAAGCAACAAGCATAACAACAACCACACTGAGTGGCAGCGTCAAAATCGTGATTAGCGTCATCCATGGACTAATCGTCAGCATCATGATAATTACGCCGACAATCGTGACGATAGACGTAATGAACTGTGCCAAACTTTGCTGAAGTGTATTACTGATATTGTCCACGTCATTCGTGGCACGGCTAAGTGTCTCCCCAGTTGTGCGGGAGTCAAAATATTTCAAAGGAAGACGTCCAACCTTCGCACTGATCTGCTCACGCATGTCATACACAACACGTTGGGCCACACCGGCCATCAGGTATTGCTGAACATACATAAATGCAGCACTGAACAGATAGAGTCCGCCAAGCAGGTACAATACTTTCATTAATGCAGGAAAATCAATTCCGGCTCCCTGTACACCCTGAAGGATGGCAATGGCGCCTTTACTGAGAATATCCGTTCCTTCGGCCATAATTTTTGGACTGATGATGCTGAATACGGTACTCAAAATAGCTGCAACCAGCACACCTAACAGACGAGAACTATGGGGCTGGAGATAACGAATCAAGCGCCGCAGTGTGCCTTTGAAATCCTTCGCTTTCTCCACTGGAGGCCGCATACCCATTCCGCCTCCAGGGTGACCCGGCCCACCAGGGGAACGAGCCGACTTGCGTTCTGTACGTTCACTCATGCGATCTCCTCCTCTGTCAGCTGGGAGGATACAATCTCACGATACACTTCATTGTGCTCCAGCAGCTCTTTATGTGTTCCTGAACCGACAATTCGGCCCTCATCCATAACCAGGATGCGATCGGCATCCATTACTGTACTTACGCGTTGCGCAACAATCAGCACAGCTGCTTCTGTCGTTTCGGACTTCAGCGCAGCACGAAGTTTAGCATCCGTTTTGAAATCGAGAGCAGAGAAACTGTCATCAAAGATATAGACTTCCGGACGGCGAACAAGTGCGCGAGCGATGGACAGACGTTGCTTTTGTCCACCAGATACGTTGTTACCACCTTGAGCGATAAGGCTGTCATATCCCTCTTTCATCTCGGTAATGAAGTTCTCCGCCTGAGCTGTACGGGCCGCATGAACAACTTCATCCATTGTGGCATCATCTTTCCCGTGACGAATATTCTCCGTGATCGTACCCGTAAAGAGGACTGCCTTTTGTGGTACAAAGCCAATTTTGGCACGCAGATCTTCCTGCCGAATTTCACGCACATCCGTACCATTGACCCGAACACTACCTTCGGTCACATCATAAAATCGTGGAATAAGACTGAGCAATGTCGATTTCCCAGAACCCGTACCGCCAATGATGGCTGTTGTCTCTCCTGAGCGAGCTGTGAAGGAGATATCGGACAAAGCTGGATTCTCTGCGCCCGGATAACGGAAAGTTACATTCTCAAACTCAATCATACCCTGCATGGATTTCATGCCACGAGGCTGCTCGGGATTGCTAAGATCCGGCTGCATATCAAGCACTTCGTTGATCCGTTCCGCCGATGCTGAAGCTCTTGGAATCATGACAAAGATCATCGAAACCATAATCAGTGAGAACATGATTTGCATTGCATATTGGATGAAGGCAATCAATGCACCGATGTTCATATTGCCGCTGTCGATCCGCATTCCACCAAAATAAAGGATGGCAATCATCGAAAAGTTCATAACCAGCATCATCACAGGCATGATGGTCGCCATGAGTACATTAACTTTGATCGAAGAATCTCTCAGTTCTGTATTGGCACCGTTAAAGCGCACTTTCTCATGCTCCCCACGGTTGAATGAACGAACAACCCGAATCCCTGTTAACTGCTCACGCAGCACCAGGTTGAGACGGTCCAGCTTTTTCTGAATGGTTTTGAACAAAGGTAAACCCTTGGCACCAATCAGCGCAATGGCTCCGCCCAGTACCGGAAGCACGACCAGGAAAATCGTAGATAATTTGGCGTCCTGAGATACCGCCATGAAGATACCCCCGATGCACATGAGCGGAGCCATAATCATCATTCGCAGCATCATCGTAAGTACATTCTGTACCTGTGTGATGTCATTCGTCGTACGCGTAATCAGTGAAGCAGTACCCATCTTATCGAACTCCTGGAGCGAGAAATTCTCCACATGGCGGAAAACTCTGCTACGCAGTTGTTTGGCAAATCCGCCCGCTGTTCGAGATGAGAGGTAACTGGCGATCACCGAACACGCCGTTCCGCCAATCGCGATGACCAACATCCATCCACCAATCTGCCAGATATACGGGATATCCCCTTTTATGATGCCGTCATTCACAATATCCGCCATTAACGTAGGCAGGTACAATTCAGCAAGCGACTGAAACAGTACCAAAACCAGAATGAAAATAATCGGAATTCGGTATGGCTTCAGCATGCGAAACAGTTTCATCATGGCGTATCATCTCCTCTTGTCGAATCATCCTTTTGCAAGGAAGTTAATGTATCAAAAAAGGTGTATACCTTGGTCAACAACTCAGCCAGCTGAGTACTGTCTTGCTCACCCAAATGCTCAACTAACTTATTGAATATTTCCATGCGCTCTTGGTGAGCAGCTCGAATAATTTCACGACCTGCTTCAGTAATCGTGATGCGGACAGCACGTCTATCCTCCGGGTCCATCGTCCGTTTGACCAGCCCCTCATCTTCAAGGCCACGAATAACAGGTGTAATGGTCGGTGACTTCACTCGTAGCAATGCGCTGATTTCCGAGACTTTCATCCCGGGATGATTGGATTCGATCGTGTCATTGAAATCAGGCGGATTGTCCTGCCAGTTCAATTGTTCTCCTGGATGCATCCCGTGGAGTAAACAACCCAGCACCATAATTTCATTGTGATTGCGCCCATGAGGTTTATGCTGCCTCCATTTGCCTTTATTAAACTGCATAATGGAGTACAAAAGCTTCTGAGCGACCGGATCTATACCAGTCATAATGGGTCCCTCCTTCTTTCTTTATCATTCCATAGACATCCAACATCATAGGACATCTATTAAATAGCAGTACAATTAAATAGATGCACAATTAATTAGGTGTACTAAGTATATTATCGTAAGAAGCCAATGTCAAACATCTAAAAATAACCAATATAAACCCATAACCAAGAGCCTATACGCGCTTGATTTTGGGTTTTGTCATTTTGCCGTCATTGGAGCCCGTTATACTTATTATGTGCAATTCCATGAATTCAACTTACAAAGAAACTCCCATTCTATACTCCGGTGGATGATGACCCGGGAGTATAGAATGGGAGCATTTTTATTACGATTGAAAAGTAGACACAAAAGAATCTTCTTATTGCATAAATTGCATGATTAGGTGCGTTTGTTACTCATTAAGACTGTGAAGCAGAGACTGTTTTGAGCACTGAGGCAAACGGGAAATATTCTTTTGCGTTGTTGTAGGCGATGCCTTGGACAATCTGACCGAGCAGTTCCATATCCTGCGGTGCTTCGCCCTGTTCAGCCCATTCACCAATGAGATTGCAGACCAGACGACGGAAATACTCATGCCGCGTGTAGGACAGGAAGCTGCGTGAATCGGTCAGCATGCCGACAAATCGGCTGAGCAGACCAACATTCGCCAGGGCTTTCATCTGGGCTAACATGCCATCCTTGGTATCATTGAACCACCAGGCTGCACCAAGCTGGATTTTACCCGGAATACCCCCGCCCTGGAAGCTGCCGATGATCGCCGCGAGCACTTCGTTGTCCCTTGGATTCAGAGAATACAGAATCGTTTTGGGCAGTGCTTGTTGCTGCTCCAACGCGTCGAGCAATCCAATCATCGCTGCGGAAAGCGGCGTATCATTCACGGCATCGTAACCCGTATCCGGCCCAAGCTTGGCAAACATCCGTGTGTTGTTGTTACGGGCTGCATTAATGTGGAACTGCATCACCCAGCCCCGATCTGCATACAGTTTGCCAAGGAACGTCAGCGTTACCGTCTTGTACTTGTCCTCTTCCTCACGAGTTACCTTCTGACCCGCAAGTACCTTTGCAAAGATGGCAGCTGCTTCTTCGCGTGTAGCCACGCCGTAAGGAACATAATCAAGTGCATGGTCAGAGACTCTGCCGCCGACAGAATGGAAGAATTCCACCCGGGACTCCAGCGCAGCAAGGAAGGATTCATAATCTGAAATGGCAGTGCCAGATGCCTGCGACAGCTTGCCCACCCATTCCACGAAGGTATCCCGGTTCAATTCCAAGCCCTTATCCGGGCGGAAAGAAGGTAATACCGCCGTATCAAAGCCTTCGATTTCCTGAATTTTCAGATGATACTCCAGAGAATCCGTTGGATCATCGGTTGTGCACACAACAGTGACATTGGATTTGGTAATCAAATCACGTGCACCGAATCCGTCACTGTTCAGTTTGACATTTACTTTGTCCCAGATGGCCGGTGCGCTTGTCTCATTCAATACTTCGTAGACGCCGAAATATCGCTGTAATTCCAAGTGAGACCAGGCGTACAGCGGATTACCAATCATCATCGGTACCGTTTTGGCATAAGCCAGGAAACGATCGTAATCGGTTACTCCCTCGCCGCCGGTCACATATTGCTCTTCAATTCCGTTTGCGCGCATGAGCCGCCACTTATAGTGATCACCGTATAACCAAGCCTCTGTAAGATTGCCAAAGGTTTTGTTCTCGTAGATCTCCTGAGGACTGAGGTGGCAATGATAATCAATAATCGGCATGTCTTTGGCATAATCCTCATATAACTTGATCGCCGTTTCATTGTGCAGCAAAAATTGTTCATCCAGAAAAGATTTCATTCGCCTCGCACGCTCCCTTTAGGTGAGTTTACGTTCATATGGGTTCACTTCCCATCTTTACGCTACACTGTTTATCATCAAAGTTCAATATAAAATGATAGCGTTATCAAAAAAGGTTGATTTAGGCATATATTCGGGAACAAGGTATACTGGATTTAACGCAAGGATGCTGATCTGAAGATCACACAAGGAGATGAAATGAATTGAAAATCACTTTTCTCGGCACAGGAGATATGTTCAGCGTGGAGCAGCACCACAATAGTATGTTGGCTGAATTTGGAGGAACGCATCTGGTCATTGATTTTCCGGAATCGAATGCCAAAGCACTTAAGGAATATGGATTCGCCATGACCGATATCCACAATGTGTTCATTACCCACCTGCATGAGGATCATATTAACGGTGTACAGATGCTCGGATACTACTCACAGATCGTAGGCGACCGCAAACCCCGCCTGTTCATCCACGAACAATTGGTAGATCCGCTCTGGAACATTCTATCCCCCGGCATGCGCTACACCACGGATGGTGAACGTACCATGAGTGATTACTACGATGTCGTCCCCCTGCCAGATGGAGGCACATTTGAACTGGACGGCGTGACGTTTGAGACGTTTCGGACCCAACATGTTCCCGGTATGGTCAGCAATGGGCTTCTCGCCAAGCCTTACTTCTATTACAGTGCAGACAGTACACTCGACCAGGAACGGGTGGAGCAGGTTGCCGCTGATGTGCAGCTGATTTTCCATGAATGTCATATGCATGATCTGGTGATCAAATCCCATACCTCATTGAAGGATATGGAGCAGTTACCCGCTGAAGTGAGACAGAAAACCGTACTGATGCATTATCATGATGAGTACGCGGATGCCGACAGACGGGATCAGTTCAACCTCGAGCATGATCTGCGAATGGTTGGCACATTGGAATCATTTGAACTGGAGTAGGTAAACGGAGAACTTATTAGGAACATACCAAAAACCACCTGCCCGGCAGAAACTGGTCGGCTCAGGTGGAATAATGGTGTATATGGTCGTTTCTAATATCATTTATTCTAATCTGTTACTCAGCGTCAGCACAGTCCTCATTCTGTTCGGGAAGAGCCCATACCGAGACGCCTCCACCGCACACATGGAAGGTGGCCCAGCCGTCTTTCTCAATGGTAATCTGATCATCACAGCTCTTCGTCAGATCCACCCAGACTTCACCAGCACGATGCTCTCCGATGAACATTCTCTTCTCACCGTCATCCCCGTTGGAGATGACCACCGCACAACCGGAGCCTTCGATTTCCTCTACGCCACGACGTACCCAGCCGATGGTATTCGCGTGATCGAAGTAATCTTCCTGCTCTCCATATGCCTTATTGCAACGGGCAGACAACAGAATATCCAGAATTTCTTTTTTGCCATCCACAGGTTCAGGACCACCAATGCCATAATAATCCCCGTAAAATACAACCGGATAACCATCGCGACGTAATAGCGTCAGGGCATACGCGCTCGGCTTAAACCAATCACCAATCCATGATTCCAACGCTTCATGAGGTTGGGAGTCATGATTATCTACAAAAGTTACCGCATGGGTAGGATGGGTCTGCACCAAGGTATCGTCAAAAATTTTGGAGAGATCAAAGTCTCTGCCTGCAAGTGAAGCCTCATGCAGCTTGTAGTGAAGAGACACATCAAACAGGTCGATCTGATAGTCTACCGTATCAAGGAAATCACGACACGCATCCAGGTTCGAGTTCCAGAACTCACCTACGATGTAGAAATCCTGACCGCGTTTGCGGATCATCTCTGCTGCGAATTCCTTAATGAATTCGTGGTTGATATGTTTAATGGCATCCAGCCGGAACCCACCACACTGAAGGGTATCGATCAGCCATTTCCCCCAATCGATCATCTCGCGCCTTACATCCGGGTGGTTATAATCTATATTGGCGAACATCAGATAGTCATAGTTGCCAAACTCATCATCGACATTCTCATTCCATTTTTTATTCTCTCCTGCGATGCGGAATACACCTGTTCGTTCTCCCTTGGCGTCAAAGTCTGTACCGTTGAAATGTTCAGAGCTCCACTTAAAGGAGGAGTATTGATCTCCGCGACCCGGGAATGTGAATTTGGTCCAGCCCTCAATCTCGAACGGTTTGGAAATTTCCTTCGTCCGATCATTCGGATCAACCTCAATCACTTTGAACACTTCCGTCTCATCTGCTCCGGCCTTGTGATTCATAACCAGATCCACATAGACGGCTATGCCGTTCTTCTGACACTCAGCAATGGCCTCCACCAATTCCTGCTTGGTGCCATATTTGGTTCGTACGGTACCCTTTTGATCAAATTCGCCCAGATCATACAGATCATATACACCATAACCTGTATCTTCTGCTGACACTGCCTTGGTTACGGGTGGTACCCATACCGAGTCAATACCTTTGGCTTTCAGTTCCGGGGCCATTTCAGCCAGTCGCTTCCAATGATCTCCGTCTGCAGCCAGGTGCCATTCAAAAAACTGCATCATGGTATGATTTCTCTTCATTATAACCGACCTCCTTGATTGCTTTCGAAGCGGACCGCGGAACGGATAGGGTAATTCGCCGTTGTTCGTTCGTTGCTAACCAAGTTATAACCCTTTCACCCTACCCTTCAATCATGTAAAGGAAAGAAATCTGAGAAAAATGTTAAACTTCTTGGTTCAGCATTTGCCTGATTCCATTGAAATTGCTGTGAAGATACATCATGTTCAAATTCGCTTGTAGTCCCGCCACTCCTCGGGCAGCAGGGAACGATACGGCTCTTGGATAAAACGATCGTCGACCAGCACCAGCACGCCCCTGTCCTCTTCCGTTCGAATCAGCCTTCCTCCTGCCTGCAGCACCTTGTTCATACCGGGGAAAATATAAGCATAATTGAACCCGTTGCGGCCTGTACGGTCATAATAATCACGAAGCACATTGTTCTCCAGACCAATCTGCGGCAACCCCGCACCTACCACAACGACGCCATTCAAGCGGTCTCCCGGCAGATCGACACCTTCCGAGAATACACCACCCATGACGGCAAATACCAATCGTGTCCGTTCAGGGTTTGGCTGGAATCCATCCAAAAACTGCTCCCGTTCCAGTTCGTTCATGCCTTGTTTTTGTATGACCGTATCCGCTTCACTTGGAAGCTGTGCATAGGTTTCGTATATCTCGCGCATATAAGGGTAAGAAGGGAAGAACACCATCAGATTGCTGCGCGGCCATTCGGTCACCAGCTGTTGCAGCATCTCCGCAATGGGTCGCCGGGATTGCTCCCGATCCTTATAACGCACGGATAAGGGCAGGAGCCTCACATCCAATTGTTCCCGCTGAAATGGAGATGGAATCTGCAATGTATAATCCTCTTCCTCTGCACCCAGCATATCCCGATAATAGCGAAGGGGTGACAATGTGGCCGAGAAATGAATGAGGGAGCGGAATCCTTTGGCCGTCTGACGAAGCAGTACCGAAGGATCGAGACAGAATAACTTCACTCTCACTTCACTTCGAACACACTCTGCATACGTAATAAAACGTTCATCATACAGCTTGGCAATACGCAGGAAATTCTGTGCCGTGAAGTAGGCATCCAACAGCAGTTGATCCGTCTCGGCATTCCCCGAGCCACCTTCAACAAGACATTGCTCCGCGACCCTGACAAAAGGCTCCAGCCGTTCAATCAGTTCCTCCGGTGCTTCCTGCTGGATGATCTTCCCTTCTTCTCCACCGTTTTTCCGAAGGGTAATCAGATACTTATCAATGGCCCCGGTGTAATCAACAATGGCTTTGGCAGCAGGCACACTGCTGTCCAGCGACTGGAACTCTCTTTTCACATCCAGAAATACTGCCTTCTCCAGCTCGGCGGAAAACATCATTCGGCCACGATCGACCAGATTATGAGCCTCGTCCACCAGTAACACCGTCTTGCGTTTCTGCTCCTCCAACATTCTTTTCAGAGAGATCCTCGGATCGAAAATATAGTTATAATCGCAGATCACCGCATCGGCTGCATACGCCGCATCCAGGGAAAACTCAAACGGACACACCCGATGTTTGCGCGCATACTGCTCGATGACCGGACGTGTCATCAACGTCTCATGTTCCAGCATGTCCAGCACGGCCCCGTTAATACGGTCATAATATCCTTCACACATGCCACACTGCCCCGTATCACAAGCTTCCTCTTCCTTAAAACAAATCTTGTCCTTCGCGGTCAGACTGATCACATGCATCTTCAATCCTTCCGATTGCATCCGGGCAAAAGCTTCTTCTGCCGCCACTCGTGTCGTCGTCCTCGCGGTCAGATAGAACAATCGGCTGGCTTCGCCTTCGCCAATCGCTTTGACCGTGGGAAACAGTACGGACATCGTTTTACCAATGCCTGTTGGTGCTTTGGCCATCAATCCCTGGCCCTCACGAATGGTCTTGTACACAGCTCCTGCCAGCTTCCGCTGTCCCTCCCGATATTTGCGAAAAGGAAACGGCAGCTCTCGCACACTGACATCTCGCTTTTCTTCATATGCAGCGATCATCTCTGCATATGGCGCATAACCAGCAATCACTTCTGCCGCAAACTGCTCCAGTTCCTGTCGCTCTGCCATTCGGCGAAACCGTCTTTCTTCATGGGTTACCGAATGCACATACGTCAACTGCACTTGCATGCGTGGTTCATCTTGTTGAACGGCGTACATGTAGGCATACATCATGGCCTGCGCCCAGTGCACGGGAAGACCTTCTCCCAGATCATCCAGATTGCCCGCAGTCGATTTGATCTCATCCACCGTCAACTGACCCTCCAACCGGATCAGGCCATCACATCGTCCCTCCACCACATAGGTCAGATCCCCATGTTGAATCTCAGCTTCGAGCACAATCTCTTTCAGATCCTCTTCCGTGTACTCCTTCTGTACCCGCTGATGAATTCGAGTTCCCTCCTGCATCGAGGCATTGGTCCGGAACCCTGGACGTATGCTGCCACTGCGGTACACATACTCCACCAAAGGTCTAACCGATATCCGAATTGTTGTTGTCATACGATCACCCGTTCTGTTTGTAGTGATTATACTTTATCATGAAAAGACGTACTCAAACCAGTTGATCCGCCGATTGGACTCGCACAATCCCATATGCTATCTTGAGATAGTATGTACTTAATGAGGAGGCCGCTTCTATGTATATCTATTTGGTTCCTTCACCGATTCCGGATGCACTTGCTGCATACCCGCATCTGACTCTGCGAAGCGAAGAGCACGTGCGTCTGGCTATTGAATCCGCAGAACGCCTGATGAATATCGAGTCTGATGATAAAATAGCCGCATATGAAGCTTTCGATGCCGCAGGCTCCTGGACTGGCGGTGGTTACGCTGTTCTCAACAATATCCCTGTTACAGAGGATGGTCGTAACGATTTTGAAGAACGGTTTAAGAACCGTGCCCGCAAGGTAGAAGAAGAGCCTGGCTTTGTCGGTATTCGTGTGCTTCGTCCTCTGAAGGATGACACATATGTTGTACTTACACTCTGGCAGTCGGAGGAAAATTTCAAAGGCTGGCAGGAATCCCAAGCATATAGTCACGCTCATCGTAACCGCAGTACAAGCGAAGGGCTGACCGCACAGAAGCCCACCATGTTCCCTAGACCTTCTTACGTTACAACGTACACTATAGAATAACGGATTGGGTCACCTCTGGCGTTTATCGCAGTAGCCCATGTTTTTCCAAACCTCTTCCTGTATGGAAGAGGTTTTTTGCCGTCAATTGTTGAAGGCTCTCATTTTTGACACAGCCATGCTCAGATAGGATAATACTTGTTAAATGAAACTTCGGAAGGGAAGGCGGTACCTTGTCACGCAGTTCACTCACCCGATTTCTAAGCGGACCGTTTATATTCTTTACCATTATCATGATGATCAAAAGTTCACTGGCCTGGATTGTTATCTTCGATGACATCCCTGTCTGGAAACCACTGCTGACCGAATTGCCGCTCATCTGGATCGGCTTCTGTCTAATTGAGTGGTTTGCTGCCAAGCGGCGGATGTGGATATACCTTGCCATGAATTTGCTGCTCTCAGGGATTTTCTTTGCAGCCATCATGTACTACAAATACTATGGCGTAATCGTTAACTATCACGCGTTGGCACAGGTGAATCAGGTGACCTCGGTCAAGAGCAGCATGTTCTCTTTGCTTGATCCCTATTATTTGTTTATTTTTGCAGACGTTCTGATCATTGGGGGGATACTCATTCGTCGCCGGATCAAGCTCGGGAGTACAGAACGCCCGAACCGCATTCCGCTTGAACGACGTGCCAGAAGACGGGTTGCCTCGGTCATTCTGACCTTGTCCATGATCCTGTGCATGCTCAACATCTATCCCAATCGGGCCAGCATGAGTGAGCTTACACAAGCAGAACAGATGGGTATCCTCGGTTACGAGGCATATACCATCCTGGATCGACCTGATAAACCTGTACCCATTGCTCACATCGATCAGACTGACATTGACCAACTGAAACAAACGACCGAACTTCCTTCGATTGTGGAGCAGGGTGCCGCGAGCGGACGCAACGTGATTATGCTCCAGTTGGAATCGTTCCAGAACTTTCTGATTGGATTAGAGGTAGATGGACAGGAGATCACGCCTAATCTGAATCAATTGGCTAGACAGAGCCTGTATTTTCCGAACTTCTATCAGCAAGTGGGACAGGGAAATACATCAGATGCAGAATTTGTTGTGAACACATCGTTCTACACCCCGCCAAACGGGGCAGCAACAACTGTATATGCGGATAAAGCTCTGCCGAGTCTACCCAAGCTAATGTCAGCAAACGGATATCAGACAGCTACATTCCATACAAATGATGTTCGTTTCTGGAATCGGGATCAGTTATACAAGGCACTTGGATTCGACCAGTATTATGATATTAATTATTTCGGCATGCAGGACTCTATCGCGTTTTCGGCCTCGGATGAAGTCTTATATTCCAAAACACTGGATAAGCTGGAATCCATGCAATCTTCGGGTGATCCCTTCTATGCCCATATCATCTCCATGTCAGCCCACCACCCGTACACTTTGCCTAAAAACAAGGTGAAGCTGACGCTGCCAGAGCGTTACAAGGATACGTTGCCCGGTGATTATCTGATATCACAGCATTATGCGGATGAGGCAGTTGGACAGTTGATTGCTGGATTGAAAGAACGGGGATTATGGGAAAATAGCTTGTTCGTCTTGTACGGGGATCACCTGGGGCTTCCCATCTACTCACTGGATCGGGATGACAAAGTCCTTATGAAAGAGTTGTATGGTCGGGAATACACATCAGCAGATATGATTAATATTCCACTCATTATCTCGGCCCCGGGTGCTACTCCCGGTGTACAGCTGGAGCAGATCGGAGGCCAGGTGGACATTCTGCCAACGATTGCGGGACTCACCGGAGTATCGCTGAAGGACCAATTACACTTCGGACAGGATTTGTTACACGAAGGTGGAAATCTCTTACCCGAACGCTATTACCTTCCCTCCGGGTCGGTGCTAAACGACGCTTCTCTCTTCATTCCGGCGAAAGGATACGGGGATGGGACGCATTATTCCCTAGCTGATGCGGGCAGACAAGATGCCCAGCAACAGCAGATGAATGTTCCTTCAGAAGAGATGCCGAAGAATTCAGGAGAAGAGGAATCTCCAACTATCACCACACCCAATAACAGTGGGCAGTCTTCTTCACGGTTTATAACGAAGGAACAATATGATCGGGCATTGGATCTTGCACACTTGTCCAACAGTTATTTAAGCCAGTTACCGGACCGAAAGGAAGCGAAATAAAAACTAATCGTTAAATGTACTGTTAAATAGGCTTCATTAACAATAGATAATAATCTAAAGTATGTCTTCAAAATTAGGCAAGCTATATGATGATAGATATCAGCATACAGAAAGTAAAGTTTCGAAGTCCCATCTTGAGGTCCCAGCTTGCCGGCCGGATCCTGGCGAATGGGTAGACAATTTTCTAAGGAACTCAGGACGTCTTATTTGACCTTTAGATCCTCTTTATACATTGTAAAGAACATCAGACACGTTATTTCCCAAAATCCCCCGAAAAAATGCTGCAAACGGCTGTTTATTCGGATATAGCGTTTCTCAGGTTCCTTAGATTTCTGCGGATGCTTCAAATCCCTGAATAAGGCGCCTCAGATTCGTTAGGACTCGCTTCGTGCCTTGCTCCAACCACAAGTTTAGCGATCATTTTATATCTACTTCCAATATCCTTAATACAACCGAAAAAGCCCGCTAAACAGAACCGATCACGGTCTGATTAACGGGTCTTTTCTTGGTTTTATTGTGGCTTAGGACATTACAACGCCATTCTCTGTGACAGCCCTGCTTCCGTTTACAACGGCAGTAGCGCAACCGACTTGCGAGCAGTCAATTGGTCTACCATGGCAAGCCATTCCTGCGGTTTGTTTGGTAACACCGCATAATATCGATTCAGGAAATCAGCCACCAGACTTGCTGGCAATTCACCAAGCGACTCATCGCCTGGCATAAAGCACAGATCCAGTCCGCCAACTGCTTCACCGTCACCTTGCCAAGATGGATGAACATACGGGAAGTCCAGACGCTGGTACCCCAGATGGGACAATACTTCACGACGTACATACGGGTCCATTGGCTTAATGCCGCCAAACTCGTGATCCTGACTCAGATAAGGATTATAGATTTCGGCAAACATACCGAACAATTCTTTCCCGTTTGTCGCAGCCAGCTTTTGCAGATCACGCTTGCGGTGATTCGCCAGGAAACTGCCAATTCCCAGACCTTCGCGCCCAATAATCGTGAAGTCCGTCATGGCAACGTTCCAGTCCTCGTAATAACGGTACTCTGTCGCTCCAACAACCTGTCCCTCATGCACAGCCACGAACACCCGAATACCCGGATCTTCCAGTGGTTCTTCCCAAAGGGGGAAGTCCAGCACTTCTTCCCGCGGGAAAATCTCCTGCATCAACTTGTGCATTTGGGCAAACAATGGATCTTTAATAGATGTAATACGCGTGAACTCCATGAATAAATACCCCCTCAATTGATGATGTATTTCATTTGAATTTTTATTTGAACGGATTCCGCCACTCCATCAGGGCAGCATAATTGCAGGATTCCTCGTCGTCCAGATAGTCTGCAGACACACCAACAGGCATGCGACCACAGCGAAGCAGGAACGAGATTACCGGGTCACGCCTCTCTCCCGCTGCTACCTGATCCAGATATACCTGCGCAGACAGTTGGTCTGCAACCAGATGATAACCGGGCATTCTACCCGCACCCAGTAACCGATCCATCCCCTGAGCGATGACAAGGTGGTACATCGCCTGCATCATAAGCTGAGCCAGTCCCCATTTGCGGTACTTTGGACGAACACAGAGATCCACAATATACAGCGTGCTGCCATCTGGCTGGTGGTTACGAATATAGCCGTCATCCGTTACTTCGGCCCAAGTATGACTTGCTGGATGTGCAGAGTCCCACTGCATTCGTAGCGAAGTCATTGAGCCAGCCAACTCTCCATCGACTTCAATGCAGATAGCACCCTCCGGGTAATGCTGCACATGACTGGTGAGCTGCTCGTGACTCCAGAGCAGCTCTTCTGGATAAGGAGGAGGGAAACTCTCCGCCTGAATGCGAATGAGTTCCTCAAAGTCGGCTGCAATATAATTGCGAACAACTGCCTTTCCCCTTTTGCCACTTTGCTCCGGGTCGGTGATCAGCATTTCTTTGGTATACATGTTGCCGGGTCACCCCTTTCCACTGACAAATGAATTTCCTGCTCTGCTCTGTTCCGTTCAGTTTTTATTACGTGTTCAAAAAGGTCGGTTTTCAGTACCGAGAAGATGGGATGAAGCTAGAAATGGAGTAGCGGAGCGTAGGGAAGACTACGTGAGCAACGGACATTTCGGCTGAATTCCATATTCGATGCTGATGATGCCACTGGGCATCCTTCGTAATCAAAAGCGGACTTTTTGAACAACCTCTATAAGCGTTGCTGCCTACTCCCAATCGGTATACAGATCAGTACGGCGGTCACGCCAAGTCGTTACCGATCCACGTTCACGCACCTCATACAACAAGTCCAGATCCAGATCGGCGGTCACGATCATATCGTTGTTAATCTCACCCTCGGCCAGAATGCCACGTGGCGGGAACGGGATATCATTCGGCGTAATAATGGCAGCCTGTCCATAGTTGGCACGCATGAAATCTACTGTTGGCAGGTTACCCACTGTTCCGGTTAACACAACATACACCTGATTCTCCACCGCGCGGGCATGACTCGTATAACGTACACGGAAGAATCCGTGACGATCGTCCGTACAGGAAGGACAGAAAATCACATCAGCGCCTTTGGCTTTGGCCATCCGTACAATTTCCGGGAATTCAATATCGTAACAGGTCAGCATCGCAATACGGCCTTTATCGGTGTCGAACACCTCAAGTCCGTCTCCGGGAGCCATATTCCATTCCTCTACTTCGGTTGGCGTAATGTGAATCTTGTCCTGGCGCGCGATGCGACCATCCGGGTAGAACATGTGGGCTGTATTATACAGCTTCCCTTCACGGCGAATGACGTGGGTTCCCCCGATGACGTGCATGCCGTACTTGGCAGCAAGTGACGTGAACAGTTGTTCATATTGCTCCGTAAAGTTAGGCAGATCCTCAATTGTCAGTGCATTGCCTTGTTTGTCCCCAATGGACATTAACTGTGTTGTGAAAAATTCCGGAAACAGCACAAATTCGGTTCCGTATTCGCTCGCTGTCCGTATGTAATGCTCAGCCTGAGCGGCGAACTGCTCAAACGAGCTAATTGTGTGCAATTGGTATTGTACAGCGGATACCCGCAGTTTCATGTTCGTACACCTCCATCATGATTATGCTTCCATTGTAACAACGATCCGGGGTCAACAAAAGAGTATTTACACCGGTCACTACAATGACAGAACTACCTTCCGATCGCTTCCTTACTCACCCAGCATCGACTGTGTGAATGCGATCCACTCTCTCGTGGCAAATGAAAGATAGCGGTCCTTCCGCCAGATCATACCAAGCTGCCATGGAATCACCGGTTCCACTACCGGTATGATGCGTACACGCATATGGTCCACCTCACGACAGATCGTCTCCGGCAGTAAGGCCACCCCCAGATTGGCGGCAACCATCGCGCTGAGCAGATCCCACTGGGAGCTCTCATATACCACCCGGGGCTGGAACCCAGCATGCTGACAGGCCACAATAATCCGGTCATGCAGCGCAAAATCCTCCCGAAACAGCACAAAGGCGTCGTTCTCCAGTTCATGCAGCGCAACCGACTCTTTACCTGCAAGCGGATGTGAAGGGTGTACAAGCAGGTTCAGCTTCTCTTTCACAAACACAAAATGATCCAACAGCTCATCCACGGTTGGCAATACGGCAACGCCAATATCCAGTGCACCACTGATCACATCGGCCTCCACTTTTTTGGCACCATCCTCAAACAGCTGAATGGTCACCTGCGGGTAGGCTTTGTGAAATTCACCAATGATCATGGGGAAAAAGCTTGATCCTACCATCGGTGGCAAGCCGATCCGCAGATGTCCTTTCTTCAAGTTCATTAGATCGTCCAATTCGGACGACAGACTGCGGAATGATTTTTCAATCTCCAGTGCCTGCCGAAAAAACACATGACCTGCATCGGTTAGTTCCACTTTCTTACCATAACGGTCCAACAACGTGATACCCAACTCCTCTTCAAGACTCTTGACCGTCTTGCTGATCGTGGGCTGAGTGATATACAGGACTTCGGCGGCTTTAGTGAAGCTCTGCTGCCGGGCAACTTCCAGAAAATATTGCAAATGGCGGATATCCATCGGTTGATTCCCACCTCTCATAGATAAATGGAATAGTAAACATTCTTAATATGCATTTTACTCATGAAAGAATGCCATGTAAAATTTATGATATCAAATGAATCATTTTCATTTTCATATTAACTCAAAGGATTACGTTGATTATACAAGGAGGGATTGAAGTGAAAAAATGGGGCCTTGGTATTGCACAAGTTGCGCTCTTAATGGTTTTTTCACTGCTCATGGACCTGCTGGCCCGTACTCTCCATCTTCCTGTACCAGGTTCAATACTCGGTATGGTCGTGTTATTCATTCTGCTTCAGACTCGTGTCGTGAAGCTGCGCTGGATTGAAGTTGGAGCTGCCTGGCTGCTCGGTGAACTATTGTTATTTTTTATCCCGTCAGCCGTTGGCATTATGAACTATATGCCCATGCTGGAGCATGACGGTCTGCAGATTTTATTCATCGTACTGCTTAGTACATTTCTGGTCATGTCCTGCACAGGCCTGGTGGCTACACGAATCGCGAAACGAAAGGAGCGTCACACCGGATGATTGGATTTCTCTGCCTGCTGTTAACCGTCGGTATCTATGCGGTCGCCAAACGAATGTATCGTAGTCTGCCAAAAGTATATCTGTCTCCACTGCTCATTACGCCGCTGCTTGTCGTTGGCATATTGCTCGCAACGGGAACGGATTATACCACGTATAGCAGTGGCGGCAAATGGCTGAGTCTGCTTCTCCAACCGGCCACCGTGGCGTTTGCCGTACCGCTTTATACCTTTTTCCATGTACTCAAAAAACATATTTCCGAGATTGTCTTCAGTGTCATGACCGGCTCGGTGGTTGCTGTACTTTCTTCTGCCCTGCTCGCCAAATGGTTGCGCCTGGATTCCGGTCTCATTCATAGTCTGATCCCAAGATCGATCACCACCCCGATTGCCATGAACGTTTCGGCTACCATCGGTGGCATTCCCGCAGTGACAGCTGTTTTTGTTATTATGACTGGTCTGCTCGGAGTGATTATGGGCCCTTCGATCGTTAAGATGCTGCGCATCGATGGGGAGATTGCACGAGGCACACTGTTTGGAACCGGTGCCCATGGCACAGGGACATCCAAGGCGTTTGAACTGAGTTCCCTGACGGGTACCATCTCCAGCATCTCCATGGTGCTCGCTGCCTTGTTCACTTTAGCCGTTGCACCCGTCCTTTCTAAACTTATTTTCCCATAATGGATGGAATTATCCACTTTTTTGAAATATTATTGTTGTATTAAAGCCCTTTCTTCCTTACAATAAGGACAGGTTTTTAATTGTGAATATTGCGGGGGAGATGCGATGAAAAGAACCGGAATGAAGAGATCTCTGGACCGTCTTGGACGAATTGTCCTTCCCAAAGAAATGCGGGATACGATGGAAATCCATATCGGCGATCCGCTTGAGTTTTTCATTGAAGGAAAAGAGTTGATTTTAAGAAAGTACAAATCAACATTATGTATTTTTTGCGGTGATGTAGATACGGAAATGTATTTCAAAGAACAATTCATCTGCCGGACTTGTGCAATTCAATTAAAACACCCGGATGACTCTCCCGACTGGTTCGTACCTCAGAACAAACAGGCTCCTGCACCCGTGGAGCGTCCTGCTTCCAAATCCGCCCCAGTCTCATCTCCCGCTAGGGAAGAAGGGACCACAGCTGACAACCAAGAATACCCGGACCTGCGGCCCAAGACGGCACGTATGCTGCAACAGATGAAAGAAATTGTTGAACAGAATCCCGGTTTGGCTCAACAGCAAATTGCGGAAAAGCTTGGCATCAGCCAAGGACGCGTCTCTCAATTAAAAAAGTTACTATAATTAAAATGGCATTTGATCATTTATAGTCAGAAGACCTTCCGATCAGGAAGTCCCGCTGCAAGAGAACCCGTTGTTTTTCGTGGGTTCTTCTTTTTTTTATATTCATATTGTCATGAAAAGGAGTTCTATGGATAAACTTCTGTATTTATCACAATTCGACCTCATGTCCTCCTTGTCCGAGGCAGACCTGATTGAAATGGATGGGATGACTTCTATTACGACCATACCCAAAAACAGACAGATCCAGACACCGGATACGTTTACAGAAGGTTTCTATTTTGTAAAAAGGGGAAAGGTTCGTTTATATACATTAAATCCGGAGGGCAAGCAGTTCACTCTCGATATTTTGACGGAAGGTAACGTGTTTGGAGAAATGAACGGGATCTCACTCGGAACACGTGCTGTTTATATCGAAACAATGGAGGAGTGTGATATTTGCCTGATGAACAAACAACGTTTTGAACAGTTTCTGATTGAACATCCACAGTTTATGATGAGACTGATGAACGTACTAAGCGAGCGGATCAAACGAATGAGCGAGTTGACACAGACGCTCGCACTCGGAAACCTGCATGAAAAGGTGATACATAATCTCTTCCGGCTGGCTGAACAGATGGGATGGATCGAAGAAGATGAGTACTGCCGGATTCAACTTGGGCTTACCCATCAGGAGATTGCCTGGATGGCGGGAGCCACACGGGAATCGGTTACGATTGTCATGCAAGACTTGGCAAAATCTGGCCGTATTCGTACCGGATTCAAATCAGTTTCCCTTCATCGTGACGAAATTGCTACCCTCCGGAAAATCACTGCCCACTTGTAAGATGCCTTACATCCCTGTTCTCCAGCAAGTTGTATTGTATAACTGATCATGTTATACAACCAAGGAGGAATACTGTTGGATGCTAAATCAGATCTATTTATCCCTGAAGACATTCTTCTTCGCAAAGGTGCCCGTAAAGCAACGGAAATCCCGGAGCATATCCGCAATGGGCTGCAAGCAGGACATATTGAATCGGTTAATTTGACCGAATGGCTGGCTGTAGATCATGTTTCTCTTTTTCAGAAGGTTACCCATGAATGGGGAATGGATGCCAAAACCAGCGCAATTACAGAGCAGTTAAAACAGATGGATGAGCAGCGGATCATGAAAATCATCCCGGTCATAGCCATGCAATGGCTTGATCTGTTGGAACGTCTATCAGTCAATGAACAAACGAATCTCTTTCGTTCCATTGCAGAACATCGTTCAGACAGCGTTCGCTGTTGGGCGGCTTATATCATTGGGCTGGATTCCGGTCTGAACCTGACTGAAAAGTTGGAGCATATTCGGCTCTTTGCAGCAGATCATCACTTTGGTGTGAGAGAAATCGCCTGGATGGCTGTACGGGAGTCCATCTCTGCCAAATTAGCCTCAGCATTGCAACAATTAATCCCATGGAGCGTTGACCCTGATCCACTGATCCGTCGCTTTGCCATAGAATCAATCAGACCTCGCGGCGTCTGGGCCAAGCATATTCAGGAGTTAAAAGAAAATCCGGCCATGGCCCTTCCCTTGCTTGACGCGGTGAAATCCGATGCCCATAAGTATGTGCAGGATTCGGTAAGTAACTGGCTGAACGATGCCAGCAAGACCAATCCAGAGTGGGTGAAGCAGGTCTGTGCCACTTGGACTCAGCAGTCGGATACCCAACATACGCGGCGAATCGTTACACGTGCCACGCGAAGTCTTACATAAAAAAGATGACCACCGCTCCACTGGCAGTGGTCATCTTCTGCATAGGCATCCGCGTTTACATTCCTTTTGACAGGAATACCTTTTCCACGGTGAACAGCCCAATAACGTTCCCTCTTAACCTTTGACTTACGCCTGAATCGCGTCCATCTGGCCTTTTTCTTCCGCTTCCAATCTGCGCATGCCCACAATCAGGACAATGATATTAGCTACCAACAACACAGCCGGGAACGGAACAGCAGCGTATTGTGCATAGATCAGGTGACTTCCCACGGCCCCAATCAGAATGAATGTCAGTATGCCAGAAGCCAGGATGCGAGTACGTGGAATCAGCAATCCTACTGCACTAAGCAACTCCGCAGCACCGAGCAGATACATCGTCCATGTCGGATAAGAGAAACTCTCGAAGGTCTGAATCATCATGTCCGCCCCACTAATCTTGTTAAACCCAGTCATGACGAATACACCTGCTAGCACAACCAGAAAAATATAACCCAAAATCTTGTTCATATGTAGATCCTCCTAAAGCGAATTGAATGTTCCCACTATGTAATGATTATTTTTGCGATAAATAGTAAAAAAAGAATCTATGTAAAAGCTCCCAAAGGTCACTCTGTTTTCAACCGTTCAGCCCAGTTCAATTTTCAGAATAGTACGCGTTCATATTATACGTATTATTTATCACCAACTTACTTTTATGAAGTTAGTATACAATGATAAGATAATTTCTTCAAGTAATTTTTCGCAGTATGATGTATAATACATACAAAAGGTATGTTACAGTATATTTTGTAGTAACCCTCATTTACTTGGATGTCCTATATTCTTAAAGCGGCAGAAATCATGTCCTTTCATATACAACTTTGAAGAAAATAATTATGAATCGAGGTGAACACGTTGAAGCTGAAAAAAGTAAAAGCACCAAGTCCCTGTATGATCACTCAAGCCATAGACATCATAGGCAAGAAGTGGGTACTGTTAATCATGTACCAACTGTTGTCCGGACCCAAGCGGTTTACGGAGCTTGAAGCAGAGATGGCGATCAGTGGACGACTTTTATCGGAGCGATTGAAGGAAATGGAGACGGAAGGTATCGTAACCCGACACATGTTTCCCGAGATACCTCCCCGTGTAGAGTATGAATTGACACCGAAAGGCAGAGCCATTGAACCTGTCATTGATCAGATCTACAGTTGGTCATCCGACTGGTTGAAACAGCAGAAATCCGAGTAGTTGAATTGCTGCTCAATAATCTCTACTCAACACAAATACGCCTGAATCAGGCTGATCTGCGGATCATTCCCTGATTCAGGCGTATTTATATTACCTTCAACCTTTTAATGAGAAAGATGTTTAGAAGGCTGAAGCTGTACAGGCAGACCGGAATCTGCCGATGCGAGCGCTGCCGTTGTAATCTCCTGTGTACGGCAGGCATCCGTGTAATCGGACAGAATTCGTGAACGGTCTCCCGTACGCAGGGCGTGAATGAATGCTTCATTCTCACGCTCGTATGGATTATGTCCTGCCGGAATCTCCAGGCCTGCCATCGCATGTTTTGCCGCACTTGGCAGAAGCAAACGTTCCGGCGTCCAATCCCACACACCTGCATCCGTGTAGAACTGGAGCCCAGCACCGCCCTCTCCATCTGGCAACAGACATGTATTGGCGATACTTGCAATTGCTCCACTTTCCAGCTTGAGCGTCACATTTGCCACATCGGCAACGGTGACATGCTCATGCTTCTCATGCATGCTTCGCTGAGCTGCTACAGCATATACCTCCGTAACTTCTCCTGCACAATACCGAAGCAAATCTACAATATGTGTAGTCTGCTCTACGAATTGTCCTCCTGAACCTTCCTGACGCCGCCACCAGGAAACTCCGGGCATTCCGCCCATCCAGCGGCCAAGTGCCATGCCAACCGTCTGTTCTTTCATCGCTTGCTGCAGGACCTGCGCAGCCTCCTGATAACGGAAATGGTAACCTACAGAGGTTAACAAACCGCTCTTCTGTACCTGATCCAATACCTGACGCGGAACATCCATTCCAGTGCTCAAAGGTTTCTCCACCAGGAATGGAATACCGCGGCGGATTAATTCGGACTCAATCAATCCGTGAGACATCGGAGGCACACAGATATACACCGCATCCAGCTTCTCACCATCCAGCATATGTTCAAGTTCCCCGTAACCAACAGCATCATATACGGAGGCCATAGCCTCTGCCTTTTCGAGCGATGTTCCACAGACACTCGCAACACGAACACCTTCCATCCGTGCGAGAATATCCGCGTGTACCTTACTGAACCAGCCTGTTCCAATGATTCCGATCTGTAATGTCATGGATGTAATCCCCTCTCTATGTTACACGCTTACATGTTCCATTCGACTCTCGGCCTTGAAATCCTGCCTCAGATTTTGCCGGATGCTTCCAGCAACAGCTGATCCAGATCCTGTGTATGTTTAATCGCTTGCTCTTCAGACCAGTCCAGACGACCAGCCATATACGAGATAACTGCTGCTTTATAGCGACGAACTTCATCAATACGGAAGAATAAATCACCTGTTCTTCGTACCAAAAAGTCAGATGGGGTTACAGCCATCTCTTCATCAATCGCGTAATGTAGCATAAGCAATAGCTCCTGTGGCATGCCATGAAGTTCTGACTTGGTTCGTGGATCGGGCATTCGCTCATATAATGCTTCCACGTTGGAACCATACGTACGGACCAGCCGCTCCGCAGCAGGTCGAGCAAGCCCCAGGGCAACACCATCCTTGATCTTGCGCTCCGCATACGATACAAATCCAGCCGATCCCCCTACATCACCGCCGGAGATGGGCATCTTCTTCGTTACACAAGGGCCTATGGAATGCCCACTCTCCTGCTCCATCTGGCGTGCGACCAGATCAACAACCATCTCGGCCATTTTACGGTATCCGGTTAATTTGCCCCCGGCAATCGTAATCAGGTTAGAATCGGATACCCAGACTTCGTCCTTACGTGAAATTTCGGAAGGATTTTTGCCTTCCTCATGAATTAGTGGTCGTACACCCGCCCATCCAGATTCCACGTCCTCGGTACCAATGTGTACATCTGGAAACATGCCATTAACTGCATCAATCACATAATCGCGGTCCGAGTCGGAGATTAGCGGGTGTGCAGGATCGTCCTGATACACGGTGTCGGTTGTGCCTACATAGGTTTTGCCATCACGTGGGACAGCAAACACCATTCGACCATCTGGTGTATCAAAATAGACGGCCTGTCTTAATGGGAATCGTTCACCATCAAAGACCAAATGAATGCCTTTGGTCATCTGTAGCGTTTTCCCCTGGCGCGAACCATCCAATTCCCGCAGACCGTCCACCCATGGACCGGAAGCGTTGATCACCTTGCTTGCTTTTAGCGTATAGATCTGCCCATCGATCTGATCCATGGCTTCAATACCTGTAATCTTGTCATTCTCCTTCAGGAAACCTTTCGCCTTGACGTAGTTCACTGCCTGTGCCCCGCGTTTGACAGCTTCTTTCATAACTTCTATGGTGAGCCTGGCATCATCAGTCCGGTACTCCACATAGAGTCCACCACCCAACAGCCCCTGTTTGCGCAGCAAAGGTTCACTATCCGACACCGCTCCAGCATTCAACATTTGGCGCCGTTCACTGCGCTTCACCCCGGCGAGCCGGTCATACACCATCAATCCAATGGATGTGCTGAAGCGGCCGAACGTACCTGCCGTATAGATCGGTAACAACATCGGTTCCGGTGTTGTCACATGTGGCCCATTCTCATAAACGACAGCCCGCTCCCGTCCTACCTCAGCAACCATCTTCACTTCATATTGCTTCAAATAACGCAATCCGCCATGGACAAGTTTGGTCGAACGACTGGATGTACCTGCTGCAAAATCCTGCATTTCGACAAGCGCCGTCTTCAATCCACGGGAAGCCGCGTCCAATGCAATCCCTGCGCCTGTAATCCCGCCGCCAATAATTAATACGTCAAAATGTGCATTCGCCATGCTTTGCAAATATTCGGTCCGGTGTGCTGACGAGAACGTTTCTGTCATTCTTGAACCTCCCACTGATTTCCTTAATCTTTCCGTAAAAAAACAAAAAAAGGACCACGTCATTCGCTCAGCAATTGCTGAGCGGCACGTGGTCCCTCCCGATCTCCAGACATCATTTTTTAACTTGTGCCTTTATCCTATCACAGATTTTTGACGGCGTGAAGTCCTGAAATGACACATTATTCAAAAAAAATTCAAAAAGTTGTTCTGCCAAAGGATGGAATTTCAAATGAATCCACTAACCTTGTTTTTTTCCTTATAGTGGGTATATATTTTGCTCTCTCCAGGAAGAATAACCCTGTAAATCATGCATCATTTTCCACCAGTAAATATCATTTATAACATATGTTTAGTTAAAAAGTACAAATACCCACACCAAGAGATATTCATTTCATTCCTTTTATTTAAAAGCCATTGCTGCATTCACTGCACGCTTCCAGCCTGTATACAGTTCTGTCCGTTGTTCCTCAGCCATAACAGGATGGAAGACACGCTCCGTATTCTCATGATCGGCCAATTCATCCGCGTTCGTCCAATACCCAACCGCCAAACCTGCCAGATAAGCCGCACCCAATGCAGTCGTTTCGTTCACCGTTGGGCGTTCGACAGGAATGCCCAGAATATCACTCTGGAACTGCATGAGAAAATCATTAGCCGCCGCCCCGCCATCGACACGCAGAGCATGCACAGGAATACCCGAGTCGGATTCCATAGCCTCCAGTACATCTTTGGTCTGATACGCCAATGCTTCCAGTGTAGCGCGGATAAAGTGTTCCTTCGTCGTGCCGCGGGTCAGGCCAAACACTGCACCCTTGACCTCACTATCCCAATACGGACTGCCCAGTCCCACAAATGCAGGTACCATATACACGCCATCTGTCGAAGGCACGCGTGAGGCATAGTCCTCACTATCTTTTGAAGAGCGAAGCATTCTTAATCCGTCACGCAACCATTGAACCGCTGAGCCTGCAACAAAAATGCTGCCTTCAAGCGCATATTCAACCTTGCCATTCATCCCCCAGGCAATGGTCGTAATCAGTCCGTGATCCGATTCTACCGGGTTCTCTCCTGTATTCATGAGCATGAAACATCCGGTACCATATGTATTTTTCATACTGCCCTTGGTATAACAGCCCTGACCAAACATCGCTGCCTGCTGATCTCCTGCGGCCCCCGCAATCGGAATCCGATGACCGAAGAAATGATAGTCTGTCGTGTGTGCATATACCTCGGATGAACCTCGCACCTCTGGCAGCATGGCCTTAGGAATGTCGAGAATACTTAACAATTCGTCATCCCATTGCAGATCATAGATGTTATACATCAGTGTACGTGAAGCATTGGATATATCCGTAACGTGGGTGCCCCCGCTTAGTTTCCAGATCAGCCAGCTATCAATCGTGCCAAACAACAGTTCACCCTTCTCTGCCCGCTCTCGGGCACCAGGGACATGATCCAGAATCCATTTGACCTTCGTTCCCGAGAAGTAGGGATCGATCAATAATCCTGTTTTGCGGCGAAAAAGGTCCCCGAGACCCTGCGTCTTCAATTCTTCACAGATATCTGCGGTCTGTCTGGATTGCCATACCACTGCATTATAGATGGGTCTGCCTGTTTCTTTGTCCCATACCACAACGGTCTCCCGCTGATTGGTAATTCCAATCCCGGCAATCTGAACAGGTTTGATCCCGCTCTCTGCCAGACATGAAGCCATCACGGCAAGAATGGAACTCCAGATTTCATTGGCATTCTGCTCTACCCAACCCGGCTTAGGGAAATATTGGGGGAATTCCTGCTGAGCAATGTGCACAATCTCCCCGCCGTGGTTAAATAGAATGGCCCGGGAGCTCGTCGTTCCTTGATCCAGAGCCAAAATATATTTTTCCATACAGACAACCTCCAGTTGTGGGTTCTTTTTACGATGTAAGCGATTTCTCGAAGTGTCGGATCAGATCTGTGTTGGATGTGGTCACTGCCGTAGCCCCGACGCCAAGCGCAAGTTCAACCTCTTCCGGTGAACGGATCAGTCCCCCCGCAATAATGGGGATACCTGTACGTACAGATACTTCCGCAATAATATGCGGAATGACACCAGGTAGTACTTCAATATAATCCGGTTGGGTTTTAGCCAGCAGCAGATAACTTTTCTCCAGTGCATGGGTATCCAGCAGAAAAATACGTTGTATGGCTGTAATGCCTTTCTGCTTCGCCTTTTGAATTACACTTGCCCTTGTAGAGATCAGTCCTGCCGGACGAATGTGCTGACACAGATACTCTGCCGCATACTCATCGTTTTTCAATCCCTGTACCAGATCTGCATGCAAAAGTATCTTTTTGTCATACCGCCGCGCCTCGTCCATTACACTCTGAAGCTGTGCAATATGGGTTTCCAGCATCACCCCATAGGTATAAGGGCCTTCAATCATCGCTTCAAACTGCCTCATGCTCTTTGCAGCCGGCAATATACGTTGTCCCTCAAATGGCACCTTCGTTCCTCCCGCATTCATCAGATGCCTATATTGTATAATCCGCACTGCGGGAACGGCAAGCCATTCCGTGAATCAGGAAACCCTGATCGCTACCCTATCATCCATAGCAAAAAGCCGCTGCTGTACTTCTCCAGAACGAAGAGTACTACAACGACTAATCAATTACGTCTATTAATAATGATTAAGCCTGCGCATGCGGAAGTAGCGTCTCTGCCCCAGCCCAGCCATCATTTTCTGACAAGTGACCGGAACGATTCACTTTTGTTTGCAGATATTTCTCGTTGAAAGCAGAGCGATCTCCCCAGAGTGGGACACGTCCGCCCACATTCAATCCCGCTTCCTGCAAGGCAGCCAGCTTCCGTGGATTGTTGGTGATCAGTGTAACTGGTGCAGAGCGAAGCGCACGCAACACAGCAATTGCATCATCATAATTACGAGCATCGTCCGTGAATCCGAGCTGCAAGTTCGCATCTACCGTATCCAGACCTTCTTCTTGCAAAATGTACGCCATCGCTTTGCTGAACAGACCAATGCCACGTCCCTCATGGTTCGCAAGATAAAACAGTGCACCCGCTCCATGAGCGGCGATCATTTTCATGGATTGCTCCAATTGGAAGCCGCAATCACAGCGTTTGCTGCCAAAGATGTCGCCTGTATGACAGATGCTATGCATCCGGATCAGCGCTTCTTGTGCGTTGGCAAAGTCACCATACACCAGAACACTGGATTGTTGACGCTCTGCCAGTTCAGCTTCAGCAAGAGATTCAATTAACTCGCCGCTCTCCATCGCTTTGTCTGATTTCATCCAGCTGTACCACTGGAATGTCTTGGTCTCTCCATTGAGGTTTACGGGGAGCTTAATCGGCCCCACGAGGTATATAAACTCTTTTCCACTCGGAAAAGTCTGAATTTTGGGGGCAAGTAGTTGAATAATATGTGAATTGATCATTGTCGTTCCTCCTGTTTAGGCCAACTTGTATGTTGATTGATTCGCATCCAGCGTGAAATTGGATCACTTGGATGTTATATAGTACGTATCTATATTATTCTCATCATCATTAGTTACTTTATGTAAGTTAGTTTAGAATAAAAATTATAAAGTGTCAAGTAACTTTTATTTTTAAAGTAACTACTAAAATTATGTTACGCAACGGACACAAATATGTGTTTCATTTCGGGAATATTGGGTATGAGTTTATAAACTGCTCATACACTAATGTTGTAGTCCAAAGCACTTCATGCCTCGAACTTAACAATGAGGGGGTTATGCACATGATCCGCCGGAAAAGAACATGCTGGACAGCCATACTGATGGTCTGCGTCCTGCTCATAAGCGGATGCTCCATCTGGCCCGGACAGGACGATTCAGCGAACAACAAAAAGGTAGCGCTTACACTATGGTACTGGAATCGTTCCATCGATGATAAGTTGATTGCCAGGGCTAAGGAAAAGTTCCCCAATATTGAACTGACAGCTCAGAAAATCGGCGGTGATTTCAAAGCAAAGCTCAAAACAACACTCGCTGCACGCTCAGGTGAACCAGACATTGTGGCATTGAACGACTGGATCATGGAGCTATTCCCCAGTGAGGACCGTTTCTATAATCTGTATGATCTCGGTGCAGGAGATATTGAAGACCAATATCTGCCGTGGAAATGGAAGCAAGGCGTTACACCAAGTGGACAGATGATCGGGTTTCCGATGGATACCGGACCGACTGCCCTCTTCTACCGGGAAGATCTGTTTAAGGAAGCCGGATTGCCATCTGAACCCGAAGACGTTACACGCCAGATTAACAGCTGGGATGCATATGCCGCTGCTGGAGAACAGCTCAAGGAGAAATTCGGAGGCAAGGTATATCTGACCGATAACATTGGAAGCGTTTACAACCAAGTGCTGTCCCAAGGAGCTGAACGTTATTTCCGTCCGGATGGTTCATTCATCGGCATGGATTCTGCTCTGGTACGAACAAGCTGGGATACCTCCATAGCTTTCAAAGAGAAGGGACTACTTGCCAATGCAGACGGCTGGACTCCGGGCTGGAACGCCGCAATGAATAATGGCGAAATCGCCTCGTTCGTAGGTGCTGTCTGGATGAAACAAGTTCTTCAGGAAGCCGCTCCCGATACATCCGGGAAGTGGCGGGTCGCTCGGGCACCAGGGGGAGATGGCAATAACGGGGGATCCTTCCTGTCCATCCTGAAGTCGAGTGAACATCCTCAGGAAGCCTTTGAACTGGTTCGCTGGCTGCAAAGTCCCGAGAATCAGCTCGAGCAATATCAGACATTGAACCTGTTCCCTTCTGCCCCAGGTGTATTTGATGATCCTGCCATGAAAGAAAAAGAACCTTTCTTCGGTGGACAGGCGACAGGGCCTGTATTTGCCGAATCGGCACAGGAGGTGCCGGATGCTTTCTTTGGCGAACGATACCCATCCGTACACAACATTATCACCCGGCGGCTGAATGATGTCGCGAAGCAAAATGCCGATCCTCAGCAGGTCTGGACGGATACGGTGCACCGCGTCGAGCGGGAATTACAGCGTTAACCTGAAGAACGTGTGGTTTCGTTATCCGCAAAGGAGGAATTCATATGGCTGTAACTGAACCTCGTCTTACTCCCGATCCCGGAAATGCAAGACCTGATCTGGATCGGCAGAAGTCACTGTGGTCCAGGATGTGGGAGCATCGTGCACTTTATGTTGCGATATCGCCGTTTTATATTCTGTTTGCGGTATTTGGCCTGTTCCCGATCGGGTTCTCACTCTATCTGGCCTTTCATAAATGGGATGGCATCGGTGTCATGACGTACAACGGGTTCAACAATTTCAACTACATGCTGACCGATGCCGAGTTCTGGCAAGCCGTGGGCAATACGTTCATGATCTGGATCTATTCGACGATTCCAATGCTCTTCTTCGCCCTGATTATTGCCTTTCTGCTGCATGCACCATTTGTGAAGTTCCGCACCCTGTTTCGGGTTGGTTATTTCCTGCCGAACGTCACGTCCATCGTGGCGGTGGCCATCATCTTCGGTGCCTTGTTTGCCAACAATTATGGCTTTCTCAATTATCTGTTGCAGTCGGTCGGGCTACCGGTTGTGGAGTGGCTAAATGCACCATGGGGCATCAAAGTCGCAATCTCCTCCATGGTGGTCTGGCGCTGGACCGGATATAACGCCGTCATCTATCTGGCGGGATTACAGAGTATCCCGCAGACATTATACGAAGCAGCCAAAATTGACGGTGCATCAGCGATACAGTCCTTTTTCCGAATTACGATTCCGATGTTGCGTCCTGTGATCCTGTTTACGGTCATTACATCAACGATTGGCGGTATGCAGCTGTTCACCGAGCCACAAGTATTGGTAGGTAACGATGGTGGCGCGGGTGCAGCAGGTATGACGATTGTACTGTACCTCTACCGTGAATCCTTCATTAACAATTACTTCGGATATGGGGCTGCTGTTGGCTGGGGTATGTTCCTCATTATCGCCCTGTTCTCGATTGTGAACTGGAAGCTTGTTCAAGGCAAATCATCCTGATGTGATAAGGGGGAGCGCACATGGCGACCAAACACCTCAAATCGCTGGTGTTGTATACCGGTCTTATCGGGGGCATGCTCATATCCATGTTCCCGTTCTATTGGCTGATTGTAATGTCCACCCGGACAACGTCCGATATCTATAAGTTCCCGCCCCAGCTCTGGTTCGGGGGTGAACTGTGGAATAACATCACGCGGGTGTTGCAGCAGATTGATTTCTGGGGAGCTTTTCTGAATACGTTGTTTGTGTCAGGCCTCGTAACGATCCTGGTGCTGTTTTTTGACTCACTGGCGGGGTTTGCGTTTGCGAAGTTTGAATTTCCCGGCAAAAAGTGGCTCTTCATCCTGCTACTCGCCACCATGATGGTACCTTCGCAGCTGTCGCTGGTGCCTTCCTTCGTGCTGATGGCTACGTTCGGCTGGGTCGGTTCCTTCAAGGCCCTGATTATTCCGGGCATGGTGAACGCCTTCGGCATCTTCTGGATTCGCCAATATGCTACGGAGTCCATTCCGAACGATCTGCTGGATGCAGGCCGCATCGACGGCTGTAATTTCTTCCGACTCTATTGGAACGTGGCACTGCCAATCTTGCGACCTGCCTTTGCTTTCCTCGGCGCATTCACCTTTATCGGGGTATGGAATGACTACCTGTGGCCTTTGATCGTCCTGACAGATGAACGCAAGTATACGTTGCAGATTGCGTTGTCTCAATTGAACGGACTGTATAATACAGACTATGCCATGGTTATCGCGGGTACATTGCTCGCCGTTATTCCGCTTATCGTCATGTTCCTGTTCATTAGCCGTCAGTTTATTTCGGATATCGCCGCAGGAGCAGTGAAGGACTAAGATTGTGGCATTTTGATCCATCCCTCAAGTCTGATATTCTTATCTATAGATGAAATAACAGATGCCATATAAGTTGGATGAATGGCGCCACGTTGGCGGAGGGGACAGAAAGAGCCTGAAGAAATGGAGTAAAAAGCTTTCCAGAGGAAAGCTACTTCGAAAGCATATGCTTCGCATTTACGCGATCGGAAGGCTTTCTGTACCCGAAGTGTTAACGTGTAACAGCATTCATTCACTTATATATTTAAGAAAGAGGGATGACAAAATGGCTTCTTCACCCTATATGATCGGCGTAGATATCGGCACGACCTCCACCAAGGCCGTCTTGTTCGAACAGAACGGAACCATTGTGGCTCAAGGCAGTGCCGATTATCCGCTACACACCCCCACACCTGCGATTGCGGAGCAGGATGCGGAAGATATTTTCAAAGCAGTCATCGAATCCGTTAAACAGGCCACGTCCAAAGCGGGAGTGAAGCCAGAGGACATCCTGTTTGTATCCTTCAGTTCGGCCATGCACAGCATTCTGCCTGTCGATCAACACGGCAAACCGCTAATGCGGGCCATGACTTGGGCAGATAATCGCAGTGCCGAGTGGACCGAAGCACTCAAATTGGAGATGAATGGTCACGAAATCTATCTGAGAACAGGTACGCCGATTCACCCGATGTCCCCTCTCACCAAAATCATGTGGCTCACCCGGGATCAACCGGAACTGTTCAGACAGACGTACAAATTCATATCCATGAAAGAATATGTTTTCTATAAATTATTTTCTGAATACGTCATTGATCACTCGATGGCCTCCGCCACCGGGCTCATGAATCTGGAGAAACTCGACTGGGATGCAGAAGCGCTACATGTGGCGGGCATTACGCCGGAACACCTATCCCGATTGGTCCCAACCACACATGTGTTGAAACATGGACTGCACCCGGAATACGCCAAGGAGATGGGCATTGCGGTCACCACACCATTTGTCATCGGAGCCAGTGATGGTGTGCTCTCCAACTTGGGCGTGAATGCCATTGACCCAGGCGTCGTGGCCGTAACCATTGGTACTAGCGGAGCGATTCGTACGGTCGTGGATAAACCAGTGACCGATCCAAAAGGACGTTTCTTCTGTTATGCGCTCACGGAGGATGCCTGGGTCATTGGCGGACCGGTTAACAATGGCGGTGTTATTTTCCGCTGGATTCGGGACGAGTTTGCGGCTTCCGAGGTGGAAACGGCGAAGCGACTTGGCATCGATCCGTATGAAGTGCTCACTCGTGTTGCTGAGAACGTACCTCCCGGTTCGGAAGGTCTCTTGTTCCATCCGTACATGACAGGTGAGCGGGCTCCGCTCTGGAATCCGAACGCACGGGGTTCGTTCTTCGGCCTGACGCTGCATCATAAGAAAGAACATATGATTCGCGCTGCGCTCGAAGGTGTGTTGTTCAACCTTTATACCGTCATGCTGGCAATTGAAGAAAAGATCGGTCGTCCGAAGAAAATTCAGGCGACAGGCGGCTTCGCCCGCTCTGAGTTGTGGCGTCAGATGATGGCAGATATTTTCGATCAGGATGTCATCATTCCTGAAAGTATCGAAAGCTCCTGCCTCGGCGCAGCTGTACTGGGCTTGTACGCCCTTGGCCGCATCGATTCCCTGAGTGCCGTCTCCGGCATGATCGGATCAACACATCGGCACCAGCCTGACCCGGAAAGTGTCCGCGTGTACCGTGAACTGCTGCCGATCTTCATCCGCATCTCCCGCAAATTCGAAGAAGAGTATGCAGATATCGCTGCCTTTCAGAATAAGACGATGCAGGGGTAGGGAAGGCGTGCATGTACGTTTATGAGGACCCTCCCGCCATGTTTTAGACATGCGGGAGGGTCTTTTTCATTTACATATCTTCATGTACAGTTTTTATGTACCAATTTTCTTGCAGAAACTGTGTTATTGGATAGATGAAGCCTTCGTCCTCAGTGTCTATCAAATTAGCTAAATATGCCACACAAAAAAAGCCCCACAGTTCGAAAGACTGTGGGGCTTCTGCACTATTACTGATTATACTTGCTGAACGCATTCTGATCGGCCTGTACATTCTCCAGATACACAATCTGGCCCGTATCATTCACTCGCGCGATATCAATGCCTGCTTTGGCATATACCGATCCGTCTGCCGTTTGTCCGCATACTGCCCAGTTCGTTTGGTAGCTGCCGTCAGGCTGTTGCACCCACGCGTCCCACATATGTTTTACGTCTTTATTGTATTCGTAGAAAGCCTTCATGAAACCATCGAATCCTGTTCGACTGGTGCCGTTAAGCACAATCTCTGCGTCCGGTGTAAACAGGGACAATAAGTCCTCCATGGCGCGCTCGTCTGTGCGTGAAGCATCAAATAAACGGAAATAGTTGTTCAACAGTGTAGTGGTATTTATAGTACTCATTCATATTCCTCCTAGAATAAAAAATCCGATTTCCAATCTTTAAGTTCGAATATTTTCGAACTATTGAAAAGAAATGTATCATACTTCTTATACTGCCTGCAAGAAATATATAAGTTGAGACCGACTTTTACACTAACACGGAGAGTGCAGAACCAATCTGAAGAAGCGAAGCGTGCGCATTTATCACCGGATTTTTCCCTTGGAGCAAGGGAATAAAGAAAATCTGGGGATAAGAGCGATCGAAAGATGGTACTGCAATCGGAGTAAACAAGTGTAATAGTTACAGTTCAACTTCTATAGTTCGAAATTTTTCAAACATTGAAAGGTACAGCCGAATATGCTAACGTCATAGATATGAGAACTCCAACGATACCTATGGCTTCGGAATTCAAGCTGACCACGGTCTGCAATGCATTGGGTGATCCAATACGCATGAAAATTGCACACTGTCTGGCCAGCTCTGGCGAGAAAAACTGTTCCGCCTTCGAAGTAGACCATATTTCCAAATCCACGTTGTCCCATCACATCAAAATTTTGCGTGAAGCTGGCGTGATCCAGCCGCGTATTGTAGGTAAACAGCACTTTTATTCCCTACGAAAGGAAGAACTAAATACACGTTTTCCAGGACTAGTCGAGATGATTCTGAATACATCCGCGGAATACGCACATTAAGCAGGTCTGAGATAGAATAATCACAATGATCATGATCGCAATTCCCATATAAGGAGGCTAACCATATGGACAAAAAAGCGGCAAAGATACTGCTGAGCACATTCTGGGGAGGCGGCGGCTGGAAAACAACTTCCGCACCCTTCTCTGGAGATGAATTTGAATATGCCAAGAGCAAAGGCGTTATGTTCGACCCACTCACGATCACGCATGATGAGATTGTCCAGCGTCTGTACGCCATGCATCAGGATGACTCCTTCAAGGAACGCGTGATTTCGGCCTTTCTACATAGTCTGTCCACCAAAAAAGTCTACCTGCGCAGCGCATTATCCAGCTGGGCTTTAACATCGAACATGCCTTTACACACCTACGCGGAACGCCCTGCCCTTCACGCTAATACCAGTGCCTGTGGAGATTGCAATTTCCTGCGTTTGCAGTCAGACAAGGAATATTCCAACGTCGACCTAAACGTCCTGAACTTTGAACGGATCAAGTGGGGCGGCGTACGGCATGGCTGGCTTATCTACTGCCTGATGGATCTAGAATTACTGCTTCAGGACAACGATGCAAGTTATGAAGTAACTCCTGAAGACCAAGCCATCCTGGTCAACCTGCTTAAAGCAGCTCAGACGGAAGACCCTAAAGACAGTGCTCGCTCACTGGAGAAAAAGTGGAAGGATCTCTTCCCTTCCAGCAAACAGGAGCGAGATGCCCTGCTGGAAATCTGGGCGGCAGCAGGCATACTGGTTCCTGGAGATAAACCAAGAAAACGCAAAGGTGGTTCCAGCGATTTTGTCTTTGCAGCAACCTGGCAAGGTGATGATGGATATCATGCTGAAGCCGTAAAACATTATTTTGGCTCCTATCTTCCTCAAATGCGATAAAACCTGAACTTTTGCTCACCTTTACGTACGTCTGGTTACAATAATGACATCGACAGATTTCCTGTTTAACTCGTATAATAAGGGGAAATTGGTAGATGGGAGTGAAACAAGCGAGTTTATGGTATACATACTGGCTTTTATAGTGTCTTTTGCTGTCGTGGTTCTGCTTATTCCGCCGCTTGGTCGACTGGCTCATCGGCTCGATTTTGTGGACAAGCCTCGAGAAGATGTGGAGCGTAAGCTGCACAGGCAACCTATCCCGCTCACGGCGAGTTACGCGATATTTACTGGATTTTTCCTGACATACATTGCTCTGACGAAAGAAATCACATGGGAAACGGCGGCCCTGGTCGCTGGTGGTATGCTTTTGCTAACGATTGGTACCGTCGACGACTGGTACAAAACAAAAGGCAAAGATTTCCCTGCCCTGCCCAAGATGCTCGTACAGGTCTCTGCGGCAGTACTCGTATTTGCTTCAGGTATTGCGTTCACCGGATTCGTGAATCCCTTCAACGCGGAATATGTCATGCTTCCAATCTGGCTGCAATTCATTCTAACGATCCTGTGGATCTTCGGGGTGACAACAGTCATCAACTTCTCGGACGGCATGGACGGACTGGCTGGCGGATTATCGGCCATCTCGGCGATTACCCTGTTCATCGTGGCCCTTGCCAAAGGCCAAAGTGATTCTGCACTCATGTCGATCATTCTGGTCGGTGTGACGATCGGTTATCTGAAGTACAACAAAGCTCCTGCCAAAGTGTTCATGGGCGATGCAGGTGCTACGTTCCTCGGCTTCATTCTGGCGGTTATTGCTCTGGATGGTGCATTCAAACAAGCAACCATGTTGTCCATTTTCATTCCGATTCTGGCGCTGGGTGTACCGATCTTTGATAACATCTTTGTCGTTATTAAACGCTTCATTCAAGGTAAAGCGATCTATCAGGCCGATGCAAGTCAAGCTCATTATCGACTGCTGCGTGCCGGATTGAATCATAAACAGGTTGTTGCTGTGCTCTATCTCGTCAGCACTTGTCTGTGTCTGTCCTCCATTATTTTAATGTTGGTGGAAATGTAATTATCCGCAACCAAAAGCGGTCATATCGAAATGTAAAAAGAGACGAGTCCAAGATTTCTTGGCTCGTCTCTTTGTTATGCTTATATGGTTCGGCGCTAACAGGCTCCCACTTATCTCGAAGCTACGGGTGGCAACGATTGTGTCTGTTGCTGCCGACCTGTCCATCCGGGTCGATCAAGTTCGATAAGACGGCGGTATCGCTCTTCTCCAGACAGCAATTGTTCGTGAGAACCCTGCATGGCAATTTTTCCATTTTCCATAAAAATAAGTTCGTCCATCTGTTCCGCACCAATCAGGTGATGGGTGACCCAGATCATCGTTTTGCCTTGCAAGCTGTCCAGAATGGTCCGCATCAGTTCGCGTTCCGTCACCGGATCAAGCCCTACGGTTGGTTCATCCAATATAATAACAGGCGTCTCCCGGAGCAGTACCCGGGCCAGAGCAATCCGTTGCCTTTCCCCACCGGAGAAACGCAGCCCCGTCTCCAGCATCGGTGTATCATATCCCTGCGGCAAGGATTCGATCAGACCGGATAAACCTACTTGGGCGGCCACCTGACGAATCTCCTCATCCGTTGCATGTGGACGACCAATCCGCAAATTATTCGCTACCGTGGTGTCGAACAGGTGTGGGCTCTGATTCAACACCGCAATGACATCAGTGACACTCTCACCCAAGGTCTGCACAGACATATTATTGACCAGAACTTTCCCCCCAGATGGACACAAAGCCCCCTGAATCAGCTTCAACAATGTTGATTTGCCGCCGCCGCTTCGTCCAAGGATGGCTAATCGTTTGCCTTGTGGCAGATGAAGGGATACGTCCTGTACGGCGTAGGAATCATCTGCTGCATAACGGTAACTTACGCGATTAATCTCGATGTCTGCTCTGAGTTTCGGTGGAATGCGAAGACGAATTCGTCTGTCCGGAATATCATTCGCAGCTGGCAAGGACTCCGATGTCTGTCCAGCCAATCCGTTGCCGTTTTTTACTACAGAGATCGATTCGCCCGTTCCGTCAGCATCACCGGCTCCATTTTGCAACGGAAGATGCTCTTTCCCTTCGAGCTGCTTCAAGCGATCCAGCGATTCTCGATACTGTGGAAGATGCTCCACCGCATCCCCTACAGGCACAAGTGTTTCCGTAAGTGGAAATAACACCAGCACAAAAGCAGCAATCATCACGGCAGGTAAGTGCCCAACAGCAGCGGCATTTCCAGCCCATAACGTAACCGATACCACCAGCAGGCCAATGACAGACTGGGCTATCAGATCACGCCAGCGTGTCCAGCGCCGCAACTTGCGACGAACTGTGTCGACCTGTTCTTCTGCCTCTTCCTGCTGCTGAACAAATTCTGCTGCTCGTCCACTTGCAAGCCAATCTCCCAGTCCAAGCACACCGTCAGTCAGACGGGTATACAACGTGCTGTTTTCCTTTTTCAGCCGTACACGCCATCTCCACGTCACTTTCAGAGAGAGGGCAGGTAACACGGCAACGAGAAATAACATATACAAGCCCATCCACACCGCAAATCCCAGATCCACACTACCAAAGACAATCACAGCCCCACCGTACATCACAAGCGCGGTAACGGCGGGGAAGACTGTACGCAGATAAATATCCTGCAGCCGCTCCACATCATCGGCGAGTGCTCCAAGTACATCCCCGGTCTGCATACGAGAACGCAGGAACAGGGCCTGCGGCTCCAGAATGCGATACAGCTTCACCCGTTGATCGGCCAACACCCGCAATACGGCATCATGTCCTGCCAATCGCTCGATATATCGAAACACGGCGCGGAATATCCCAAATGCACGTACACCAACAATGGGTACATACACCATCAAAATATTTTCAGGACGCAGCGCAGACTTGGAGATCAGAAATCCGGAGGTGAACAGCAGCAGTACCGCACACAAGGCAGCGCATGTACCCAGCGCAATGACTGCAATGAATCTCCAGCGGTACTGTGCCACATACGGAGCAATCCAGCTATTTTTTTCTTTTCCGTTACGGACGGTCTCCATATGCTCATATCCGGACTTCATTTTATATCGCCTCCATCTGGGCCTGAATCATCTGATAATATACACCTTGTCGTGCCAGTAATTCCTGATGTGTTCCCGTCTCTGCCACCGTGCCGCCATCCATGACAATAATTCGATCCATATGTGGCATCCAGTGCAGACGATGGGTAGCCAAAAATACAAGTTTTCCTTCAAATAGCGGCAGCATCGTCTGTTTCAGTTCATACTCTGTCTCTACATCCAGATGAGCTGTCGGTTCATCAAGCAACAGGATATTTCGTTGACTAAGCAGAGCTCTTGCCAGAGCCACCCGTTGCTCCTGCCCACCACTGAGCTGTCTGCCACCAGCCCCAATGAGCTCATGCAGCCCACCGGATAATGAAGACAGTAGCTTGGTTAATCCAGCTGCGCTAATGGCCTTCGCCACTTCCGTATCTGATGCCTCCGGCATGTAGAAACGAACGTTATCCGCTAGACTTCCGCTGAAAATATACGGATGCTGCGGAATGGCTGCCGTCTGTCTTCGCCAGGATTCAAGCAGATCCTGTGTCACAGGCTGTCCGTTGGCTAATACTTGGCCTGAAGTAGGAAGCTGAAATCCAGCCAATACATCAATCAACGTGGACTTGCCTGCTCCGCTGGCGCCAATAATACCAATTTTGCCAAGACCCGTGATCTGAAATGTGACATCCTTTAGCGAATAAGGACCTTCATCATCATGCCGTACCTGTACATCCGTTAGTGCCAACCTGCTATTCTCATTCCAAGAGAACACTAAGGAAGAGGAAGAAACAAGCTCAGGAGTAGTAGAAACAGAAGCAGGATCAGGAGCAAAATGTCCCGCAGCCGTTTTATCATTCAACATGACACGTATGGTCGAAGTAGCAGCTTTCCTATTACCCGAAGATAATGATGGTGCAGATCCAGCTTCGTCCTCTTCCCTAACCGGATGTGCAACAACATTTGCATAGGCTTCTTTCTGTTTCCGTTCAGCAGCTTTCCCCCGTTCAATCACCTGATTAATGGCCGCTCCGGCTTCCTTACCGTCCAATGTGGCATGATAATCAGCGCCGAGCATACGTACAGGCAGGAAATATTCGGATGCCAGAATCAGTACCGTCAAAGCAGGGCCGAGCAGCATATGCCCCTCCGTCAGACGTAATCCCAGACCAACTGCTACGGAAGCAACGGACAGCATGGTGAAGAAGTCGAGGGCAAACGAAGAAAGAAAGGCCATGCGCAAGGTAGACATCGTCGCTTTCCAATACCGCTGACTGACCCGCAGAATGGACCCTTCGTGTGTTTTGCTTTGTCCCAATGTTTTCAGCGTCTCCAGACCACGCAGGGTATCAACAAAATGGTTAGCGAGTGCTTTGTAGGATCTGAATTGTCCGTCTATCTTCCGCTGCGCTGCGAGGCCAATCAGAATCATGAACACAATCAGGATTGGGAGTGTCAGCATCAGAATAACCCCGGACATCAGATCCAGCTTGAACACATACAGCAGAATGACGATGGGTGTGAATCCTATGCCCAGCATGCGAGGAATGAACAGTTCCAGATAGGTCTTGTATTGGGCTGTGCCCTCACGTGCCAGCGTAACCAGATGGCCTGTGCCCTCCGTCTTGGCATAACGCGGTCCAAGCCTGAACCACTGCTCCACCATCTGTCTGCGCAGATCGGTTCCCGTTCTCTCCGCATATCTTGAGGTCACGAGTTGTAACCAGAAAGATAGGGCATAGCGGGCGGCAAAAGCAGCCAGGAACAGCAGTAGTACCGGGTACTGCTCCGTTACGGATGAACCTTCAAACAATGCCGTGATGGCCTGTGCCAGCCATTTGGCTTGCATAATGATCGTCATCGCCTGCAACAGTACCAGCGCTGATGCCAGCGCGATTACAGGCCGGATGCCCGGCAGCTTCATCAGCCCCCGTCCCATATCAGTACTCCAGGTGGTGCTGCTCGTTCAGGCGTTTGCGGAAGATATAATAACTCCAGATCTGATAGCCGAGAACAAACGGCAGCAATGTGCAAGCTACAATGGTCATTACTTTCAATGAATACGCTCCCGATGCGGCATTGTATACAGTCAGGTCATACGCCGCCCCAAAGGAACTCACCATCACTCTTGGGAAAAGTCCGATAAAGACCGAGGCAAAGGCAATTGCAATCACTGCTCCAGTCATACCAAAAGCCCAGCCTTCACGCTTCTGACGAACAAAGTATGCTGCAAGTGCAAGCGAAACTGCGCCAAGTACAACCATGATCCAAAGAGCCCAGCCTCGTACGGCGAACACATCCGTCATGAAATACGTCATTAACGCGTAAACAGCGAGTAGCGCAGCCAGCGGCAGCATCAACTTTTGCGCTGTCTTCAAGGCACGCTCTCTGAGATCACCTACTGTTCGTAGTGATGCAAACAGCAATCCATGAACCAGACACAGTAGCGTTACGCTCAAGCCACCAATCACGGTGTACGGATTAACAATATCGAGGAATCCTGCACGCAACTGCATCTCCCCATCAATGGGCAGACCTTTCATCAATGTGGCAAAGACCACGCCGAACAGGAACGGTAAAAGCGCGCTGGAGACCACAATGATGATGTCCCATGTTTTGCGCCAGCGCTGCTGTTTCATTTTACTGCGGAATTCGAAAGCAACTCCGCGGCCAATCAGGGCCAGCAACACCACCACAAGTGGCAGGTAAAAACCACTGAACAACGTCGCATACCAATGCGGGAAGGCAGCAAACATCGCGCCCCCTGCTGTAATCAGCCATACTTCATTACCATCCCAGAACGGACCAATCGAGTTGATCAGGGTCCGGCGTTCACGGTCTGTTTTGGCGATAATGCCTGTAGACATCCCCACACCAAAATCAAAACCTTCCAAAAAGAAGAAACCGACAAACAATACGGCAATCAGCAAAAACCACAACTCACTTAGTGACAACGGAATAACCCCCATCCACGCCGAACGGATCGGCCGATTCATCGTGATCTTCCGGCTTATCGACCGCAAATGGTCCTGCCTTGATCTCACGTACGAACAGGTATACCATCACGATACCAAGCACGGTATACGCAGCTGTGAACGCAATTGTGGAGAACAGGATCATGCCTGCGGATACGTTTGGTGAAACCCCGGCTTCGGTAGTCATATAACCAAATACCGTCCATGGCTGTCTTCCAACCTCGGTCATGATCCAACCTGACGTATTGGCGATAAACGGCAAAGATATGGCGAACACCATCAGACGCATAAACCACTTTCCAGCGACCTCCAGCTTCTTACGCATGGCTAGGAATGTACCGTATAGCGCCAATGCAATCATTAAACCACCCGCTGCGATCATAATGCGGAAACTCCAGAATGTTGTCCGTACCGGCGGGATGTAGTCCCCCGGTCCATACGTCTGTTCATACTCAGCTTGAAGCTCCTTCATACCTTTGACACTACCGGAGAACTTGCTGTAGGACAGGTAACTGAGTAACCCTGGGATTTTGATCTCCCCCGTGTTCTCCTGTTTATCCGGATCGATAAAAGCGACCACCGTCCATGGCGCCGGATCTTCTGTCGTTGTCCATGTACCTTCACTGGCTGCCATCTTCATCGGCTGTGTCTCCACCAGATATTGCGCCTGGAAATGTCCGGAGAAAGCTACACCAAACGAGGAAATAAGCGCGATAATGATCGCGATATTAAACGATTTGCGGAAGATCTCCACATCCTGCTTTTTCATCAATTTGTAGGCACTGATCCCGGTTACAACGAAGGCCCCTGTCATCAATGCCCCAAAAATCGTATGCGGGAACTCGACGAGCAACTGACCATTTGTGATGAGTGCAAAGAAATCATTCATCTCGGCTCGGCCGTTGTTAATCTCAAACCCAACAGGATGCTGCATAAATGAATTGGCTGCCAGAATCCACAGCGCAGACAGGAATGTGCCGACAAACACCAGCCAGATGCAGGCCAGATGCACTTTTTTGGACAAACGATCCCATCCGAATATCCACAACCCAATAAATGTAGACTCCATAAAAAACGCGAGTAACGCTTCAATAGCCAGTGGCGCACCGAACACGTCCCCCACGAACCGAGAGTACTCGGACCAGTTCATGCCAAACTGGAACTCTTGCAAAATACCTGTGACTACCCCGACGGCAAAGTTAATCAAGAACAGCTTGCCCCAGAACTTGGCCATCGTTTTGTAGATCTCTTTACCCTTAACAACGTACAACGTCTCCATGATCGCAACCAACAGTACAAGACCGATGGATAGCGGCACAAAAAAGAAATGGAAAATCGTTGTAAGTGCATATTGGATACGCGATAACATAATCGGATCCATACCGTTACCCCTTCTTTCTGTTCACTTCGCAGTATGCGTATTTGGCATTGAAGCTGCACCTTCGCTGTCTGTCCGCCAAATACGTTGATGAACGTATTGTGCCAGATTACCTATTTTATACATGTGAGAATTATCACAATCTTCGTCTCTAGCGCAAAAAAAAGTGATCCTGGTCACATAAAAGATAAAATTCAGTCTATTATCACAGCTTGCCAACTGCATCTATTCATGGAAGATACTCATGTTTGGGACGGAATGCCCATATGTTAGTCTCAGGCATATCATGCGAAGTACCGTGAGGGCTTTACATATAAAGTGAAAGCATGAAGTACATGCAGAGTGAATGACGCACCATATTACAGTCAAGGTGAGGTGAACTATTCATGGAAAAACCTGCGCCATTACCAGGTGAAGACTCCGAAGTCAGCCTGGATAAGGCCAGTACAACACAGTCCCCTGTCCGATATGTTCTCTTCCCTTGCAAAGGAGGCTGGTCATCCTTTCCCTACCCCGATATTGCTGCATTGCTGTCGATCGAAGGAGAGGTCTACTATGTCAGCAGCCTGACGCAATCAGAAGATGTACCTCCGGTCATTACCGTCATCTCCCTCCCTGAAGCCGAGCAGCTATTGCTCGAACCTCGCACCGTAGCCGTAGTCGCCCATCCCTACTGGCTAATGGCTGCGGCTTCGCTGGAGCCTGAGCTATGTATTGCCCTGCTCCCTGAGCCTGCTGGAAACGAAGCAGAATCTCCGCTATGGGAGAGCAGTATTTCCAAACTGGTCGGCATCGCCGATCTGGTAGGCACATCCTCCGAAACACGTTATATGAAGCTGTTATTCCAAGGCGTACGTGCCATCTGGCTGGGCGGCGAAGACTCTGCACCTGCGGGGACGATGCAAAAGGATGATCTCGAAGTCCCTCTCCGGGACTACGAACTGCTCTTCTTGCATGCGCTGCGGCAGATCCTGTCAGGCACTCCGGATAGCGTCACCTTGCTTCAATGCAGTGTACGTGCCGACTTCTACCGCCAGCTTCGTGCCAAAGCAGGTGCACATGAGACGATATCCTTTTTGCTGGCAGCCTATGAGTACTTGCTTGAAGATTCTCGGGCCGTCCATTCGTTGCAAGAGTCCTTCACCCATGCGGTCATGAATGGTCGCAGTGATTGTGTAATCTCCCATTATCGATTCCTGTCTGCCATTCATGCCCGGGCCGGACAGTTGGAGGACGCCCTGCGGGTGTACGGAATTAGTGCAGCAGATGAACAAGAACGGCATCATTATGAACAGTTATGTCGCTGGTTTGAGGCGGGAGAAGATCAACTTGTACGAGCGGAACTACTGCGTATGAACGATGATTACGGAAATGCTCTGCGTATCCTGGACGAACTTGGCGGAGAAACCGCGAGACATTGGAAATTCCGCATCTTCCAGGAGACTGGACGTGTGGATGATGCACTGGCTCTGGTGCATGCAGTCGATATTCAGGATGATGACAGTCGCCGGGATTATCAGCAATTATCGGGAAGTGCGCTGGCACTGCGAGGGGAACGGCACGGGGCCGTCCGACATTTCCTTGAGACAGCATTGGAGGATGAAGAAGCGCTGGCCCGGATTGTGGAGCTGGAGCTGTTGGATCATGCTGTACAGCAATTGCTTGGGGAGGTGCCATGATGCTGGACCCGAAGAAGCGTAGACAACAGTTGAATGGGCCAATGGTGCACAGGGATATCCGAACCGAAACCACTTTCACGCCAACGGAAACAGTGGATCGAACACATATAAACGTATTGGAAAATGGCGATCACACACCGGATCATGCACAACCATCACATGGCTCCCGAAGCCAAGTGCATCACTGGGGCGACACACAAGGTCAATTCGAACAGGACACTACTTCCATAGAGGAGGAAACAAGCGTATTCAAAGAACCCTTCTCCATTCGCCGGGTTCGCAAAAGCAAAGGCAACAAGCTCACCGCCATGCTCCAGGTTCGCAATGAACGTGGCCGATACCTTGAAGAAGTATTGCATGATCTGAGTGAGTTCGTGGACGAGATCGTGATTGTGGACGATGCCAGCACAGATGGAACCCCGGATCTATGCAAAGCCTATCCGAAAGTGGTCCGTCTGGAGGTATTGGAGAAACCGCTATTTTCCGAGGAATGGCGCCTTCGCAACACCTTATGGCAAGCGGCGGCGGGAACATGTCCCGACTGGTTGCTCTCAGTTGATGCGGATGAGCTGTACAGCTCAGAGGCCAAGAAGGCCATACGCACTTTGATTAATCAGGAGTATGCGGACTGGTTTGCATTCCGTTTCTACGATATGTGGGGTGGCCGGACCCACTATCGGGAAGATGATCTCTGGTCTCTTCACAAGCGGCATACCGCTTCACTTGTACGGTATATGCCTGGATATCCTTATTTTTATCCACAACAGAATCATCATGTCCCCCGTCTTCCCTTGTCCTGCACTGTATTGCCTGGAGTCAGCACGGAATTGAAGGTTCAGCATCTCGGCTGGGCAGGCAGTCTGGAGGACCGGGTTCGTAAATATTTGCGTTACAAGCGCATTGATCCTAGCGGTGAGTGGGGTAATCTTGCACATTACGAGTCTATTCTCGATCCGGAACCTCGGCTGATTCCCTGGAAGGAGGGACCGTGAGATGGGCGTAGTGAGTATCCTGACACATAGTTTCACCGACGGGTACAACCGGGAATTCGGTCGTGTATTTGGTGGTGGACTGGAGCGTTACATTCTGGATCTGTGCAGTGTCATCCGAGGACTCGGGCATATTCCCGAAGTTCATCAGCTGTCCTATTTTGAAGCATTCCAGACTCGGACGGAGCAGATTGACGTATTCGGTTATTCGTACGACATGGATAATGTACCGGAAGCCTTTGACCGGATGGCAGCCGCAGCGCGCGGTCCCGTGATCTATGCCAGCTGTCTGTGGCAACCCATCACCTACAAACCCGGCAGTCTTGGCATCTGTCACGGCATTAACTGGGATCGTCCCGGACTGCCACTGGAGACCAAACAACAAGTCGCGGAACATATTCAACTGGCTTTGGATGGACTCGTGCGCATTGTATCCGTGGATTCTCATTTCCAGACCTTTTGCCGGGCTGCGTGCACCTATACTGATCCAAGGCAGGTTGTCCTGATTCCCAACGCAGTGGATACGTCCTATTTCACACCAGCCCCACCAACACGGACCTTGGAGCAGAAACAGGAAGACGAATGGCTTGTCGCATGGAAGCATGATCTGGCGAGTCATGAAGAGAATGTTGGTGCAGTTATATCAGGGGTGCAAGCTGTAGAAGGTAAGGGTGGAATGAGTCGTGATGGAGCGAACAATGGTAAGGCTAACGGAGACGGAGGTGGGGATACAGATAGCGAACAAGAACGAAAGGAGAAAGGGATGTTAGATCTCCATTTGCAGTTATCGAAACGGGAAGAAGCTGAGGCAGATGGCGAAACGTATAGGTTTGCTCATAACCACCGGAATTCAACGGATTGGGCTACGGAGATTCTGGTAGAAGCAGATGCTGATTATCAGGTTAATGTTCCGATTCAGGGACAGGTTGAAAAGAAAACTGTGGATGCCCGTGTGACCTCTCCCCGCCCGATTCGCATTATCTATCCGCGCCGCATCAGCATGGAACGGGGTATTATCCCAATGATGCTGGCGGCGGATAAACTTCTTGGAGCCTTTCCGGATCTGGAGATTGAATTTGCCGGGGAACTGGTCGAAGGCAGTACGGTCGGGAGAGTCTTTCGTTACTGGCATCGTACTCATCCACATGCGGAGCGAATTAACCAGCGCACGTATGATTTCCGTGATATTCGAGAGGCCTACCATCAGGCAGATATCGCCGTAATTCCCACCGTGTTCTCGGAAGGCACCTCCTATGCCTGTCTGGAAGCGATGAGCTGTGGACTTCCGGTAATTGCCTCCAATGTTGGCGGATTGAATGATCTGATTCAGGATGGTTTTAATGGGCTGCTGGTACCTCCTGGTGAGCAGGAACTAACCGCTGCACTGGTACGTCTTGTACAGGATCGGGCCGAGCGAGAACGACTGGGAATCTATGCGCGCGAGACTGCACTGTCCTATGATCTTGCCAGGTGGCGGAGCCGTTGGAACACGGTGTTGGAATCTTTTTTGGCAGAGACAGGATTGAAGGAGGGAATTCGGGGATGATGGATATGCCCAAGGTAACGGAATTCATGGAATCAAGATACATTCGGCAGAGTGATCCTAAAACGGACACATTGGTCTTCCCGCTGCATCCGGCATGGTGGAGCCGTCCCTACGAATATGAATGGGCCCGGCGGTTTGCACGTCCAGATGACGTCGTCCTTGATGCAGCCTGCGGTATCTCCCATCCGTTCAAATTCTGGCTTGCCGAACACTGCCGCGAGGTTCACGCCTGTGACTGGGATGAACGTATTTTGTCTGAAGAGGCGATAAGACTGGATATCGTTTCTGATTTTGGTGAGCAAGCGGCCCAGGATCTGCCGGAATCAACTCTCATCCGATTGCACCGTGCAAAGGCTAATCTGGCCCAGCTTCCGTACGAGTCAGGTAAGTTTGATCGGGTGTTCTGTATCTCTGTACTGGAACATCTGGATACGGGCACGATGCTGCGGGCGTTTCGTGAATTCGCTCGGGTTCTGAAACCAAACGGACAGTTAATCGCTACCTTCGATGTGCCTGAGATGCGGCCGGATCTGCTGGAAACGATTATGGCTGTCACCGGATTAACCATTGAAGATAAACTGAATGTGGATGAGCCGGACGATGCCATCTGGTCTGACATGTACGGCACGCCGATCCGCTGTTTTCGAGCAGTGATATGCAAAGGCTGAGACGAATTGGCTTACGTTGAGTTAAGTGCAGAGTGGAAAATTGAGGGCTTAAGGGCTCGACCCATTAGCAACGGAACAATACACGGTTCGGGAAATGCTCCGATTACCGGTAGCTCCGTTGCTTTTACAATTTCGATCGGATGGGCTAGTGCGGGAATATGTGGGGATGTACAGGGGTTGGAGGTTCGGGACTAGAAATCAGAGATTAGTGATTAGTGATTAAAGATATAAAGATTAAAGATTAAAGGAAATTATAGGTGTACCAGTAACATGTTGCACTGGTTGTTGTATTCATCAGCAGAGGCTGCGCCGGGTGCTGTCAGGCGCAGCAGGGTGTGCAGGCCCGGCGGGATTGTCGTCGCCGGGCGACCTGTGGCGGCAGGTTGCCGCGCAGTGAGTTGGGCCGATTCGGCCCATTCACGCGCTAGGTTCTGCCGCCCGGCGAGCAGCGCGAGCGTGCCCGCGAGGAGCGCGTGAGCGGTGCGCTCCGAGGCGGGCACTTCGTCCGCGTGGGGCTGCTGCGTGCCGTCAGGCGTGCCGCATAGCGCAAGCAGCCCTTCGC
>NZ_JBHFJH010000010.1:0-11180 GCF_057334655.1 Paenibacillus sp. AGC31
TTACACGCCTATTATCGATTACAGGAATACCCCGTTCCAGTTATTACAAATGGCGAGCAACACAGCCGCAGCGAGACGCAAGACAAGACCGTGATCGTGAGATCAAAGAACACATGATGGCTATTCATTTTGCAAACCGAGAGTTTGGTTATCCTCGCATGACAACGGCGCTCTGGGAGGCTGGTCTGAACGTTAATCACAAGAAAGTATGGCGAATCATGCGGGAACTATCGATCCAATCGGTCATTCGTAAGAAGCGGAAGAAGTCCAGCTATACGCCATCTGTGATTTATCCGAATCGCCTGAAGCGCAAATTTCATGCCACAGCCCCCCAGCAAAAAATGGTGACGGATATTACTTATATTTCGGATGGAAACACATTCGTTTATCTGTCTGTCATTCAAGACTTGTTCAACAACGAAATTGTAGCTTCGCAATTATCTAAACGGAACGATGTTCAGCTCGTATTGGATACGGTGGAACAATGGACACAAAAAAGAGACGTTTCGGAAGCCGTGCTCCATTCGGATCAAGGCTTCCAATACACATCTCAGGCGTACAACACACGATTAGAAGCATTCGGCGTGAAGGGCAGCCACTCTCGCAAAGCAACCTGCCTGGATAACGCATGCATCGAATCCTTCTTTTCGCATCTCAAGACAGAGAAGCTGTACCTTAACCAGTGTAATTCAGAAGCAGAGATTCGACAAGCCGTGGAAGATTACATGTACCATTACAACTACCGACGATTTCAAGCCAAACTCAAACAGCGCGCACCGATTGAATATCGATGCGCACTGGCAGCATAGCTTTTTTCATCTGTCTACTTGACAGGGGTATGACCAATTTCACAATTGTGAGCTAGGGTGTTTTTGTCTGTGCTTATTGGAATTATTATTATTTTAGCAACTTCTCTGGGTTCTTCACTTTAATGGAAACAACTTCGCCACAATCCAGACAAACCGTGTACATTTTTTCCACACCGAGAGTCATTTTCTTATCCAATGGACGAAGGTTGATGTAATCCGATGCTTCTACGAAAGATGTTCCTCCGCAATCATGACATTTCTTTTCTGATGTACTCATAAGTTCATTCCACCTTTTATTCATTTGTAATGTGTTCATTAATATAATATTCATTAAATGGAAATACAAAATTATCTAATTATTCATCGTAGATTAGGGTCCGTTAGTCCGTAAATTAAATTTTTATTTTGCCTTCTAAAGTCCACTCCAAATATTTGGACACTGAAGGTGCGACCCATTTTCGGCTGTCATTTTCATGATTCCACACAAACACGTCATCTCTACACGTTCCATCCCCTGTCACAGGAAAAGCAAATAAATCCCCAATCCCACTTTCCCCGAAGAAGAGCAGGTGATCAAAGGGCATGTAGTAATCTTGGGAGTGGTCATCCCGATAATGTCTGTTTTCATTCTTAATTCGATCTTCTGACCAGATAAGTCCCAAATCGTAAATAGCTCTGACTCCATTGGTTTCGAGCAATATTTCTTTTAATTCACGAGGGAGCGTAACCTGTAAGGAGTCTTCCATCTTTGCAATGTCATCACCAGATGCAGGGGGACTGAACGTATACTCCTTCGAAATGCTATGAAGATGCTCTTTCCACATGAATAAAGGCCTCCTCGATATATTCTAACTGTCAGTAACGAATGAAACGGTATGTAATTGATTGAAAAAAGAAGTCCTTCTTAACTTAAAAGGCTACTGTTTTTGATGTAGCGCAGTAATGTTATGTAAGGACTACTCTTCTAACTCCAGTTTACCAAGTTAGCCAACCGCTCGTTCGTTTATAGTTGTGCAGAAGATCGTATTGCTCGTGGTGCATGAGACGCTTCATTTTGGTTCTATACAGACGATAATCATGTTTACGATCGGGTTTACTTTCTTTGTTGTAATGCGTGCTCTTGATTCCTTTACGGTGATCTTTCAGCTTTTCTTTTCTTGGATCAATGAACTTCTTGTTGTGTCTCTGTGCAAAAGCTGTTTCATTTTTCCATGATTGAATCTCTTCTTGTGTGAACATCTTCATCCCCGTTGTACCGGGCTAGATTTTGGCTTGAGTAGCCAGTGCCTTGAGCACAACTAATAGGAGAAGAATTTTGGGTTGAACATCGTCATCACCTCAGATTTAATCATCCTTATTTTAACATATAAAGCCGTCCGATCAATTCTGGTCTAAGCGTTATTATGGGTACTGTTCTGGAGTAGAGATGATCACGCAACAAATCCCTTTTGGACGAGGCATAGGATTACCTTTATAGTGGTAAGAAGAGAATGCTTGAGACGGGAGCAGGGGGATCGGTAACAATTATGAATATAATAAATGAAGTTAAAACGATATTTTTCGATGTGGATGATACGTTATATGATCACTTGCAGCCGCTTCGTGGCGCGTTGCAGGACGTTCTTTGCCTGCCAGATGATTTCCCTTATGCTGAGGCCTATCATCGTTTTCGTTTTTATAGTGACTGGTTGTCTGCACAAGAAGATCTGTCCGCTGTACCAGAACCGGATGCGGTGGAGCGAATGCGCCGTCGGAGGTTTGAGCTGACGATGGAAGAGTTCGGACTTCCCCTACAATTGGGACGGGCTGAAGAACTGCAAGCACAGTATCTGAGCAGACAGTTTGAGATTGTACCTTTTGAAGGAGCGTATGGGTTAATCAGAAGGCTTCAGGCAGAAGGTCATACTGTCGGTCTAATCACCAATGGAGAAGGGGAGCATCAGCAGCGTAAGCTTGAAGCACTGGATGTGCTCAGTCTCGTGGACGAGCATCTGGTCTTCATCTCCGGTACAACTGGTTATGCAAAGCCGGATCGCAGGTTGTTTGAATATGTGAGTAAGCAGTCCGGGACAGATGCCCGTTCCAGCTATTACATTGGCGACTCGTGGCGTAATGATGTGGTAGGTGCGGTCGATGCGGGGTGGACAGTCATCTGGTTCAACCATCGGGAGGCGCTGCCGGAGTCCGATCATCAACCTCATTTTGTAGCACGGAGCTATGAAGAGATCAGTCGTATTCTAACTTTTGAGTGTGTTCAAGCTTAAGGAGATTTATGTTTAAAGGAGCAGTCTTGTTACCGTCATAGGTGCAGGTCTGCTTTTTTATAATATACCTTCTATAAAGGCATCAATGATGAGGTGTCTAATTCTTCGCTTTCAATTACAATTGCCATGAGTCCAGCTTCTGTTTTGGTTTCGTGCCATTCATGTTTATCCCAGAGAACCGCTTCGCCACAACGAACTTTGATGTATTCATTTGCTTCCCCTCTAACCCAACCCTCTCCACTTACTATTAAAAGGAGTTGAGGAACTACAGCTTGGTGATAACCTATAACCCCACCCTCAGCTAAATGCATACATCCGATATGAGCTGCTTTGTTGGTCTGCGTAATACGTGACATTACGAAATTAGAATCGAATTTGGTAATCTTCTTCCCTGACTCTTGTTTAAATTGAAATATCCTCATGTTTACCTCCGCAATAGTGACTAAGTTAACTTCCTTTAATGGTAACTATCTTTATGATGGGTATCATCCTATTTCACTAATTAATGGATAATCCGATCAGATGAGTCTATCATAACTCCAATAGGTTGGGGAGAGTTTGCTTAAAATCATCTTTTTTTATTAGCCTGCGCCAATGTTTCTATGAAGCTGTGCTTCATGAAATCTTCATTTGAAAGAGTAGTTCAGAGCCTTCCCAAACAGGATGTGCGGTGTTATAATTAAAACAAGATTTAGATTAAGTCTAAATTAAAATGAACGAATCAAAGTAGTCCATAACAATCAATCAAATTCTATTTTTATATTCGAGAGGGGATAAATTTCATGAGCACAATCCAAACTAGAAACAACACTTTTGCTAACAACGCCACAGCACTTCAAGAGGTCCTGAACCGTCAGATCGCAGGTTGGTCCGTACTGTACACGAAACTGCATAACTTCCACTGGTATGTCCAAGGGCCACATTTCTTCACATTGCATGCCAAATTCGAAGAGCTGTACAACTTGGCTACAGCAAATATGGACGAAGTTGCAGAACGTTTGCTTGCTATTGGTGGACGTCCGGTGGCTACAATGACTGAACAGCTACGTCTGTCTCCAATTGAAGAGGCACAAGGCCAGTTGTCTGCTGAGCGTATGGTAGAGTCGGTGGTTGCTGATCTGCGTACGATGGTGGAAGTGATTCATCAAGGCATTCACGAAGCGGGAGAAGCAGAGGATAAGGCAACGGAAGATATGCTGATTGGATTCACCGCTGCCTTGGATAAAGAGGTCTGGATGTTAAACGCATTTCTGGGCAAATAAGCAAAGTCACCCTACATCCTGACAACGATATGTAGAGTCCGTGAACAAACTGTCCGTTCGCTTACAAATCCGGTGTGCTTGCCGTATAATGATGGCATTCAAGATGTACAGAATGGTGGAATGAACGATGCGGTCAGACCTGGAACAATTGCAGGAAGAAGCTGAACGGTTTATATATACATGTTATGAAGAGCTGGGCCATTCGCGTGAAGACGCGCAGGTCCGGCTTGCTGTCGTTATGGGCGAGATCGAAGTAACGGGTACCTATGTGCATACCACAGAAGAATTGGAGCAAGGTTGTAAAATGGCCTGGCGGAACAGCAACCGCTGCATCGGGCGGCTGTTCTGGGATAAATTGCGAATCGTGGACGCACGCCATGCCGATACAGCAGGAACGGCAGCGGATGCTGTGCTGAATCATATTCATGTGGCATCCAACGGTGGCAAAGTGATTCCGATGATTACCATCCTTCCACCGGATGGGCCGAATGGAACTCCGGTACGTCTCTGGAATCATCAGCTTATTCGTTATGCGGGATATGAGACAGAGCAAGGCATTGTTGGAGATCCTGCTTCGGTGGAATTGACCAAGGCGGCCATGTCACTTGGCTGGCAGGGGGCAGGTAGCTCCTATGATGTGTTACCGCTCATAATTCAGGTGCAAGGACAAGCTCCAGAGTGGTATGTTATACCCGAAGAAGAGATTGTGGAAATTCTTATCGAACACCCGGAACGAGCGGAGATTGCGGAGCTTGGCATGCGCTGGTACGGTGTGCCGATGATTGCCGATATGCGTCTGGAGATTGGTGGCATATCCTACCCGGCAGCACCGTTCAATGGTTGGTATATGGGTACCGAGATCGGCGCCCGTAATCTGGCAGACACGTTTCGGTATAACAAGCTGCCTGCAGTGGCGGCAGCATTTGGATTGAATACGTCGAGTGAAACGACCTTGTGGAAGGACCGTGCGTTGGTAGAGCTGAATGTGGCTGTGCTGCATTCGTTCAAAAAAGCAGGCGTGAGCATTGTGGATCACCACACGGCAGCAGCGCAATTTGCGATGTTTGAACAGCGGGAAGAGAAGGCTGGGCGTGAACTGACCGGGGATTGGGTGTGGCTGATTCCGCCAGTGTCCCCGGCGACAACGCATATATTCCACAGCTCCTATCGCAATGAGATCGTGAAGCCGAACTTTTTCCATCAGGATCAGGCGTATACCCTGAAAGATGGTGTGGCATCTGCCGCAGAGCCGCGAAGCAGCGAGCAGCAGAATGCACAGGTAGAGAATCCCCAACCACAGGCTGATGAGGCACCAATGAAATGCCCGTTTGCACATTAAATTGTGCAGGCGGGTTATTTTTTGGGATCCTTTTGTATCAAACGAAGGACTACCCCTCTTTCAATCGATACCGACTGCGCATCGCGGCCTGAACTACAATGGCAGCAGCAATCAGCACCAGATTGAACACAAACACAGAGTAAAGCGATCCAACTTCCGTAAGCAACGCAGCAACCAGTGGAGACACGATGGAGCCGATCTCGGCCGCAGAGACAATTTTGCCTATGACAGAACTTCGACTCTCGTCTGGTATGTGATCACCAATATGGGCAAAGAACGAATCCATGTAACAGGCTCCTCCAACCCCGCCAATGAGCATGCCAACGTAGACCCATAGTTGGGAGGACGTGCTTAGAAATACAGCAACTTCGATTCCAATCAGGAACATGCCGAGCATGCAAAGCAACAGGCGATCGCCCATCCGGTCAGAGAGATAACCAACAAAGGGAGCAGCGGCAAGCGTAGAAATCCCGGAGACGGTGAAGGCGAGACTGGTGGCAAATGGGTCCCAATGCATGATGTGAGCTGCATACAGTGCGAAATAGGTGAGGAATACCGCGTAGGCGCTCATCTCCAGAAAATGTACCGTGCCGTAACCGATAAGCTGCTGCCGCTGTGTGAGCCTTGTAGACAAACCTTGAGTATGCTTTGCGTCAGACGGTGATGAAGATAAAGGAGGTTCAGTGGATGCAGCAAAAGGGTGGGATTCACTGATGGTGGAATCTACAACAACGTTATCCGTGGAGAGTGGCGAATGTGATGATTTGTCGATAGGTTCTTGTGTCACAGTAGCCGAAGGATCCTCTATTAGATGATCACTTAACGTATCCCCAGATCCATGATTGGCTCTAGCTTGTGTCGTCGTCTTCATCCCCATCGCAGCGACCACGGCCATCAGACAACATACGGTAACGAGCAAAAAAGGAACCGATAGCGGCCAATGCAAAGCCAGCCAGCCACTTATGACGGGACCGAGTACCATACCGCCGCCCTCACTGCTACTGATATATCCATTGTATAGGCCGCGGTTGTCTACATTGCCCCCATCCCCGATGATGGAACGTACGACCACGGTAAGGCCCGTGGAAGCGAGCCCCTGTAGAAGTCGGAGCAGGCCGAATAACACCACAGCTTTAGACAGCGCGAAGCCACCCATACAGACTGCCAGCAGGATCAGCATCAGGACGAGCGCATTTTTCCCTCCGAGTTTTCTATAAATTGCCGCCGCAGGAACACCACCAATTACTTTCCCTACATAAAAAAGTGCAAAAATAACCCCCATCATCCAGCCGGACAGGCCGAATTCCTCAATAAACAAAGGAAACAGGGGCAGGATCATGAATCCGCCCATCTGACTTAGGAAACAAATGGTCATTAGCAGCGGCAGGTTACGACGAATTTCCAAGAGCGAAGACTCCTCTCACACATAAAATGGAATCCCTAATATGCTTTATTTTCCAATTGAATGCGTAGATATCGACATATACCCGTAATGTATGCAGGATTTATGAAAATAAGAAGAAATGACACGTGGTGTTTACATCAAAACCATTGCGGATATACCTGAATCATATATAATAGATGGGTTATCAATAAGGAAACATGGACGAAAGTGTACAGACTTAAGATGTACCTCAAGTATAAGGGGGCGATGTGAAGCATGTCAGAACAACAACCGATTATCCGCTTCGAAGCGGTGACTCAGCAATACGATCAGGATGAAGCCGTATTGAAGGCAGTCAGCTTTGAGATTGAGCGGGGTAAATTTTATACGCTTCTTGGCCCGTCAGGGTGCGGGAAAACAACGATATTGCGGCTGATTGCCGGTTTTGCGGAGCCGACACAGGGCAGTATTTATTTTAACGGTGCGCTTATCAACCGAGTGCCTGCCCACCAGCGGCAGGTGAATACCGTATTTCAGGATTACGCGTTATTTCCACATTTGAATGTATTTGAGAACGTGGCTTTTGGTTTGCGGATCAAAAAGATGAAAACGGCTGAAATTCGCAGCAAAGTGTTGGAAGCCCTCAAATTCGTCAATCTGTCCGGTTATGAAAACCGTGAAATTGGTGAAATGTCTGGCGGACAACGGCAACGTGTTGCGATTGCACGCGCCATTGTGAACGAGCCTGAAATTCTCCTGCTGGACGAGCCTTTGTCAGCACTCGATCTGAAGCTGCGGACCGAAATGCAGTACGAGTTGCGGGAGCTGCAACAGCGACTGGGTATTACGTTTATCTTTGTTACGCATGATCAGGAAGAGGCTCTAGCGATGTCGGACGAGATCTTTGTCCTGAATGGCGGCGTGATTCAACAGAGCGGTACACCGAATGATATCTATGATGAGCCGATTAACCGCTTTGTGGCGGACTTTATCGGGGAATCGAACATTGTATCGGGCAAAATGAAGCAGGACTTTGTGGTGGAATTCGCTGGCGCACAGCACGAATGTGTCGATCAGGGTCTCCAGCGGGACGAGCCGGTAGAGATTGTCATTCGCCCAGAGGATCTGGAGATTACAACCGAAGACCAAGGCAAACTCAAGGTCAATGTGGATTCCCAGTTATTCCGCGGGGTGCATTACGAGATATCTACGTACGACGATGCGGGCAATGAGTGGCTTGTTCATTCAACCAAGAAAGCCGTTGTCGGCGCACGGATTGGACTGTATTTTGACCCGGAAGCGGTACACGTCATGCGCTTTAACGAGACCGAAGAAGAGTTCGACAAACGACTCGAAGCCTACCAAGAGGCCGCTCATGCAGACTAAGGCCAGCACACGCAATGCGTATCTGATTCCATATGTATTATGGATGGTGTTGTTCGTTGTGGCGCCGGTTCTGCTGGTCATCTATTACTCGTTCTTCGACGTTGAAGGGAACTTCACGTTTGGCAACTACGCCCGGTTCTTCACACCGGTGTACTTGCAGATGACGCTCAGTTCGTTCTGGTATGCATTTCTGATTACGGCCTTCTCGCTGCTGATCTCCTACCCGACGGCGTATATGCTGACCCGGACGAAGCACAAGCAGTTATGGTTGCTGCTGATCATTCTGCCAAGCTGGATCAATCTTTTGCTAAAAGCGTATGCCTTCATCGGCCTGTTCGGAACGTACGGCCTGACCAACTCCCTGCTTGAAGTCGTGGGTATTGGTACACAGCAGATTTTGTTCACCGACTTCAGCTTTATCTTTGTCTCGGTGTACATCTTCATTCCATTCATGATCCTACCGATCTTCAATGCGCTGGAAGAGATGAATCCATCGTTGATCTATGCGGCGCGTGATCTGGGAGCCTCATCGTGGCTGACCTTCCGCCGAGTTATCTTTCCACTGACGATTAGTGGAGTGAAATCAGGCTGTCAGGCTGTATTTATTCCTGCGCTGTCTCTGTTCATGATTACCCGCCTCATTGCGGGAAACCGTGTAATTACACTGGGAACAGCGATTGAACAGCATTTTCTCGTCACCCAGGACTGGGGGATGGGTTCAACGATTGCTGTCTTTTTGATTATTGCGATGGCGATTATTATGTTCCTGACTGGATCAGGCAAGAAGGAGGTGCGTAATGGGAAGAAACGGAAAGCTGTCTAACGTCTATCTAGCCGTTGTATTCGCCATATTGTACGCACCGATTGCGTATCTGATCTTCTATTCCTTCAATAGTGGCGGCCACATGCGCAGCTTCGAAGGATTCACGCTTGAATGGTACAGAGAGGTGTTCGCTGATACTCGGCTGCTCATCATTGTGCTTAATACATTTATCATCGCACTGCTGTCATCGGCGATCTCAACGATCCTTGGTGTTGCAGGAGCACTGGCGATCTACCATGTGCGTCGCAAACGGACCAAAAATACGCTGCTGTCACTCAATAACGTGCTCATCGTGAGTCCCGATGTCATCATTGGTGCATCGTTCCTGATCCTGTTTACCATGATTGGCATCAAACTGGGCTTTACTTCGGTTCTGTTGTCTCATATTGCGTTCAGTGTGCCGATTGTTGTCATCATGGTACTGCCGAAGCTACAGGAGATGAGTCCGACACTGATGGATGCAGCACGGGATCTGGGCGCTGGTTCCTGGCAGATTCTGACGCGTGTGGTGCTGCCATACGTGAAACCGGGTATTTTTGCCGGATTCTTCATGGCCTTGACGTACTCGCTCGATGATTTTGCAGTAACATTCTTCGTCACAGGTAATGGATACTCCACACTCTCTGTAGAGATATACTCCAGAGCAAGGCAGGGCGTATCCTTGTCCATCAATGCCTTGTCCACCCTGTTGTTCCTGCTGACAGTGTTGCTGGTCGTTGGATATTACTTCATTAACCGCCGTGCAACGCGGATTCCACCTGGAGGGAAGGGGCTGCGTCCATGAAGCAACTGGTACGGACATTTGCAATTGTATTCGTGGCCGCCTTTGCCCTGATGATCCTGGCTTCGTATCTGAACAAGAGTCAGGGGTATTCTGGCGGCAACACGCTGACCATCTATAACTGGGGCGATTATATCGACCCGGATCTGCTTAAGGAGTTTGAGGACGAGACGGGCATTAAAGTGATCTATCAGACGTTTGATTCCAATGAAGCGATGCTGACCAAGATTGAGCAGGGCGGTACTACGTTTGATGTGGCGATTCCTTCCGAATATGCGATTAGCAAAATGAAAGAGGAAGACCTGCTCGTTCCAATTGATCACAGCAAATTGACTAACCTGAGCAACATCGATCCGCGGTTCTTGGACTTGTCCTTTGACGAAGGCAACAAGTACTCGATCCCTTATTTCTGGGGAACAGTGGGGGTTGTGTTCAATCCCGAACTGGTGGATGGGTTGACGTTTGATAGCTGGAATGACCTGTGGGACCCACGTCTGAAAAATCAAATCCTGCTCCTTGACGGTGCACGCGAAGTCATTGGTATGGGTCTCAACAGTCTCGGGTATTCCCTGAACGATACCAACGAAGATCATCTGCAAGAAGCGCTGAAGAAGCTGTCTACATTGACACCTAACGTGAGAGCGATTGTCGGAGACGAGATCAAGATGTTACTCGCGAATGAGGAAGCAGCCGTTGGACTTGTATGGTCTGGAGATGCGTCCGAGATTATGGATGAGAACGACAAGCTGGATTATATGGTGCCGGAAGAAGGCTCGAACCTCTGGTTTGATAACATGGTTATCCCGAAGACGGCAAGTAATATTGAAGGAGCACACCAGTTTATCAACTTCATGCTGGACCCGGATCATGCCGCTCGCAATGCGGAGTATGTCGGATATTCCACACCAAACGCCGAGGCGCTTAAGCTACTGCCAGAGGACATATCGGAGGATGAGCGCTTTTATCCAGACGAGACACTGACAGGTAAGCTGGAGGTCTACGATAATCTGGGCAAAAAAATGCTCTCGCATTATAACGACCTGTTCCTGGAGTTTAAAATGCACAGTAAATAACCGCCAACAGCGTATGTACAGTTCGTTAGATCTGAAAAAAAAAAGGGTTGCTGCTCGTC
>NZ_JBHFJH010000010.1:11200-229635 GCF_057334655.1 Paenibacillus sp. AGC31
TATCAATTAATGACGAGCAGCAACCCTTTTTTTGTTACCCGCTTCAGAGCAAAAAGCTCAGGTTATTTTTTCGTGCACACGTTAACGGAGGGGACAGAACAAACGAAGGAAGCAAAGCGGTTGCCTTTATCAACGGATTTTCCCATTGCTAGATGGGATTCAAAAAAATCCGGGGATAACAGCAATCCGAAGTTGTTCTGTCACCGCAGTGATCAAGTGGGAACGAATAAAGGGTTACATGCGCTTTTTGCGACCCACCATGATCCACGCCCCACCCATAATCAACACAATCGCCACGAAAGGCTGGATAAAGCTCAAGCTGCTCAGCATCGTGCCAATCGACATTACAGCGAAGAACAGCAGCGATATCACTGTTAGAATGTTGATGGGGATCAGCAACCATTTGTTCCGACCACCGAACCAGTACAATTCGAACAAACCAACAGCAACAGCCAGAATGAAGCCCGGCCACATTGTACTCCAGTTGTTAAACAGCATGGCAATCTGACACACGATACCAACCGTGAGCAACAACCCACCGGGAACCAGCAGTCCTACCCCTCTGCCAATCATGGAGAAGTACAGCCAGTGGAAGAAAAGCCCGAGTGGAATCACGAATAATGTGGGCCAGAAGTTCGCAAAGATCGTACCCGGACCGAGTGAACCTCCCTGGTTCAGAATCAGGTACACGCCCAGCAAAATGAGAACAGGCGCAAGGATCGTACGTTTAGCCATAATATCTCTCCTTCTCAATACAAGATCAATTTCCGAACGGTTGTATGTAGAGCAATACTTTCGTTACTCACAGCATACCATGAACTGGAAAAGTCTATCCTCCGTCTTTGGAGTTAAAGTGAACCTAGACCAAAGTCTAGGTTCGAAAGATACTCAGCCGCTTTTTCATGCAAACAATCCGTGCCAAACGGTGGTGAACAAGTTACACAGAAAAATGTGATTTAGGCTTGCATGTTGCAAGAGAGAATTATCATTGCTTTCGTAGCAGATGCTCCCAGTTTGTAGGGAATCCCAAAAGGGATATATCAACTATAGTGTAAGCTTCGATTAATGAGGAAAGCTCAGTCACCCAACTATCCCAGATTGTTCTATCCTTTATCAGGTACTTCGCATTGTAGATAGCTCCAAAAAGAAAGGCTTTGTCTAAGCCTAATAATTCATCATTTCGTGTGTATCTTATGGTAACAGGGATTCTATAATTAAAAAGTCTGCTGTAGTGAGCACATCTATTCCTAAAAACAGTTAAGACGTGGAACCAGTTCTCGAGTTCCCTATAACTTATGTTTCGAGAAGGGTAGTATTCTCGATCAATAGATTTCTTGTCAGACGTTTTTAAATTTTTATAGAGTGAGGACATCATAGAAATTGTACTCACTTCAAAGGCCGCCCAGATAGGATATCTATCTTGGTAATTCTCTCTATGATGAGCAATAAGCACTTCTTTGTGCTGTTTTTGAATGCATTTTTGCAAATCCTCCATAAAGCGTTGGTGAAATTGAATTTTAGAAAAATTAGCGGCATTCGTATATCCAAGAGCACCATACTTGTGGGCGAGCTTGTATGAAATTTGTGATCTTAAGGCAATCTCGATGTACTCGACAATCTTCATAAAGTGATTTCTAAGGGCTGCATCAAACAAATAATGCTTATACACTTTGTTGAAAGTTGTTCCTTCAATGTAGTTGTCCGAGGTATCCTGTTTAAAAGTTAAGGCATATGCAGGAAACCTGTAATAGTGAATGCGTTTCAGGATTGTAATCGCTTCTACTTCATTTTCAATTTTCATTTTTCGGTTTTTAAACTTTTCGAGCTGTTCTTCATATGTAGTAGGCGCTTTCATTTCACGTAGCTGAACCTCATCTGGCAAGGAAAATACCCCCATAACGCAAAAATGTCTCGCCCTGTTCCACATGCATAAGCAGAGGTGCGGGCGAGATCTGTTAATAATAATATACGATTCGTTGACTGTTTAGTCAATAGTTAAACATAAATTGAGCAACTACTGAATGGTAAAGCTGAGTCATCAAAACGAAGCTTGTTATTTCACTACATCCGAATGTTTCTTGCCCCAGCTGTTCACACCGTCATCCTCAATAATGGAGATGGCAGCGTCGGCGATGTCGGGGTTTGTCATCAGTTTCTCCTGAATACGGAACTTGATGTCATCTGCATCGGCAAGACTGAGTCCTTTGGTCAACTCAATCAGACCTTCCACATGATAATAACGGCCTTCCTGAATGATACGCATCATCTGAATATCGGCAACGTGCGTGTCTGCGAGAATGGTTTGGGACACTTTGTCCTCAATATCCTGCGGAGCCGCAACACCGATCAATCCGATCATATTATCGTAACCGACACGGAAGGCTACAGCGATCATCAAGCAACCAATAATCGTTGTCACAATTCCGTCGAGCAATGCAAAATTGGTCAATGCAATGACTACAACGGAGATCAAGGCGAGTGTCGCACCGAGTACTGCTACAACATCTTCGTAGAATACGAGACGGGTTGGTGGCGCAGCACGGCCTACGTTTTTGATGGCAGCAGGGACCAAGGCAAATCCGGCGGCTTTGGGTGCGCGCGCTTCTTTGAGGATTTCCTTCATGGCTTTGATCAGAATGGCCCCGTCAATGACAATGTTCAGAACAAGCACTCCGATGTTAATCCAGAGACCGCCGGTATGACCAACAGGATGCTGCAACAGATGGATGCCTTCATGGATCGTTTCATACGCCATAATGGTAACAACAATCACGGCAATCATGCAGAAAATGTTGATGACCCGTCCGAATCCGGTCGGGAAGCGGCGTGTAGGTTTTTTCTCGGACAACACACTTCCGACAAAGACAAACCCTTGGTTAATGGCATCAGCGAGTGAATGCATCGCCGAAGCGAACATGGCACCACTGCCACTGAATAGGAAGGCGCCCCCTTTGCACACAGCAAGTACGGCATTACCTGCCATCGCTACGGCGGAGGATGTGTTTCCTTTTTTGACGAGAGACATAAAGCTCTCAGACTTCGGTTGTTCAGCCACTTCGTATGTTCCTCCCAGATCAATGTATTAGGTGTAGAAAAGGCAGTTTATCTATACAGCATGTGCATTTCCACTAAATGTTATTATAACCGCTTTGACATATCCCAGCATTATGCAAAAAAGGTCATATCATCATGTGCCTCTCAGTACTCAATGGCCTCCAAGGCACGTAAATTCTGGTTAGACTGTTCCAACAGTTCCGTAAACGTCCCAGCGACATAATATACAAAATCCGGGTCATGCACGTACATAATAATCTGTCCAACCGTTCCTTGCTCTGTCGGATCAAAGTCGAACATCAGATACAAGGACCCGCCTCCAAGCTTGCCAAACGTAACCCATTTTTTTTGAAAAAGGTAGGGTTTGATTCGGGGATCAAGCTCACGGATCTCTTCCTCGGTCAAATAATCATCCATGCGGTTCTCCACCAGCGTGGACTGCTCCTTTTGAATTTTTTCCAGGGATAACAGGTAAAATGGCTCGGATTCCCGTCCTTCCTCAAGGCTTGGGTACAAGACGTGAAAGCCATAACCACTCCCATTTTTACGTTTATAAAACGCACGAAAATCAGCAGGTAATCGAATACCTTGTTCACGCTCGAATGCGTCGAGCTGCTCATCCGTCACGCCTTCAAACTCGCGATAAGCCTCCAAGAGCTCCCGGTTTTCCTCATCTTGTACCTTCTCCTCCAGCAACATATCCAGTTCATCCATCAATTCATATATACGCTGTTCTGGCATCCAATTCCCTCCGTATGAGCTATTCAGATAATATGGTGAGTGATATGCGAGCAAACTGTGCCTGATTTCACCTCATATTATAGTTATAATCCAGAAAAGCACACAAGAAACCGGAGTCCTTGCTTACATACTACAATGGTCTCATTATTCAAAGGCGGTTGTTGCATATCAGCACACCTGTCTCCATCCAATCAATTATGTACAACCATTATGAAAGTCGCTCCTAACAACAAATAAAGCATGTGTTACAGGGGTAATCCCTGTAACACACGCTAATTATTTATCTACTATATAAATGAAACTAATCTTTTACATAGTCCTCTTATTCAAACTTCCAACAGGACAAGCTCAGGTTGCCATACTGATAGGCTTTGAATAGGAGCGTTGCCCGCTTGTTCTGGTCTCCCGCACCCATGGCGAGTAACAGCGGTACAAAATGCTCCGGCGTAGGCACGGCGGCCTGAGCTGAAGGTGCCAGTTTATCATAGGAGAAGAGAGACTCCGTATCCCAACTCACCAGCTTGTCATGCAGCCAGTTGTCGAACTCTGATGCCCACGGGTCAACGCCATTGCTTTCCCGGTTCAATCGACGTAGATTGTGGACGGTTCCGCCGCTGCCAATCACGAGAATGTCCTGCTCGCGCAAGGAAGCGAGCGCCTGTCCAACCTGATATTGCTGCTCACCTGTCAGATAGCGATTCACGGACAAGGCAATTACGGGAATATCCGCATCCGGGTAGAGCAGGCGCAGAACAACCCAAGCGCCGTGATCCAGGCCACGGACGTCATCGGTCTGTACTGGAATCCCGGCTTCTGCAAATAAACGTTCCACCTCGGCTGTGGTCTCTGCCTGTCCTTGAGCTGGGTACTTGATCTGGTACAGCTCGGGCTGGAAACCGCCGAAATCATAAATGGTCTCATAGTTGGCTACCGAGGATACAAGCTGGGTTGTGGATTCCCAGTGAGCAGAGAATAACACGATTGCTTTGGGTTTCGGCAGTTCCTGTCCAAGTTTTTGCAAAAATTCGGTGTATACATTCTCCTCCAGTGCCAGTGATGGGGCACCGTGAGCAATAAACAGGGATGGCATCATTATGAATTCAGTCCTTTCGGGTCCTCGGTAGTCAGATTTGCATCCGTCCGAAGCCAGTGTTGAAATTGTTGGTATAGATCAGGGGTCACCTGATGCCCACCATTATAAGGTACATATGTGACGTGATTGGTATGTTGACGGAAGAAATGGGCGTTATCTTCGCCCAGTTGCAGCGGGAATAGATGATCCTGATCCCCATGCGAGATGAACACAGACAGCTCCGAATCGGGTTGCAGCGTGTATTCGTCTTTCACAAATTGCGGGATGTACCCACTCATCGCTACAATGCCTTTAATTTCATCTCCCATCACCAGCGATAAAGTCATCGCCATAATGGCGCCCTGGCTGAATCCGGCGATATAACGCCGCGTGGGATCAATAGCATATTTGGCGGACAGATCAACAATCAACTGTTGCAGTCCCAACACAGAGGCATCATACAATTCACGGATGGGGTTGCCGATGCTTTTAATCTGAAAATAAGCATAACCACTACCCTGAACGATAGGCCCACGGATGGCAACAATAATAAAATCAGACTGCATAGGCTCCATTAAACGAAGCATATCCTGTTCATCTGATCCCATCCCATGTAAGGCGAAAATCACGGGATAACGCTGATCTGGATTGTAATGAGACGGTAATCGGACTTCATGTATATAAGGAGAATTCATTGAAAACACCACCTGAAGAGGAATGAGTTAAATATATCGTTCTGACAAATAAGTTCACCAATATGAAATAAATATTCTTATTTATGAACAAAATTTATCATGGTTTCATTGTAGGGTCAATACTTTTTTTGTATGATGAATATATGTTGTTTATAAAAAATCTTGAATGGTTCTACAATAAATACCGCTACGCATGGTTCATATCTTATTCCCGAGGACGTGATCAGGATGTTAAAAAGTATCGTGCCTATTTTGAGAATATTTGATGAAAATAAAGCTAGAGAGTTCTACCTGGAATACCTGGGTTTCCAATTGGATTGGGAACATCGATTTGAGCAAAATATGCCCTTATATATGCAGATTTCGCTTGATTCCATCGTGATTCATCTGTCTGAACATCATGGAGATTGTACACCTGGAGCTGCCTTGCGCGTGGAAACGGATAACTTGGATACATTCCATGGTGCACTTCGTCAGAAAGAGTACAAACATGCGAGACCCGGTATAGAGGAGACCCCTTGGAAATCAAGAGAAATGACCGTGACAGATCCATTTGGTAATCGGATTATATTTGTTGAGGCAAGCGCCGAATAGATAACCTGAAGAAGCGACGCTACGACTGGCGTTCGAAAATCAACAGAAGGGGAGGGACGCAATATGGATATTGGCTTGGCTATTCGTACGATCCGCAAGCAGAAACAGATTACGATCATGCAGATGTGCGAGGGCACGGGATTGTCCAAAGGTTTTATTAGCAACGTGGAAAATAACAAAACGTCACCTTCCATTGCTACGCTTGAAAGTATTGCGGATTATCTGGAAGTGCCACTTCCCTATTTGCTGCTGACACCGGAGCAACGGATGAATGTGGTACGTAAGAACGAGCGCAAGGAGACGACAGCCGGAAGCGGACAGATCAAAGTGCAGCAGCTTACAGCCAAAGGTGCGATGCGTATGTCCATTGTGGAGTTACCGCCAGGTGCTTCAACTGGGGTTAGCAAACATGCCGGGGAGGAAAGTCATCTGGTGTTGCAGGGCAAGATTCGTGCGGAGCAATGCGAAGATGTGGAAGTTCTTGAAGTGGGTGATTCGTTTACCTGGAATGCAATAGTGCCCCATGAAGTGACCAATATCGGAGAGGAGCCTGCGGTGGTGCTCATTGCGGTGTCCAAAGAATTGGGTCTGGATCATTTGTAAAATACAAAAAGGACGGCTCCCAAGTCATGAACATGCGAACCTGCATACATGTACAATGGGAAACGTCCTTTTATATTTCTAACGAAATGAGCGAGCCCTATTAGATGATTCTAGGCAGATCTCGAGATGTAACGAATCTCAGGCGCTTTATTTCACTGCTGTGTGTGTAATTTGGCTACATTCCACAGACTTGTGGCGAAATAACGTCGCTATGATTCGTTACGTTTCTCAATTCCTGCAAAAGGGAACAATAAGGTGCGAGAGATTCCTTAGAATAGACAGAGGCACCCTGTCTATTGTGGATTAGTCGTCCAGATGCCTGCGGCTTTGACAAAGACACGGTCGGACAGCTTGAGCGTTGCGAGTGCAAGTTCAGCGACATCTTCCGCTTGCATCATGCGATCTTCGTCGCCAATTTTCAGTCCGGCATTGGTCGCAAGCTCCGTATTAACGGTGCTTGGAGTCAGTGCTGTTACACGAATGTTGGACTTTCGCACTTCCTGCATTAGAGATTCGGTCATGCCGAGTAGAGCAAACTTGGATGCACAGTATGCCGAACCTGTAGCGAATCCGCGCTCACCTGCAGTGGAAGCAATATTGATAATGCTGCCGCTACTTTCCTTGATCATGCTCGGAAGGACAGCACGAGTCACGTAGTATGTACCCATGACATTAACATGCAGGATGCGCTCCCACTCTTCCGGTTCCATCTCCATGAACGTCCCGAACTTTCCGATCCCTGCATTATTGATGAGAATATCCACCGCGCCGAGTTCCATCTCAATGGCTGCTACAGCGGCTTCCGCCTGCGTGCGATCCGAGATATCTGCTACAGCACTGGTTACTTTTACACCGTATTGTTGACTAAGTGACTGTTGCAGAGCCTGAAGATCGGAAGCGGTACGTGCAATAAGGCCGAGGTGCACTCCTTCTTTTGCAAGTGCTTTAGCGATGGCACGGCCGATACCTTTTCCGGCACCTGTGATGATCGCTGTTTTATTTTTAAGTTCCATGTGGGCAATTCCTCCTTAGAAATGGACTAGCATTCAATTATACTATTATTACCCACAGTTCGGAAATTGGCTTCATCACTATTTGGTAATCTCGATGCTGCCAGAAGAAGTACGGGCCTTGATCACTTCCCGGCTCACCATTGGCGATTCAGGTACATCTACACTGCCCGAAGTAGCCTTAGCATCATAGATTCCGTTAAAATCAGGTGCAACTTGAATGAAAATATCTCCTGATGTTCCAGACGCATTAATCGGGGCGGAATGGGACTGTTCAATATGAATGCTACCCGAAGTGAATTGAACATCGGCTGCGCCGTTTAATTCAGTGATCTCAATATCACCTGATTCGATCTCACTGTTTACATGACCTATTACCTGATCAACAGTGAGGCTTCCCGATGTCTGTTTCACGGTCATGTCTCCATCAATCATGGAAGCGGTAATGTCACCCGAAGTTAGAGCCAGCTCAATACGGGGTACCTTGATGTTTTCCAGACGTATGGAACCTGAGGTGTTATTCAGCTCAAGCTGCTTGGCACTCAGATCTGTCAGATCCCAGTCACTTGAAGAAGAATCCAGCTTAACCTCATTTAATTGGTGCCCTTCGGGCAGGGCCACAGTTATTGTGGAGTCTTGATCATTCCAATACAGGGTGAAAAATTGTAATCGTTCACGTTCTGTCTGAGACAGTTGGAATGTGCCGTTGGATAAAGTGGCTTGTTCGAAGCTTTTGACTACGGCAGAGTCCCATTTGCCATCCACTTCGATATAACCATTCGAATCCGGGCTTACAACAAATTCAATATCTGCACTGAAATTAGCATTCATGATAATGTTCTGCAATTCATCTGCTTTGAAATCCCATCGTTTAGAATAATGCTCCCGTTCATCCCCGAACTGAACGCCATAGATGGATGTTCCAAGTAAACCTATTCCGATACATATCACGGCGAGCGCAAGCCATTTTTTGGTACTCATGCGGAAACATCTCCTTTCATCGTGTTTTTATTCCATCTAATATATTGAAGAGTGACGATTTTGAAGGCTCTAAAGACATACTTCGATGCGATGGCGAACAAAATGCCGACACCGAAAGCGCCAATCGCAACGAAAATTTCCGGTTTATCGAGTTGGCCCAGGAATACAAAGTCCACAACTGCTGCTACAGGAGCCACTACCAGCAAGGAAAGGCTGGCAATAACAAGCCATACCGACCACATCATGAGACCAAGGGGGATGCCAAGGATCAGATTCAGGAATAACAGGCCGATGGCGGTGAAAAATTTGCGAGTGGCGCTGGTGCTGTTTCTGGGTGACCGCATCTCGCGATACGTCGGTGCATAGAACGCATCTGAACCCGGCGTATGAATGTCATAACGATCACCAAGTGCTTCCTTGGCGATTTCTTCCGGCTGTCCGAGTTCCCGAGCGATCTCTTCTTCCAGTCGGCCTTCTCGTAGTCCAAGCTCGAAATGTTGATCATAGTCGGCTAGTAACTCAGCCCGTTCGAATGGGTCCATCGGCCGTAGATGAATTTCCATGGCTTTCATAAATTGTTGTCTATTCATTGGGGATTCCTTCCTCAATCAGATTTGCGACATTGCGCACAAATTCATTCCATTCTGTCGTCAGTGCCGTCATGTAATCGCGACCTGTATCGGATAGTCGGTAATACTTACGCGGCGGTCCTTCGCTTGATTCTTGCAGGTAGGTGGTGCAGTAACCGTCATTCACAAGCCGGCGAAGCAAGGGATACAGTGCACCTTCAGCAACTTCGATATGTTTGGAGACCGCCTGAGCCAGTTCGTAGCCATACCGATCCTGGCGGTTAATTAATACCAGGACGCACAGCTCCAATACTCCTTTTTTGAACTGGATGTTCACATTCACACAGGTTCCTCCTTCGTAGCTTCATTTATCGCTAGTGTATATTGTTCAGTAGTGGTGAATCCATCATAGCATCCAGTACTGTTTAATGCAAGGTAGTGACTTTAAAATAGTTCCGTATCACGATTTATCGATCATAAGTTCGTTTAATGCGAATGCTTAGCCGAGGCTGTCTGTTTAGCTATATAATTCAGCATACGAAAAAACCGGATCGGTTGCTTCCGTCTGAAGGCGGATTCCGATCCGGTCTGTGAGATGAACTTTGGTTTCTTTGGTTTACAGGTGAATCGCTAAATGTCGGTTATTCTTGTGCATCCAGAACTTTAAGGTCTTCCACAGCAGGGCCCTCAATCACATGGCCTGCATAATTGAAGCGGGAACCATGGCATGGGCAATCCCACGAACGCTCGCCCTCGTTCCATTCGACTTCGCACCCCAGATGGGTGCAGGTGGTATCCACGAGAAACAGCTTGCCACTGGTGTCTTTGTAGGCACCAGCCCGTTTGCCATTATGTCGAACGACAGCTCCTTCGTCTTCACCAATATCGCTAACATTTTTGTGCACAATGCCTACTTTACCGGAGATTAATTCCTTGGCTACATTCATATTTTCCACAATAAAGTGTTTCATGCCAGGATCAGCTTTGAATCTTGCCGGATCGAATATGGCAGCATGAGGGTTGTCACGTCCAGTGATGCGATCCGCAAGAATGTGTCCTGCCATCGTACCAGTCGTCATACCCCATTTGGCAAACCCGGTCGCCACATAGACACGTTCATGTCTTCCGGTAATCGGTCCGATGTAGGGCACCTTGTCGATAGAGATCAGATCCTGGGCTGACCAGCGAAAAGGGATGTTGCGGATGCCAAATGTCTCCGCTGCGAACTGCTCCAGGCGTTCATAATGACCGAAGGTGCAGATGCCTTGTCCAGTTTTGTGATTTTCGCCGCCAAAGAGGATAAGTTCCTTACCGTCATGTAAGACGGTACGCAAGGAGCGGGACGGTGTATCGTCCGAGATGTACATGCCGCCCGCATAGGGTTTCTCCGGTTCGACTAATACGGCGTAGGATCGTTCCGCATGTAACCGCGTGAAATAGAATCCGGGATCATAGACAGGGAAATGAGAAGCTACAACAACATGTTCTGCTGTTACAGATGGGCCATCGCCATAGGTTCGTACATGCAGAGAAGCATCTTCCTCTACATCTGTAACTGTCGTATGCTCATAGATCTGTACCCCTTGTTTCACAGCGGAATCGAGCAAGTAGTGCAGGTAGGCCAGCGGATCAAAGCGTGCCTGACCCGGCATGCGAATACCTGCCCTAGCTGGAACAGGAATAGGGAGTGGGTCTACCCACTCACCAGGGATGTTGAGTTTGCCATAGGCGGTCAGCTCGATCTCCAGTTTTTTGATGTTTTCCTCTGATTGAATGTAGACGTAGGCATCTTCCTCTGCCCACTGGCAATCAATCTGTTTTTCCTTCACCAGATTGCGCATCCACTTCGCGGCATCGGCATTACCTTCATAGTACATTCGAGCCTGTTCTTGTCCGAAATGATGCATAATTTCATCAAATATGACACCGTGTTGTGCAGATACCTTGGCCGTGGTATGGCCGGTCGTACCATCCAGTACTTTTCCAGCCTCCAGCACGACTACACGCATACCCGTCTGTGCCAGCAGATAAGCGGTGGTAATGCCTGCAATACCGGCACCGATAATGGCCACATCAGCGGTAATATCTTCTGTCAGTTTCGGATAGCTATCGAATTCATGCGTAGCACGCCACAGTGATTCGGGGACCGGGGGCAGACCCGTCTTGGGCTGCTGATTGTCGCTCATTTTTTTTCCTCCTTGATTATCTTCAATCTATCGAATGGGATGTTGTTCAGCGCACATCGTTGTACTCTTATTCATGATTGCCAGACTATGCCAGGAAAAAACGGTGTTGTTTAGATTTTGCAGAGGGGATGTTCACAATTTCCTGCACAGAACCTCTGTTTTTTTTGTTAAACATGCTATATGATAGAATTACCGAAATCGTTTTAGGTTTTAAAAGGAGATCAGGTTTTACACCTGTAAACGTTGATTGTAAAAGGATTAATCTATCTATTGGAAGAAAGATTTCATCCGAATTAATCCCCGTTTTTTCTTGATATATGTATTCGCTATCATTTTAATTGACTACCGATAACCAAAGGAGATTCTATATGACCACCAACCAAACGAAATATCCGTTTCAAGATACAGCACTAGAGTTAGACACCCGTGTGAAGGACCTTGTATCCCGCTTGACGGAAGATGAAAAAATTGAATCCATGCTTCAATATCAACCGGCAGTAGACCGTTTGGGTGTACCTGCATACAAACACGGAACAGAAGCTGCCCACGGCTTGGCCTGGCTTGGAGAAGCAACATCTTTCCCACAACCGGTGGGGCTGGCATGCACATGGGATGCGGATCTGATGAAAGAGATTGGCTCCGTGCTTGGAGACGAGGCACGTGTATTTTATAAACGCAATCCGGCAGTGAACGGTCTTACCCTGTGGGCACCTACAGTAGATATGGAACGTGACCCGCGCTGGGGACGGAATGAAGAGGCGTATGGTGAAGATCCGGAACTGACAGCCGAGCTGACAACAGCATTGGTCAAAGGAATTCAGGGCGACCATCCGAAGTATTACAAAGCGGTCGCTACCTTGAAGCATTTTCTTGCGAATAATAACGAAGTGGATCGCGGAAGCGGTTCGTCCAGCATTGATCCGCGCAACATGCGTGAATATTATCTGAAGGCGTTTGAGAAGCCATTTAAAGAAGGCGGCGCACAGTCCATGATGACAGCGTACAACTCCATTAATGGTACACCAGCGTTGTTGCATCCATTTGTGAACGAGATTGTCAAAGGCGAATGGGGCATGGATGGTTTTATTGTCAGTGATGCAGGCGACGTAATGGGTATCAAAAACGATCATAAATACTATGATTCCCACACACCGGGTACGGTAGAATCTGTGAAGGCCGGAATTGATAGCATCACTGATGATGCTGAGCTGTCCAAACAGGCACTGCGTGAAGGATTGGAACAAGGTACACTCACGATGGATGACATCGACAAGGCGTTGTTTAATACGTTCCGTGTGCGTTTCCGTCTGGGTGAGTTCGATCCGGAAGAGGGCAACCCGTATGCTTCTATCGGTGAAGAGTCAATGATGACGGAGAAAGCAAAAGAACTGTCGCTCAGAGCCGCAAGAGAACAAGTGGTATTGCTCAAAAACGACAAAGGCACGCTCCCGCTGGACAAAACAAAAGCTGGTAAAGTGGCTGTGATTGGTCAACTGGGTGGAACGGTCTATCGTGACTGGTATGCAGGCACCATGCCGTATACCATATCCCCGCTTGAGGCAATACGTGGCAAAGTAGGCAGCGATAAAGTATCGTTCAAGGATGGTAATGATCGCATTACGTTAACTTCCGTAGCCAATGGGAAGAAAATTGGACTGGCAGAAGGTGAAAAATCACCTGTTGTTGCTTCGGGAGAAGCAGAAACGTTTATGGTTTCCGACTGGGGCTTCGGAAGTTATACCTTGCAGGCGGAAAGCAACGGCAAATATCTGACCACAGATGAAGAGACCGTAACGGCTTCCGCTGATGAAGTGTACGGCTGGTTTGTAAAGGAAGTATTCCACCTGTTGCCACAACAGGACGGAAGTGTAGGTCTAACCACTTGGAATGGCAAAACGGTGACTACACCTAATGGTGGAAACGATGCATTTGCGGTGTCCGAAGACCTGAAAACCTTTGGCGCCACAGAGACATTCAAGCAGGATATTATTGTGAATGGACTTGAGGAAGCAGTAGAAGCTGCCAAGGCTGCGGAAACGGCAATTGTCTTTGTTGGTAATAATCCACTTGTAAATGGTAAAGAAGAAATTGACCGTCCAAGTCTGGATCTGGCCGAATCCCAGCAACGTCTGGTTGAGGCGGTCTATGCCGCGAACCCGAACACGGTAGTTGTCATCGTGGGTAGTTATCCGTTCACATCGAATTGGGTTCAGGAGAACATCCCGGCGGTATTGTATACTTCACACGCAGGACAGGAACTGGGTAACGCAGTAGCAGACGTACTCTATGGCGACTATGCGCCAGCAGGCCGTTTGAACATGACATGGGTACAATCAGCAGATCAACTGACCGACATCAAAGATTACGATATTATTCAATCCGGTCGTACGTATCAATATTTTGAAGGTAATGTATTGTATCCGTTTGGACATGGTCTGACGTATGCAACGTTTAAATACAGCAATTTGGAACTTAGCCCAGCTCAAGTGGGTACAGAGGGCAACGTTACGGTAACTGTAGATGTGACCAATACGGGTTCAATCGCCAGTGACGAGGTTGTACAGTTGTACGTTCGTGCAGGCAAATCGCGGGTAAAACGTCCACTTAAAACGTTAAAAGGATTCCGTCGTCTTCATATCGAAGCGGGAGGTACAGCGAAAGTCCGCTTCACTTTGCCTGTTCAGGAACTGGCGATCTGGGATGTGACTCGTGATCGGTATGTCGTGGAAAGTGGAACTTACTCCATTATGGTTGCCAAGTCATCCTCCGATGTTCAGCTGGTTGCAGACCTGACGGTGGAAGGAGAGACAATCCCCGCTCGTAATCTGGCTGTGGCGACTCGTGCCGAGAATTATGATGCTTACCTGGGTGTTGATCTGGATGAGAGTAAAGAGGGCGGAAGTGCTGTCCATGTAGTTGGAGAGCAGGGATGGATTGCCTTCAAGGATGCCGATCTGGGTAGTGGGGTAGCAGCAATTGAAGCTCGTGTATCCGCAGAACAAGCAGGCGCTGTGTTGGAATTGCGACTCGGCTCTCCGGAGGGTACGCTCGCAGGACGTGTGGAACTGGCACAAGGTGAAGCCCAGCAGTGGTCTACCGTGAAGGCGGAACTCACAGGTGCAGCAGGTAAGCAGGATGTATACATTGTGCTGTCAGCAGGTGTACGCATCAGTCACTTCGAGATTCGTTAAGTCAAATAGCTCATGAAAAAGCCTCCGAATGTATTCGGAGGCTTTTGTTGGTCTATACGCTGGTTGGATCAGGATGCTTCTTCCTGTCCAACTCTTTTATCCTGAGCGGTAACACTAGAATTATACAAAATGCTTTGCTATCAGACGTATCTTTATTTTCCGTCAAACGTAATCATTTTTTGCACAAATTGCTTCAATTGTTTGTTGGTTTCATTCAGTTGCTCAATTGTGCTCATGAAATTGTTTACGAGTTCAGCCTGCTCTTGGGAGCTTGCCGTGATCTCACCAAGTTCATTCTCCATGCCTTGAATGGATTGCCGAACTGAGAGAAGAGAATCTTCAATACGTGCCGTCGCTTCTTTGGTATCCACAGACAGTTTGCGAATTTCTTTGGCAACAACGCCAAAACCTGCACCTGCTTCACCTACACGAGCAGCTTCAATAGCTGCATTCAAGCCGAGCAGATTGGTTTGCTCGGAGATTTCACGAATGAAACTGGCGACTTGAGTGACATTGCCTGATTTCTGTACGGCTTGTTTGGAATTATTCCGGATCTCTTCGGTTGTGGCACTGAGTTCCTCGGAGTGTGCAGCTACATGCTGTACACTGTCAATTAACTGGTTGGTCAGATTTTCGGTAGCATCCATGAGTTGTTGCAGTTGGTCCTGATCATCCATACTGTAGAGCAGATTAAACAGGGCGATGATTTCACCTTGTTCGTTTTTAATGGGAATGAAAGCCACGTCAAAAGGAACACCGAATAAATCTTTAGGGTAGTGATCAAATCGTTTGACTGTACCGCCGTTGAGATCAGCAAAATTTCGATTTCCATCCAATAGAGGGTCGCCAGGTTGATAATTCAGTTGCTTTAACGATTCCCCTGCTGAGAAATATAGGAATTTTTCATGATCAATCACGGAGAGGGTTACATCCTGACGAATCGTATCTCGAAAGAAAGGCATACATGTAATTAATGCTTGAACAATATCCATATAAAAGATGATTCCTCCCTGGTTACCTTATGTAAACGGTTAAATTTTAAATGCTAACTTAATAACTACCTATATAATATATCGTCATGCAATAGAGAAGGAAATAGAGAGAATGGATAAAACCTATTTCTTAAAGCAGACTGTTATACACCAAAAAGACACGAGTCCCCTGGGGACCCGTGCCTTGTTAGTTGTTGAGTGGAATAAAACCAATGTTTACCGCATACTGAGCTGCATTGTAACGATGGTTCGATTGGCTAGTGTTGCACGGACATCAATCAAACGCTGGTTCCGGCTGCCGCGGAAGGGAAGGGAGACATCACGCTCCGCTTCAACATATCGACCGTCAATAATCACATCGCACAACCGGGCAAGCTCCGCTCTCGCAGGGTGGGTAATCAGTTCTTCATATTCAAATCCCGTGTAAGCCCACACCGTCAGATCAGGACGTGCAGCGAGAAGCTGCTGAACCCAGGACGTACATTCTGCTGCCGAGAAAAAGGGATCACCACCACACAACGTAACGCCATCCAGCAGGGGATGGGTCGTTACTTCATGCAGAATCTGCTGCTGCCGCTCCTCTGTAAAGGGCTCACCCGCTCGAAAGCTCCATGAATCCGGACTGAAGCAGCCCGGACAGGCGTGACGACATCCGCTGATGAACAACACGGCGCGCAGGCCTGTCCCTTCATTCACCGATTCCGGAATGTAACCATATAGATTCACCGGTGTTTCACCCGATCCCGCACTTCGGCTTGCTTCGCAGCATTGAAGCGTACTTTGTAATCTCCGGTCAGATAGCCCGTTACGCGGCGCAACCGCTGGAAGTGTACATGGTTCTCGTGAGCTTCACAGCTTGGGCATACATCTCCAATGACGCCTTCATAACCACATGCAGGGCAGCGATCAATCGGGTGATTAATGGAGAAATATCCGATATCCTGTGCCAGTGCATATTGCACGATCCGCAGGAAAGCTGCAGTGTTGGCTCGAACGTTTCCGTCAAGCTCCACATAGGAGATTGCACCCGCATTACACAACGTATGGAACGGGGCCTCCAATTCAATCTTCCGATAAGCTGGAAGAGTGTGGTATACCGGGATATGGAATGAGTTCGTATAATACTCCCGATCATTAACTCCAGGAATGAGGCCATAACGCTCTCTGTCGATCTTCGTGAATTTGCCGGACAACCCTTCAGCAGGTGTGGCAAACAGGGTGATGTTCAGGTTATGCTGCTCGCTCATCCGATCACAGAATTCTCGCATGGTCCGAATAATGTTCAGTGCTTCACGATGTACATGAGTGTCCTGCCCATGATGACGCCCATAGAGAGCTGTCATACATTCCGCAAGACCGATAAAACCAAGAGATAATGTTCCATGCTTCAAAAGATCGCCAACCGGCTCGTTCGGGCCAAGCTGTTCTCCACCTTCCCATACTCCCTCCCGCATCATGAAGTCCGATGCCTTGGCAGGTTGCGCGGTCTGGATTCGGTAGCGATGTAACAGACCGTTAGCAGCATTATGCATCACTGATTCCAGTGCGGTGTAGAATCCTGCCCGATCTGCAACGGCTCTGCTGCCTTGGCAGATACCAAACCGGATGCCGAGCTTAACCAGGTTAATGGTGTTGAAGGACAGGTTACCCTTGCCACTCTGACGATTGCGTCCAAACCGGTCAGCCAGTGTACGTGTACGGCATCCCATCGTGGCGATGATCGTATCCGGATCTTCCGGATGATAGAAGGGCAGATTGAAGGAGGCATCCACATTGACAAAGTTGGGGTACATCCGCCGGGATGAACAGGTGACTGCGAGACGGAACAAATCATAGTTCGGCTCTCCTTGAGCCTGATTGATCCCCTGTTTACATTGGAAAATATGTTGAGGGAACACGGGAGTCTCTCCGTTGCCCAGGCCACGGATGGTTGCTTCCAGCAATGAGCGTGATACCAATCGACCTTCTGCTGATGTACATAATCCATAGTTCAGTGAAGTGAATGGAATCTGACCACCTGCACGACTGCTCATCGTATTCAGGTTATGAATCAGCGATTCAGCAGCTTGTCCTGTCTCCAGTTCAGTCTCCTCATAGGCGAAGGCATACGCCTGTGGGCACTGATTCTTCGCTTCGATGCTGTCCAGATGAAGCTGTTCATCCTCGAGCAGGGCATGCTCACCAAAGAGGCGTTGCCCTTTGCGGTAATGTTTGCGGAACGATCGCTGTACATAGGGAGCCAGATCCCAGTCGATTTTATTGGCTGACACACCGCCATATTGACTGTTCTGCTGGGATTGGAAGATGATCGCAACCAGAGCCATTGCAGACATGATTGTCTGAGGTGTGCGAACCGATCCGTTGCCTGTATTGAAACCCGCAGCAAGAAGACGGTCAAACGGGATAAAAATGCAGTTGGTCGTTCCAAGTGCATACTGGTCCAGATCGTGTACATACAGATCCCCATTCTCCACAGCTTGGGCAAGCTCTTCCGGCAACACATGACGCAGAGCATGCCACTTGGCTGTCTCCGAACCGAGCCTGCTCATCTTGCCGCTGAAGGAGTCTCCGTTCAGATTGGCATTTTCCCTCAGCGTATCGGCGTCTTCTGCGCCAATAATTCGTCTTCCCAGGTCGGATAATAGATCGGATGCCGGTGAAGTGGCATACTCAAGCATGTTCATGTAAGGTTCCTCCTAAAATGATTGAATATCATTCAATTTCCGTAAAACACTATATGTAGATTCGTCTTATCCATTTATAAACTATATGTGGTTTTTTGGGTGTGATAATGGTCACATAGTTCACAGGACAAAGTGGACTTTCCTTTAATTGCTGTGGATAAAGGTTCCCAAAGTTTGAGTAGAAGCGTATAATTTCTAGTTATCCTGCAAGGATAATATCCGAAGTTGGACAAGATGGACTTTAATCAATCTGAAAAGGCGTTTTGCCATAATTTTTCGTTTGTTAATCCATCCGTTTAAGAACTGTTTTGACCGCAAATGGGCAATAAACAGGAAGTATGATTCTCTTATACAGCTACGGTGTTAATCATATAAGTATAGATTGTGACAGCTATTCCGATTTTTTGATGAACCCTTGTACGTGATTACACAATTATGATCTACAGATTGGATAGTGCAGCTAAGATAAAAGGGGTGGATCATGGGGACGGCAGAAGGCATTACGAGAGGCTTCTATGAAGATATAAAGGAAGCTGCGGCCCATATTGTAGACGTACTAAGTGGTATATTGAAGGTTAATACCATCTTTGTTGCTACGAATGACGGTTTGACGAATGTCATTCTGGAGGCGTTCAATCGCAAGGAAGAATTGATTGTAAAAGGTAGCGAACTTCCATTTGAAGATTCTTACTGCAGCTTGGTATTAAAAGATAAACATGAGAACCTTACAATCCAGAATACATGTGAACATCCGATGACAAGATTCATGGATGTCACGAGTGGGCTCGGCAATCGTTTCTTCGTGGGCGTGCCCATCATGCGAAGATCTGGCGAAACATTCGGGACCATCTGTCTGATGGATAATCCTGATTATGTAATCAGTGAAACCGACATGAAGACGCTGAAGGCGATGGCCGTATTCCTTGGCTATGTTGTGGACCTGGAGAGCACATTGCATCTTCAGGAGCGTAAATTGAGTGATTCGGAACAAATGCAACAGCAGCTCCAGGCAGAGAAAGAACGAGCTGAATCGGAGGCCATGACCAAATCACAGATGCTCAAGCTGATGAGTCATGAGATTCGCAATCCGTTGAACGGCATTCTGGGACTGACTGATCTGATACGTACACCGGATATGCCTGAGGAGCAGTCAGAATATGTGAATATGATTGAGACGAGCGGCAATATTCTGCTTACTTTGTTGAACAATATGATGAATTTCAACATCAATGAGGCAGGTAAAACGGTTATACATGATGATCCTTTCGATCTGGTAGGTACAATTGAGAATACGGTCTATCTTTATGCGGGAATTGCGGCTGGCAAGAACATTGAGCTGGGATTGAATCTGGAGCTGAATGTGTCGCAAGTATTCGTTGGTGATGAGATCAAGATCGGACAGCTGCTTGCACATGTCATTCAATACGCTCTCGATTCAACGCGTGAGGGCTCCGTCCTGATCACGGCAGTGGTGAACGGAGAAGACACCGAAGAGACGGGTACACTTCTGCTCAAGGTGAATTACACAGGTCAGACGTTATCGGATAAGAAGATGCAAACCTTTAACAGCCAAGAAGAGAAGTTGAATATCCAAAAACTGATTGGAAGTAATCTGGGTCTGGCTGTAAGCCAGAATCTTGCCATTCTCATGCATGGCCGTATTCAGGTGAGCAGTGTGAAGGAAAATGAGACGGAATTCAACATATCCCTTCCGTTACGCAGATACTGGGAGTTACCTCAACTCGCAAGTGTTCAGCAACGGTTAAAAGGGAAAAAGGTGTTACTTGCCAAAGACCCTGACATTTTGCAAGGCGTCTCTTCCCTGATGCGTAGGTGGGAGATGGATGTACACATGACCTCGAATCTGACATTAGCGCATGATTGGATCAACGAAGGATTCATGCCTGATGTAGCAGTTGTGGATATGGGATTACTGGAAGGCGGCGCGGTCGATTTTGTACAAGAACTGAAACAGCGACTGGAGGATCTGCCCGTCATTGTTCTTGTTCCTTATGGTATACACATTGAATTGCATGAAGCAGAAGCCTTTGATGCTGTCCTGACGAAGCCAGTCAGACAGGCTGATCTGTTGAATGCATTGAGTATTACTTTGCCTTAAATCATGATCAGAAGACAAATCTTTATTCGGCGCACCTGTTATGGGTGCGTTTCTTTTCATTTTCCATTTTCTGAGGCAAAGCCCTTTTATTCCGAGCTGGTTACGTTACAATAGAAAGTGAACTTCATCTTTATAACCACAGAGGAGGATGTACATTGGATTATCGCAGATTAGGTGGAAGCGGACTGAAAGTAAGCGAGATCAGCCTGGGAAGCTGGCTGACGTACGGAGGGTATGTGGAACGTGAAAATGCGGTGAAATCAATTGAAACTGCATTTGATGAAGGCATTAACTTTTTTGATACTGCCAATGTATACGAACGGGGTGCAGCAGAAGAACTGCTGGGGCAGACGCTCAAAGCATATTCCCGTGACTCTTATGTACTTGCAACCAAAGTATTTGGCAAAATGGGTGATGGTCCGAATGACCAGGGGTTGTCTCGCAAACATATCAAAGAGCAATGTGAAGCCAGCTTGAAGCGCCTGGGCGTTGAATATGTGGATATCTATTACTGCCATCGTTATCATACTGAAACACCAATCGAAGAAACACTTCGCGCGCTTGATGATCTGGTACGTCAAGGTAAAGTGTTATATGTAGGCGTCAGCCAGTGGACTGCAGCTCAGATGGAAGATGCCCTAGGTACAGCAGATCGTCTGCTCCTCGATCATATCGTGGTCAATCAACCGGTGTACAACATGTTTGACCGTTATATCGAAAATGAGATTATTCCGCTCGGCGAGCGTAAAGGCATTGGACAAGTTGTATACTCCCCGCTTGCTCAAGGTCTATTGACCGGGAAATATACGTCCGTTTCCGATATCCCAGAGAATAGCCGTGCTGCCAAGCTAGGATGGGACGAAGGAAAGATCAATGCGGATCGTATCGGGAAAGTTCGTCAACTGATTGAAGTGGCGGACAAGCTGGATCTGAAGGTTGGCCAACTGGCCCTTGCCTGGATTCTGCGCCAGAACAATGTATCCAGTGCACTTGTAGGGGCGAGTCGTCCCGAGCAGGTAAAAGAGAACGCGGCTGCATCTGGCGTGAAGCTGGATGCTGCCATTATCGAGGAGATTGAGAGCATCCTTGCTTGATCTCCTGTCAGCACACAAGCTGAGATGATATGTGATGATCCATAAAAAGAGGGATGTCCTGTGCGCCTGAATAGGCGAACGAGACATCCCTTTTTTGGGAGAACGGTGAAAAGTTAGTTTATTTACCGGTTAGATATTACTTTAAAGTGTAAGAGGCAAGGAACGAAAAGTTAAGGCACACACACGGTTACGCCCTGTATTCTTCGCTTCATATAACGCACGATCGGCCTGTTCGAAGAAATCATCATCGTCATGATCATCACAATGATCGGGATACACGGCTACACCAATGGAGATGGTTAGACGTGTCGTGTGCCCGTCGGGCAGAGCAAAATGGTATTTCTCTACAGCCTGTCGTATAGATTCGGCGGTAGCCACGGCCTGACGGTGTCCACAGTCGAGCAAGAGAATGGCGAATTCTTCCCCACCGTTTCGTGACACGATATCAGCAGAACGTGCATGCTCAACGAGCAGTTGTCCAAGTTGCTTCAGGACCGCATCGCCGGCGGAATGACCATAGGTGTCGTTCACCTTTTTGAATCGGTCAATATCTATGGCAAGCAATGAAAGCTTCTGTTGGTAATCCCGCGCACGCTGGAGTTCCAGTTGAAGTGATTTTTCGAACTGTCGTCGATTGCTCAGGTTGGTAAGATGATCGGTAGATGCTCTCTTTTCCAATAGAAATAACATTTCATTGGATTTATTGATGAATTCTGCGATGAAATAGATAAATAATCCACCGGCAAAGGAAATGGTCATTTGTAACGGATATATCTTCATTAATGAATTCATGCTGTCCGTGTTCAACATAAGGATGATAAAGATTAACGTAATGCCAAGCAGATTCATCGTAATGATTTTGGTCAGTCTGGACCAGGAAGCATAGGCGAAGTATACACCGGACAGTCCGATCAGCGTCATGACAAATCCTGCATCTATGGCAGAGGATGATATGCCAAACATCAGAATACGAAGGACCGAGATCATGAGTCCCGTAACGATCGAAGCCAGTCCTCCCAGATATACCGCTGCGGTAACGATGGCCAGATGCCGTAGATCTACAATTGTAGTCTCGTTCAAAGGGAAGGAATAGTTCATGAGTACTGTGCCATATATACCGAATAATAAGCCGCCGATCAACTGAACACGTAACGAGGGAAAAGGCAATCGGATACTATAGAACTTCGCGATGATCCCGGACACATACATAAACGTAATCATGACACAGATATTAATGAAAAAAGTGCTAAACAACCGACATTCCCCCTTTTTACGCACATCCCTATATTTTATCTGAAAAGTGGTGCTGTAGCGAACCATATTATCCCAAATTTATGAGGGGATTGCTGGGAAAGATGTTTTATTTGCATATACAGGATGTTAGGGTGATATTGACTTCAATATGCAATGAGATTTATACTTAATCTAAATCAAAATGTATTCCTTCTTTTTGGGAAGACCATCATAAGTAGAAGATCAGTGTCTGATTTCATATAAAATGGATCAATAATAAAGGAGAAATGGTTGTGAGAACTTTAAATCTGACGATACAACGGCAAGCGGTATATGATGTGGTGCGCCATTCAGAGGATCACCCGACAGCTGCAGATGTCATGAATCGACTTGTAGAACAAGGATATAATCTTGCCTATGGTACGGTGTATAATTCTCTTCGTTATCTGACGGACAAAGAATTGATACGGGAACTTAAACTCGGAGAGACAGCAAGCCGATACGATGCCCGTATGGATGATCATCAGCACATTATGTGTGAAGTGTGTGGCAAAGTGGATGAGGTAATGACAGAGGTCCCTCCACAATGGATGAAACAGGTAGCTGAAGAAACCGGATATGCAATCGATCATGCTCATGTGGTCTTTGGAGGTGTCTGCGGGGAATGCAGAAACAAACGGATCAAGTAAAAATAAAACTGCCTGGCCGCCGTTTACCCCTTAGGGTTAAACCAACCTTGTCCGACTCGGCACCCCTTGTGGACAATTGTCCTGTTACACGGCGTGTTATTCTGATCAGCCCGATGCCGGGGCAGGTTCATGAACTGGTAAAAGCCTTAACGGATAGCTGCTTTGATGTACTGGTCTTTCATCGCTGGGAACCGGATCTGCATGAGCGTCTTGTCTTTGATCTGTTGATCTATGACCTGTCTGTGGCCGGAACGATCGATGCATTTGCCGGCATTAGCAGCCGATTGAATCGTGAGGCTGAGCATACAACCCCTTGTCTGTATCTGGTTGGTGAGAAGATGATCGGCAGTGCGAGTGGACCGATGCTTCAGGAGGAATTGCTGGTGTGGCCTGCACGCCCGCAGGAAGCACTTTACCGGGTGCAGCGTATGATTGGCAACAGTCCTGCTCTGCCTAACCGTGGTTTTTTGCCTGAGGAAGGGCACCGTATCGGATTTAAGGATCTGTGGCTCGATCGTGAACGGATGAGTGTACAGCGCGATAATAACCGGATTCATCTAACCAAGACCGAATATGATCTGTTACTCAAGCTGATTGATGCCAAAGGTGCAGTCATTTCCCGTGAGGAGATGCTCAGCGATATCTGGGAGACGGACTTTACGGGTGGAAGCAATGTGGTCGATGTTCATATCAAAAGCTTGCGCAAAAAATTGGGCGATAACGCATCTTCGCCGCAATATATTGTCACTGTAAGAGGAGTGGGCTACCGCCTGGCGGATTAGTCCGCTTTTTTTTGCCTAATGGATATAGTAAATCCGGATCACTTCCTTAAAAGCATGTTCATAGTTCATTCATGAAGTGTTGAAGAACCTCATCTTAATCTCATGTGAACCTCATGCAAGAGCAGAGAGGGACATGTTAGAATCAATTTAACAGTTAGATCAAGTCTAAATGTATATTTAAACCGAAGCCGAATATGATTTTAATAGTAGATATATAACAGCCGTGAGACCCATTAGAGGAGGACGACATGATGACAGAACGTATGACTACGAATCAGGGAGCACCTGTAGGTGACAACCAGAATTCTCGCACAGCAGGCAGAAGAGGGCCAACACTGCTTGAAGACTACCATCTCATTGAGAAAATAGCCCACTTTGACCGTGAACGTATTCCCGAAAGAGTCGTACATGCGAGAGGTGCCGGAGCTCATGGTGTATTCACGCTGGAGCAAAGTATGAAGGCTTATACAACAGCGGACTTCCTGCAAGATCCGGGTACGGAGACCGATGTGCTGGTGCGATTTTCGACCGTTATTCATGGTACGGGATCACCAGAGACCGCAAGAGATCCACGTGGATTCGCCGTCAAATTCTACACACGTGAAGGCAACTATGATATCGTAGGCAACCATCTGCCCGTTTTCTTCATTCGTGATGCGATAAAGTTCCCTGACATGGTTCACTCCCTGAAGCCAGCTCCGGATACCAACATTCAGGACCCAGCTCGCTATTGGGACTTTATGACCCTCTCGCCGGAATCAACCCATATGATGACCTGGTTATTCTCTGACCTGGGTACACCGGCAAGTTATCGGGAGATGGATGGATTCGGCGTACATGCTTTCAAATGGATCAATGCACAGGGACAGGTCCACTATGTGAAGTATAAGTGGGAGTCTGCCCAAGGGGTCCGAGGCTTCTCTCGTCAGGAAGCTGCCGAAGTACAGGGCCAAGACTTTAACCATGCTACCCGTGATCTGCGTGAACATATCAAGAACGGGCAATACCCGCAGTGGAAGCTTCAAGTGCAACTGATGAAGCCTGAACAGATGGATGATTTTGCTTTTGATCCACTCGACCCTACGAAGACCTGGCCTGAGGATGTACTCCCGTTCCATACGGTAGGAACCATGACCCTGAATCGTAATCCGCAAAACTTCTTTGCTGAAGTGGAGCAGGCTGCGTTTTCTCCTAGTGCGGTTGTACCTGGAATTGAGCCTTCCGAAGACAAATTGCTGCAAGGACGCCTATTCTCCTACCCAGATACACAGCGGCACCGGCTTGGAACGAACTATTTACAAATTCCGGTGAATTGCCCGTACGCACCCGTTCGTAATCATCAGCGTGATGGACTCATGAATGTGAATCAGGACCCATCCCCGGTGAACTATGAACCCAACAGTTCCGGGAACAGCCCGCAGGAAGATCCGGCATACCGGGACAGTCAGGTTCCGTTGCAAGGACACGTTACAAGAGAGAAAATCGAGAAGACGGATGATTATACGCAGGCAGGGGAGCTTTTCCGTTCATTCACTCCTGTAGAGCAGCAGCATTTGCTGGATAATCTGATCAATGACCTTAAGGGCGTATCTGTTGATATTCAAATGCGTGCCCTGTGCCACTTCTTCCGGGCGGATGGACAGCTTGGCGGACGTTTGGCTCATGGACTCGGCGTGGATATTTCTGCACATATGCCGTCACAGGATGGAAAATAAATTGCAGTTTGAACTTATACTCACAACATCATACTGACTGATATTCGTTGAAGACCGGGAAAACCGTGAACGTGCGGAATTTCCCGGTCTTTAACCTTTTTTACTGCAATGGAAAACAAATTTACAAATCATTTACATAAAATAGCTGACATAGAGGTTGACTTCTCATTTGTTGGCACTACAATGGGTAGTGTGAGGGGTGTCAGAAAATGAGAATACACAATTTCAAAGTGGGTGAGCGTGGGCTCAACCGATTTTTCGGTCCGCTGGAGGCCAAGATCATGGACATTTTATGGGCTCGTCCTGGCAGCAGCATCCGTGAAGTGCAGACCGCACTTGAACAAGACAAAGACGTCAATTTTAATACAGTCATGACCGTGATGAACCGGCTCGTAGACAAGGGACTTCTCGGAAAGTCACAAAAGGGCAGAACATCTTTGTACCAACCGGTACAGAGTAAGGAGGAGTTTATGAACGACCAATCCAAGGAACTGTCACATGAGTTGGTGGATGAATTCGGAGCTTTGGCATTGAATCATATGCTGGATGCGCTGGATGAAGCAGATGCGGGTCTGATTGAACGCTTGGAACAGAAGATCAAACAATGGAAAAAGGATACCGATTAAGATGTGGAAGACCCGCTCGAAACTTTTGTTTACCGTCGGGTTTGGCATTCCGTTACTCGTGTTCATGCAGATGTTCATGTACGCGATGTACAAAATTTTTGGCTGGGATATCCCGTTTAACCTGCTCTGGCTCTGTAATCATTGGATGAGTCGACTGGGTTGGTTATCCGTGGGACATTTCCTGCTGGCACTGGTATTGCTGACATTTGCGGGAACAGGTTGGTTGCTAATGGTGCGTATGATGAAAACCAGAGCAGCCGTACGTAAGCTCCGCTCCATGGAGGTGCGTGCATTGTCTCGCGAACTGGAGTCCAAGTATCACCATCTTGGACAGCCAGGATTCATTGTAGTGGACAAGCATTCTCCGGCTGCATTTACAATTGGTCTATGGAGACCTTGCATCGTACTCTCCACGGGGCTTCTGACGATGTTGGATGCAGAAGAGGAGACAGCAGTGGTGTACCACGAAGTCCATCATCTGTGGCACCGTGACCCACTGAAAACGACACTGTTATCGGTATTTGCAATCATGATGCCGTATATTCCCGTATTGAAGCATACTTCGAAACATTACAATATCGTTAGAGAAATTCTGGCAGACAATGAGGCCATTGAGCGTACAGGCAATGTGGCAGGCATTGGCAGTGCTTTGCTCAAGCTGCTCCGCGCTTGTCCTGAACCTTGGGGGGCCACAGAACTGACCGTTCAATCCTCATTTGCGGATACGTCGGTGAATGTCCGAATTTCACGTCTGCTGGACCCGGAACAGGACGTGACGTTGAGGTTGCCACGTTATGCTGTTCTCATGTCGGCTACTGTTTTTCTATTGCTGTCTATCTTGTTTGTTTGGTCGATCGGATAGATTAATTTGGCTAAAGTGAAGTCGAATATAATGAGAAAGGAAGATGAACATGAATAATAAAAGTGTAGAGATTGGATTACTTTTCTCAAGGATTATGATTGGTTTGATCTTTGTATTGCACGGCTGGAGTAAATTCGAAGGTGGAATCAGCGGTACGGTAGGTTTTTTCGAAAGTATTGGTATTCCCGGATTTCTTGCATCCGTTGTAGCCATCATTGAGTTGGTAGGTGGTGCAGCGATGATTCTGGGTCTGGGAACACGTGTGTTTGCTGCCCTGTTTGCCATCGTGATGGTTGGCGTTCTGTTTACAGCCAAAGTGGGTGAGCCGTTCCTGAGTGGTACCGAGTTAGATTACCTGCTACTGGCGGGTTCCGTGACACTGCTCTTCACAGGAAGCCGCTTCCTGGCCGTGGATTATCTGTTCTCCAGACAGGGGAACGGTCGCCAGAATGTGAGTGCTTGAATGGACTAACGATTGCTACAAATAATGAAATGCAGGATTAGTCCTGTAACGAGGTTCTTTATTGGCCAGGCCGGTTCGGGAATTGATTTGCGAACCGGGCTGATCAGTAGAGAACTTTTTTTAAAATATAGGAAAATATATCATTTCGCCATTCTTTATCTATATTTCTTCGGAATGAAACACGCTGAGCCGCGAGAGGACGGCGACAGCCGTTTCACCTTGTTTGGACGACATGCCTTTGGTTTGGTACAATGAGAATAAGTATGCTACTAAGAAAAAATAAGGAGGATGCATTTTATGATTAACGTCATTCCATCCGATGCCCGCTCCAGCTTCGATCGAGGCTGGCTCCGTGGTAGTCACAGCTTTTCTTTCGGAGAATACCAAGACCCGGAGAATACGGCGTTTGGACCGATGCGGGTAGCGAACGACGATGTGATCGCGCCTGGTCGCGGTTTTGGAGTTCACCCGCATAGTGATATGGAGATTGTATCGATCGTACTGAACGGCAAGTTGCGACATGAAGATAACCTTGGGAATGTAGCCGTTACAGGCTTTGGCGGTATCCAGCGGATGTCAGCAGGCAGTGGCATGATTCATACCGAACATAATGCATCCGATACCGAAGAAGTACGTTTGCTTCAACTCTGGTTCATGCCACAGACCAAAGGGTTGGAGCCCTCCTATGAGACGACATCATTTGATCCAGCGGCATTGGCAGGAGCACTCGTGCCGATTGTATCCCCAGATGGGGGACCAAGAGTTGCGACCATTCATCAGGATATGACGATCTACCTTGGCCGATTAGCCAAAGACGAAACGTTAACCTTTAATCAGGATGCAGGCCGCCGAATGTACATTTTCTCCATCGAAGGCAAGCTGGGATTGGATGGAGAGTACCTGTTGAACGAAGGCGACACGGCTCGTGTGGAACAGCGGGATTCAATCGAACTGCAAGGAAACGAAGATACGTTCTATATGATTATTGATTTGCCGTAGATGACTGATGAAATGAACTCCAAGATGAAGGAGGATATACACGTATGGCGCAACAGGAATGGTTTATGGTTAAACATGCGGTGACCGGGCGAGGATTAGCTAATAGCAAAACAGATTCCCTGTCCTATCGGTTCCAACAGGAGGGTACAGGCTTCATATTTACCGTTACGGGTCTGGACGAGCAGATGGTGGAACAGATTATGGAGCTTAGACAGGAACTGAACGTATTTCGCTTCGTCCAACGCAAGGATCAGCCCCTTTTGAAACACTGGTACTACGTAGATGGTGAACGGGTTGTGTACGATAGGGAGAGTCACACGCTAAGCATCTATGCGAAGTCGGAGATTCGTTATGTGCCTGAAGATTATTTTGCGGATTAACGTGTAAGTAACGATAGAACTTGGAACATCCCAGAGGTCTCTGTTAAATACAGAGGCCTTTTTTGCTGTCTGAAAACTCAGAGGATTTAATCGTAATTTTGCAAAAAAGACCACATAATTCCCTGCTGTCTGGCACAAGCTACCTTGTATAAAAACAAGAACGGAGGGGCGGCATATGGCGGACAAAACATCTGGTAAAGACAAGTCCCGGCAATCGGGAAGAACTTCAGAAAAAAAACATATCCCTTTGGGACTGCCGTCCCCGCCTTTTCTGCGGCAGCCGATTAGTGCAGTACATGAAACTCAGATTCAAGCGGTGAAGGAGATATTCTCCGATTGCTCGGATGTGGTTTTTCGCAACGTCATGATTACGCCTGAAGTGAAAGGACTTCTCGTCTATATCGAAGGCATTGTTAATTCGGCTGATATCCAGGAACACATGCTGCGTCCGATTATTCGAGGGCTGGTGCAGCAGCGTACAGATGAACCTGATGTTCCTTTGGATGATACACGTGTTGAGCTGACACAGGTGAAGCGAGTGGATACCTGGGCTGCTGCGACAGAAGGGGTGCTGGCATCCTCCGCACTTCTGGTGGTCGATGGAAGTAGCGAAGCCTGGATGTTCAATGTCAAAGGCGGCGTCAGACGTGGTGTGGAGGAACCGCAGACAGAATCCGTGATTCGGGGACCGCGGGAGGGATTTACCGAGACGCTCCGTGTAAATACGGCCTTATTGCGGTTCAAGCTGAAAACACCCTCTCTCAAGATCGTGAGTATGACCCTTGGCACAGATACCAAGACCGATATCGTTCTAACCTATCTGGAGGATATAGCTGATCCTAAAACGATTCAGGATGTCAAGAAACGTCTGGAAAAAATAAAAATCGACGGCATCCTGGAGAGTGGGTATATCGAGGAGTTAATTGAGGATCATCCGTATTCTCCTTTTCCACAAATGCACTACTCGGAGCGTCCGGATACGGTAGCAGGCAATCTGTTGGAAGGGCGGTTTGCCATTATGGTAGATGGTACTCCCTTTGCGTTGATTGCTCCAGTCACAATGTGGCAGATGCTGCAAGCCAGCGAGGATTATTACGAACGATTCTTCATCAGTAATCTGGTGCGTTGGATTCGATTTTTGTTCGTAGCCATCGCTCTATTTCTGCCAGCGCTTTACATTGCTATTACGACATTTCATCAGGACATGCTGCCAACCACTTTGATACTGAGTATTGCCGGGGCGCGGGAAGCCATCCCTTTTCCGGCACTGGTAGAGGCTCTTATCATGGAGCTTTCCTTCGAGGCACTTCGTGAAGCAGGAGTCAGGTTACCGAAAACGGTAGGGCAGGCCGTCAGTATCTTGGGTGCGCTTGTAATTGGGCAGGCAGCCGTTCAGGCAGGGATTGTATCTGCACCAATGGTTATTATCGTATCCATGACAGGTATCGCTTCCTTTACGATTCCGCGGTTTAATTTTGCGATTACCGTTCGTCTATTGCGTTTTCCAATCATGTTACTGGCGGGCATGTTCGGACTGTATGGCATCGTGATCGGTCTGGTCCTGATATCGGTGCATCTGACCCAGATGACCTCATTTGGTGTGCCTTATCTGTCGGGTCTTAGCCCATACAGCAAAACGGATACCAAGGATATTCTCATTCGTGTGCCGTGGTGGAAAATGATCAATCGTCCATCTACCGTCCATGATAACCATAAACGGATGAATGAGAAGATCAATGGTTCCCCCGAAGCAGAGGAAGGGTGGTAAACCCATGCAATTTATGTATAAATACCGGGCAGTTATAGCCCTGTTGTTATGTACCTCTCTCATTTCAGGTTGCTGGGATCGAGAGGAAATAAATGATGTTGCCTTTGTAATTGGTATCGCTGTGGATAAGGAGGAACAAAACTACAGATCCAGTCTGCAGATTGCTCTTCCAGGACAATCTGGTTCTTCGGGTAGTGAAGGAGGAGGAGGGGGCACAAGTGGTGATAAATCCTGGTTCATATTGTCCAATACAGCCAAAACCTTTCACGGAACATCTCTTGAAGGGCAAAAGGCGCTCTCACGCAGAATATATTACGCTCATCGGCGTACTCTGCTAATCGGTGAGGATTTGGCGAGGGAGGGCGTTGCCCCTATGCTGGATTTGATGACACGTTATCCGCTCAATCGTTTCTCAGCGTTGCCGGTTGTGACAAGAGGAGAAGCATATAAGGTCATGGATACTGATGCACCCATAGAAAAATTTCCATCTGAGATGGTACGGGAATTGTGTTTTTTAAATATGCGAAATCCCCGCTCGCTCAAGACGTTTATAGATTCCATTCTTAGCGAAGGCGTAGATCCTTTTCTGCCCATAGCTTCGGTCGTTGACACTGTGCCCAAAAACTGGAAGGACCCCAAAACGAACATCAAGATGGATGGATTGGCCATTTTCAAGAAAGACAAGCTGGTAGGCATGATCGATAAAGCACCAGCAGATGCACTAATTCTGGCCATGGGTGAGGCCAATGCACCAGAGGTTATGGTCGAGGCTCCAGGGGGAGAAGGAGATATATTCATTAAACTGAACGAGAACAATTCTTCGCTGCATCCCAGTATCAAGAATGACAAGGTTAAGGTAAACATTCAATTATACGCCAAGGGAGTTATCGTCGATAACGAATCGAATTACGGTGACCGGCGGGAGGATGAGATATTAAAGATAAATGACGCCATCCACAAGAAAATAAAGTCAGATATTGAGGAAGGCATCCGATTGGTCCAGCAGAAGTATCGTGCCGATATTCTTGGAATCGGTCGATCTATCCATCAGCACCTGCCGGCGGAATGGGACAAGATGAAGGATCGATGGGAAGTCATTTATCCTGAAGTTGAGGTAACCGTTATTCCCCATGTCATTATTGAAAATGTAGGAGTGATCAACAAACCGATCGGTGTCGTGGAGGAGGAGGTCGTACATGATTAAACCGCTTTTGTTTACCTATCTGGGCATGGCAATTGTGGTCATTTTGATGGATTTCAGACATATGAAGCAGGCAGCAGCCATTAATCGCTGGATATCCTATGGTCTGATTGCATTGGGAACGGTCATTTGGTTCTATGTCACTCACTTGAGTAAAACGCTTTATGTCACAGTATGGATAAGCCACGTTATTCAGCGATTTTTACCTTTACCATAGATTGCAGATTAACTGACGGAAAGGAGGTATTGTATGAATCAGAGTGTGACCCATCGGCAGGTTGTGCTGCTCGTGCTGATACTCAGTATTACAGGTACGCTGATTCAGCCCCACGCTCAGGCCATTTTCTACGCGGAGCAGCATGCTTATCTCTCGTATGTGCCCGTTGTTTTTGTGATGATAATATCTCTATGGTTAATAAGTCGGGTCCAGCGACGATTTCCCAATCAGGATCTGTTCGAATCCATTGTTCAGCGATTCCCGTTTTTGGGGAGAGTAATGGGATTTCTGTACATTCTATTTTTTTTCTTCGTGTTTGCAAGAGACATCCGACTATCAGGTGACTATATAAGTATAACGCTACTGGAGAACACACCCATTTCCATCATTGTATTATCTCTGGTGATCATGGGCGTCTTTATCGTTCGAGGCGGACTCGGTTCCTTAATCGGAATGGCGGAATTGTATGTTATGCTGTTTCTGCTGATCTCGTTGATTATACCTTTCATGCTTATTCAGCAGGTAAATATGGATAATCTCATGCCGTATTTTCATGTTGATGTTGCAGGAGTAGGCAAGGGGAGTTGGTACATATTTTCGTTTTATGGAGAGATGATTGCATTGCCGTTTGTCATCAAGGGTAGTGATTTTCGTTTCAAGTCGGTTCTATGGGGAATTATCATCTCTGCACTCCTAATGATGCTTATCCTTGTGGAGACGATAACTGCGATCGGAGTCCCTATTGCTTCCAGACTCGTATACCCATCCTATGAACTGGCAAGGCAGCTGCAAATCAGTGATTTTCTGGACCGGTTTGACCTTGCGCTGGCAGCAGCAACCATGCCAACCATGATTACGAAGATTGCATTTGATCTATACTTTGTCTGCTGGGGACTGAAGCGGATGATTCCGAAAGTGTCGGGAAAGATGATGACAGGCCCGGTGGCCTTGGTTGGATTCGTATGTGCTTTCTGGTTCTTCCGAAACGCGATTCAGCTTAATCGTTTTACCCGGGAATGGACATGGATTGCTATTGTTTTCGAAGCGCTGTTCCCCATTGTGCTGTTCCTTTTTCTTCGTCCTCGCAAAAAGGATAAAAAAGAATCTACCCAACAGAGAACGGGAGACCAGTCAAAGAAAGAGAAGCATGAGCCGGAACAAAAATCGGCTGATTCGGAGAAGGACGGAGAGAAAAGGCGGAAAGATTCTCATGGTGGGGAACTCCAGCCTTCCTGATGCATTCCATCAAAAATCCTTATAGATGAACGGGCAAAAAGAGGGAAAGCACAGTTCCCCTTCACAGAAGTACCCTGTATACTGTAGTCAGACTGATGAACATTCGGCTGAACTAACGGGGGGAACATGAATGGCTCAACATTTGGCAGGTGTGCGTGTAGCATTGACAGGACCACGAAAATCGAAAGAAATGTCCGTACTGGTTGAAAAAATGGGTGGAATCCCGCTTGTGCGACCGGCACAGGGGACCGTATTTCTGGATGACCGGAGTATCAGGGACGGGCTGGTATCCTGGATCTCAGACCCGCCAGACTGGGCGGTATTAACTACGGGTATGGGATTGGATGCGTTGTTTGAAATGGCTGAGGATATGGAAGTGGCAGGCCAATTGTTGGATGTATTATCGGAATCCTCAATTGCGGCAAGGGGATACAAGACGGTGAATGCGCTCAAAAAGCGCAAGTTAACACCACTGGTACGAGATGATGACGGTAGCACGGACGGGCTCATTCGAGAATTCGCCCCACATGATCTCGCAGGGAAAAAGGTGATGTTGCAGCTTCATGGGGAGACAGCTCCCAAACTTGTCGTATGGTTGGAAGAACAAGGCGCACTCGTCAGACAAGTGCTTCCTTACCGCCATGTACCGCCAGAAGAGACAGAGCTGGAACAGTTACTGAATGAAATTCTAAATTTCGAAGTAGATGCTGTTGCGTTCACAAGTGGACCGCAGGTCAGATTTCTGACCCAATATGCAGCCTCCCAGGACAAGCTTGAGCCTATGCTTGCAGCCTTCAGACAAGGTTTAATTCCTGCGTCTGTAGGTAAAGTTACAGCAAACTCCATGCGTGAAGAAGGCATTGAGGCACTGGTCATTCCGGAGGAAGAGAAGATGGGAGCACTCATCGTGGAGCTCGGACGTTACTTTGCAGCAGGGCGTGCGGCCAAGATTAGAGATTAGTGGCCTGCTTTTAGATCAGTTCGACAAAAAGCTTTTGGCGTCGCTTCATGAATAAAGAGTGTGCATTAAGCTTAACCGCATCGCTATATGATGCGGTTTTGTTTAGATTATAGAATTTATACATTACAACTAAAACACCAATGTACATCCTTGATAGTGCTTCGATCAGAAGCTTTTCTTATCTCGAAGAAAAGGTGGAAATGACGATGACCATTGCAGATCGTAACGCCAGGCCCCGACTGATCATTGCAGGCACCGGGAGTGGTGCAGGAAAAACGACAGTAACCTTGGGGCTGATGAGAGCACTCGCTCAGCGTGGCTTGAGTGTACAAGGGTTCAAGTGCGGCCCGGATTATATTGATCCGACATATCATACCGCAGTCACGGGCAGACCGTCACGTAATCTGGATGCATGGATGACATCGCCTGAGTATGTGAGAGATACGTTCGAGAAGGCATCGGCAGGACATGATATATCCATTATCGAAGGCGTTATGGGCCTCTACGATGGCAAAGATCCGCTTAGCAATACAGGCTCAACTGCAGAGATTGCTCTGGTCACGCAGACCCCTGTGATCCTGGTCGTGGATGTACGCAGCATGGCTCGCAGTGCGGCCGCGATTGTACTGGGTTTTCAACATTTGGAGCCTGAATTAAATATTGCGGGAGTGATCGTTAACCGGTGTGGAAGTGCAGGTCATTACACCATTGTGAAAAAAGCCATTGAGCAGATGTGCGGCATTCCGGTGGTTGGCTGGCTGCAGCGGGACGAGGACATGTCCATCCCTGAGAGACATCTGGGACTGGTGCCTGCCATTGAGCGCGGTGAACTGGAGCCATTATTCCAACGTGCAGCCGATGTGTTAATGGAAGGCACTGATCTGGATCTTCTGCTGGAGCTGGCAGCAAGCGCCCCGCCGCTTCAACAAGAAAAAGGGAGTCTTGCCGCTACTACCCACGCGGATTCGGCTAATGCTGAATCAGGCTCGAATTACGATTCGCAATTCGATTCAGTGATCCACGTTAATAATCGACATGTATCATATGCGGTGCAGCCTGTCATTGCCGTTGCGCGTGATGCGGCATTTAATTTCTATTATCCCGATAATCTGGAATTGCTCGAAGCAGCCGGGGCCCGATTACAATACTTCAGCCCGCTCGCTGGTGAAGGTATTCCAATGGATGTGGATGGCGTCTATTTGGGCGGCGGGTTTCCAGAGGAGTTTGCAGCAGAGATTGCCGGTAACCAGGGGTTCTTGGAAGGACTTCGACAGGCAGCACAATCCAACATGCCCTTATTCGCAGAGTGTGGCGGCTACATGGTGCTCGGGGAAACGTTGACCGATCGGGAGGGTGTTACTTTCGAGATGGCGGGCATTATCCCCGCACAGGTGCTGATGCAGAAGAAGCGAGCTGCACTTGGTTACCGTGAAGCGAGTGCGGTTCAGGATTCCTTTTTGCTGAAAAAGGGTGAAGTACTTCGGGGTCATGAATTTCATTACTCCACAATGACCTATCGTGAAGAAGGAATGATTCCTTATGCGTATGAGACCAAGGGGTTGCGTGGCTTGAAGCAAGAAGGGTATGCCGCAGGCAACATCGTGGCGGGGTACACGCACGTTCATCTGGGCTCTTACCCGGCAGCCGCTCGAAGATGGGTGGAACATTGTCTAGCCTATCGGCAGGAGCGATATATGCAGAGATAATAGCAGCTTTTTATAGCTCAAATAGATAGCTGAATTCAATAAGCAAAATGGCTCTAATCTCGCTTTTGCCTCCTGAGTCTTTGGTCGTGAAGTTGGCGATCCCATTCTGAATTAAAGGTTTTTAGATGAATATGTGGAATGAATAAAAGACAGAATCATTATGCGAGGGAGGGACATCATGATGAGAACCGTATGTGTAACGGGAGCTGCTCGGGGATTGGGATTGGCTTTGACGGCACAGATGCTGAAGAGAGGGTATCTCGTGTATGCGGCCGGTCTGGACGTGGAGGATTCCGAGGGGATTCGTATGCTTGCAGAAGGATATCCTGACCATCTGCGCGCCATCGAACTGGATATCGCGGACGACCTGTCGGTAGCTTTGTTCACGGAGACGTTGAAGCTGGATACGAATCATTTGGATATGCTGATCAATAATGCGGCTATACTAGGGAGTATTACGGATCATATCCGCGGGCCGTTGAATATGGCGGAGATGGCTGAAGTATTTAATGTGAACACCTTAGGCACACTGCGTGTGACTCATTCGCTGTTGCCCCTCCTTCTTCAAGGACAGGTCAAGCTGATTGTTGATATCTCTTCCGAGGCTGGAAGTATAGAGCAATGCAGTCGGGATGGGTGGTATGCCTATTGTATGTCCAAAGCTGCTTTGAACATGCAGGCCCGTCTTGTGCACAATGGTCTGAAGGATGAAGGCGGACAAGTGATGCTTGTGCATCCCGGTTGGGTACAGAGTTATATGAGGGGCGAATTGGATGTTTCTGCGGATCTCACGCCCGAGCAATCTGCACAGCATATCGCAGTACTTATCGACCGCCATGAACAGTTTAAAGGAGATCAACCCGCATATGTGGACTACAAGGGCGAGAAGCTCCCCTGGTAGTTGATGGATACAGTGAGGTGAACAAGAAAGGAGATTGATTGAATGGATCATCGTAAAAAAGCATTACTACTTGGCGATTATACACATCCGGATTGGCACCCGCTTCAAGGTGTGGATGCGGAGATTAGCCGAATTTTCCATGATACTATGACTGTGCAGTGCAGTGAGAATCGGAATATGCTGCTGCAAGAAAATATAACCGGGTTTGATGTATGTATCTCATACATGGACGATTGGAAGGGGAAAGTCTCTCCACAGCAGACAGCAGGTTTGTTGTCCTATGTAAGTAATGGAGGTGGACTGGTCATTATACATAACGGCATTTCGCTCCAAAATCGTTATGAGCTCAAACAGATGATCGGTGCCAAGTTCCTGCATCATCCGGCATATGCACCGCTTGAATTTACTGTAACGGCGGAAAGCCATCCCGTGACGGAGGGCATTTCGAATTTCACAATGGAAGAAGAGCCGTATCAGTTCGAATTTGGTTCTTTTGCTGAAACGAAAATATTGCTGGAATATCAATCCGAAGATGGACCAAAACCTGCGGTTTGGGCTCATCGATATGGTGTTGGACGTATTGTGTATCTGATGCCGGGTCACCATGTGCCGTCTTTTGCACACGAAACGTACCGTAAATTACTTCTGCAAGCAGGCAAATGGGCTGCACGTTACGTCTGATCGGACACGCAACTTTGCATGCAGAGTATAAGGGGTATAATATAGAGATCAACGAAGAGGAGGATGACAAAAATGAGCGATTTGTTCAAAAAGGCGATCTCGTTAGGGCTTGGTCTTACTGTTGTAAGCAAAGAAAAGATTGAGAAAACCGTGGATGATTTGGTCAAGCGCGGGGAACTTGCGCCCGGTGAATCCAAAGCTTTGGTTGAACGTCTGCTGGAACGGGGCGATGAAGAGCAGGGTCAGTTCAAGAGAATGATTCAGGAGCAGGTCAAGCGAGTGCTTCAGGAAGCTGGTGTGGCATCCGAAAGTGATGTAACCAGTCTGGAACAGCGCGTTGCTGTCCTGGAGAAAAAACTTGCCGAACTGGGCCAATCACCACAGCTCCACCCTGATGAATCCCCGGCTCCACTTGAAGTTCCTCCTCCTCTCAAAGGAAACGAGATCGAGTAGATGGCAGTGCGAATCAAACATGTCGGCAGATACCGTGAAATTGCCATGGCGCTAGTGCGTCATGGCTTCGGTTATATGGTCGAGGAGCTGGGTTTGTTCCAGCTGTTGGCTCTGCCCAGACGGTGGATGTCGCGTGAAGCACACACCACCAAAACGTTGAGTGAACGCATCAGGCTTGTGCTGCAGGAGCTGGGGCCAGCTTTCGTCAAGCTGGGGCAACTCGCAAGTACAAGGGCAGATCTATTGCCTGAGTCTGTCATTCGTGAATTGGTGAAGTTGCAGGATCAGGTCCCGCCTTTCTCTTCCGAGACGGCACGGGGTATTTTGGAACAGGAATTGGATACACCGCTGGAGGAGATCTTTTCCCGGTTCGAGGATACCCCTGTAGCTGCGGCCAGCATTGGACAGGTGCATCTGGGCAAACTTCGAAGCGGTGAGTCGGTAGCCATCAAGATTCAGCGGCCGGGTATATCGCGTATTGTGCAGCGTGACCTGGATATTTTGCGTGAACTGACAGCCATGGCGGAGAAGCGGTGGGACTGGGTAAAACAATATCAGATTCCGCAAATGGTCGAAGAATATGCTCAGGCCCTGATGGCCGAGCTGGATTATACGGTCGAAGGCCGCAATACGGAAAAGATTGCACAGCAATACCAACAGGACAACAAGGTGAAAATCCCGGCAATTTACTGGGATCAGACTTCATCCCGTGTACTCACGATGGAGTATATCGAAGGTATCAAACTCAATGATCGTGAAGAACTGGTTAGACGCGGTCATGATCTGAATAACATTGCCGAGCGGCTGGTGGATTCATTATTGAATCAGATTTTTATTCAGGGTTTCTTTCACGCTGATCCACATCCGGGCAATCTGATGGTATTGAAGGATGGACGTCTTGCCTTTATAGACTTCGGTATGGTGGGCAGTCTGAGTGATGAGATGAAACAGCAGCTTGCTTCGCTTATTATTGGGTTAATGCGCAAAGATACGGACAGTATGATCCGGGCAATTGAGAAATTGGGCATGATGCCAGATGACATGGACCTGCGTGGGCTTCATGTGGATTTGGACAAGTTGCGTACCAAATATTATGATATTCCTTTTTCCAAGATTAGTGTGGGTCAGGCGCTAAATGACTTGTTCGGCGTAGCCCAGAGGCACCGGGTTGTCATGCCTGCCGATATTCTGCTGCTCGGTAAATCGTTGCTAACAATGGAAGGTGTCATCGAACATCTCGATCCTTCCCTGAGCATCGTAGATATGGCCGAGCCCTTTGGGCGGAAGCTGATCAAGGAACGTTTTAGCGCAGGAAGAATAAAGAATCGGTTGTTCCGCAGTGCGGCTGATATGGCCGAAAGTGTCATTGGTCTGCCAGGGCAGTTAAGGCAATTATCATCCATTATTAGCAAAGGCAAGTTGAGGCTGGAGATCAGTGTCCCTGAACTGGATGCACTCATGCGCAGAATGGACCAAATCAGTAATCGGCTGTCTTTCAGTATTGTGTTACTCGCTTTTTGTATCATCATGGTTGGTTTGATTATTGGTTCGTCGATCAGTCATCAGTCCACGATGCTGTGGGATATTCCGGTCATTGAGATTGGTTTCCTGGTGGCGATTCTGATGGTGGCTTTCCTGCTCTATTCGATATTCAAATCGGGAAGGTTCTAGCACTAGCATGACATTACAGAGTACCCGCAAAGAGACTTTCTCCAAAGGTCTTTGCGGGTTATTTTTTGTGAATAGAGAATTGGTGAGTAAATTATAGAAATATTAAGATAATAGAAGAAAAGGTTCTGTTTTTTCGCCTTAACTGTATTAGTACATATCCAGTCCTGTGACTATAATAATAGGTCAGTACATTAACGGACCCGGTTTTTCTGAGAGGGGAAAACCTAGATATCAGGATCAGCTCCTGATGTCGCACGAGTAAGACAACTGAGGGCAGTAATGGAATATCAGCGGTACACACTGGAACGGAAAAGACATGAGTGCTCATGAACCCGTCAAGGTTATACGGATGGGGAAGAATGGTGCAGCTCAGGCAAGAGCATAGACGAATGATGCGGAGCGGGATCCGTTGTTTTGTGCTGTCCTGGGTAGTTGGTTAGTGTGAACGTCTTCCGTTACTCTTCAGTAAGATTGTCCATTCTGAGGAATACACGTAGGAGGAACGGCAAGAACATATGAATACTTTAAAACAACAATGGTTTGGCAACATTCGCGGAGACGTGCTGGCAGGCATTACGGTAGCGCTGGCGTTAATTCCGGAAGCCATTGCGTTCTCCATCATTGCGGGTGTTGATCCGATGGTCGGGTTGTATGCTTCGATTACAATTGCAATTGTGATCTCGATAGCTGGTGGAAGACCAGGCATGATCTCGGCGGCAACAGGTGCCATGGCGGTACTGATGGTTGGACTCGTCAAGGATTATGGCGTGGAATACCTTTTTGCAGCAACGATATTAACAGGAATTATTCAGTTTCTACTGGGCATATTTAAGGTTGGACGGTTTATTACGTTTGTGCCTCATTCTGTTCTGACCGGATTCGTGAATGCACTGGCTATACTGATCTTTATGGCGCAGTTAACCCACTTCACGGGAGCGAATTGGATTATGTATGCGATGGTGGCGGGCACGCTGGCGATCGTTTATATTTTGCCACGGTTTTTCAAAGGCGTTCCAGCTCCACTGATTGCGATTATCGTGATGACGATTATTACCGTGGTGTTCCATCTGGACGTAAGAACAGTAGGCAATATGGGGAATATAACGAGCACTCTGCCGATGTTCCACTTGCCAAATATTGCATGGACTTGGGACACGCTGATGATTCTTTTGCCTTATTCATTCACCATGGCACTGGTTGGTTTGCTGGAATCCCTGCTGACTGCAACCATCGTGGATGAGATGACCGAGACCAAGAGCAGCAAGAATCGTGAGGTGCGTGGTCAGGGTATCGCGAATTTTGTGAACGGTTTGTTTGGCGGCATGGGCGGCTGTGCGATGATTGGGCAATCGGTCATTAATGTGAAGTCTGGCGGACGTGGAAGATTGTCCACGTTTACTGCGGGTGCGTTTCTCGCGATCCTGTTGTTGCTGTTTAGCGGTGTGGTGAAACAGGTACCGATGGGGGCGCTCGTCGGTGTAATGTTTATGGTGTGTATCGGAACATTCGACTGGAGTTCCATTAAAAACATTGCTCGTGTGCCTCGGGCGGAAGCCTTTGTCATGATCGTGACGGTGGCAATTGTGGTCTATACCCACGATCTGTCAATCGGGGTCATGGTAGGTGTTGTGCTCAGCGTGTTGCATTTTGGCTGGAAACAGACCAAGATTCGCGTTCAGGCGAGCCAGGAGCAAGGGCAGAAAGTATATCGGGTTCATGGACCGTTCTTCTTCGGTTCTTCGTCCCGGTTTGTGGACGAGTTCGATGCAGAAGCTGATCCGAAGGAAATCACGATTGATTTCGGAGGTTCACATATCTGGGACAATACTGCGGTTGTGGCTATTGGCAAAGTGAAGTTCAAATACGCGAAGCTGGGTAAAACTGTGCACCTGCGCGGGTTAAACGAAGAGAGCACTCGCATTCTTGAACGGAGTGGATTTGCCACAGCTGGAGGGCACGGCTCGTAACTTGGTTGCAACGAAGTAAACAACGAATAGGTAACAAAAAGATGCATTTTAATCAGCGTCGCACTTTTTCCGGCAATTGGGGAGAGGGCGTCGCTGTTTTTTTATTAGAGCCTGAGGCATGCTAGGTTAATAAACCAACCTCAAACTCACTTGGTCGATACAAGTTACGCTGATCTTGGAATTTTGTGCTACAAGTTGGGTGGGTAACGCTGTATCCCCTTTTGTTTTGCTTGACTAACGTGTAAACTACAGGGTATGGAGAAGAAGAGCAACGAGTGGATTGCTTTTTAAAAATTCATTTCATAATCATGATTGATATAAGGAAAACTAGTCTTGATGGCAGATACTGATACTAAGGTCATTATGAAATGGACTTATCTAAATGAATATACAGAGGTGTAACGATTGGCAAACTTTGAACAACTGGGCATTCGCCCGGAATGGTGCGAGATCCTGAAACATCAGGGCATCGCCGTGCCGACTCCGGTACAGGAGCGTTCGATTCCGGTACTGCTGGGTGGACGCGATATTATCGCTGAGGCACAGACAGGAACAGGGAAAACGCTGGCATTTTTGCTGCCGATTATTCAGAAAATTAACGTATCGGACCGTTCGCCACAAGCGTTGATTATTGCGCCTACGCGTGAGCTTGCGCTGCAAATTACGGAAGAAGCGAAGAAACTCACGGCAAACGACGATAAACTGCACGTGCTTGCCGTATACGGCGGGCAGGATGTGGACAAGCAACTGCGTAAATTGCAGAACGGTACCCAGATCGTTATTGGTACACCAGGTCGTCTCCTGGATCACCTGCGCCGTGGCACGTTGAAGCTTGATAATGTGAAGAAACTGGTGCTGGATGAAGCCGACCAAATGTTGCACATGGGCTTCCTGGACGATGTGGAAACGATTCTTAGTGAGCTGCCACATAAACGTCAGACAATGCTGTTCTCGGCAACGATGCCAAAAGGCATTCGCAACCTGGCGAAGACCTACATGAAAGATCCGGAAGATGTAAAAGTATCTTCCCAATCTGTTATTCCGATCAAACAAATTCGCCAGCAAGTGCTGGAATGCACGGATCGTGGTAAATTAGAAGCACTTCGCGGCATGATTGATACGTATCGCCCATACTTGGCGATTATTTTCTGCCGGACCAAGCGTCGTGCATCCAAGCTGAACCAAGATCTGCGTGAAGCAGGTTATGCAAGTGATGAACTTCATGGAGATCTGTCCCAATCCAAGCGTGAGAACGTAATGAAAGCGTTCCGCGATGCCAAACTGCAAGTGCTGGTTGCTACAGATGTAGCTGCACGTGGACTTGATGTTGAAGGCGTTACGCATGTATTTAACTACGATATGCCGCATGATGCGGAAAGTTATATCCACCGGATTGGTCGTACGGGCCGTGCAGGCGGTACAGGTCTTGCTGTAACGTTTGCAACAGAGCACGACAGACCGGAACTGGCACGTATTGAACAAGGGATCGACCAGAAGCTGTCCCGTATCCAGTGGACAAGCGAAGGTCCAATTGCTTCAACTGGAGCAGCTAGACGTTCCATCAACAGTCAAGGGGATGACGAACGTTCAGGCGGACGCTCTTCCGGAACAGGCAGTGCCCGTCGCGGTGCAGGTCGTAATGATCGCAGCTCTGGCGGACGTGGGGGGCGTGGTTCCCGCGGCGGCGAAGGTGGACGCAGTGAAGGCGGACGCAGTGGTGGTCGTAGCGGTGGCCGCAGCAGCGACAGCAGTCGCGGAGCAGCAGGTCAAGGTGGACGCGGTGCGGGTCGCAGTGGCGACGAGCGCAGTGCAGGTCGTGGTTCCGCGCGCAGCAGCGACAGCAGTCGTGGTGCAGCGGGCCAAGGCGGACGCGGTGCAGCTAGCAGCGGCTGGGCTGGCCGTAGCGCCGACAAGCGCAGCAGCGAAGGCTCTCGCCGTCCGGAATCCGCAGGACGCGGAGCGGCAAAGGGCGACCGTCGCGATTCCCGTCGCGGACGGTAAAGCCTTGGCGCAAGCTGCGATGCAGCCGCAATTGCGCAGGCACCATGCCATGCCACAGGGTTTGGCATGGCACATATGAGAGGGTTCGGGTACAGATGTACCGAACCCTCAGATCAAGGGTCGCGACGGAACCACGTCGCGGCCCTTTTTCAACAGGGCAGATGATCATTTTCGCTTATTCTTTTTGTCATCTGTGAGTGCCTGTTTGTGCGCCTGCTTGATCCATGGAAGATGCCATTTAGGTATTCCCCATCTAGTTTTTCTTTCTGTCCGTGTACTGCGCATAGCACTTGGCAAACTTCCATAAAATTCAAAACACCTCATCCTAGACCTAAGGATGGGGTGTTTTTGGATTAATTCTTATATCATTAGAATCATAACCTTCGATCTGTGGTGCTGACGCGCATGCAGGGATGGATGAAATTGCATTCGTCTATATACAGGGAATGAGTTTGCACTAAACTACGTTTTTCTTTCTCAATATATCATCCCTACAGCTGAACATCTGCGTATTGATCCCGATATTTCTCGTTATACACCCGGCCTACTGACTCCGCCAGTCCCCCGCGTGCCTTGCTCGGATAGCGTTCAATCGTGTGATAAAGTCTCATGAATCGATCCTTGGGCATAAAGCGGGCGTAGCGGGTAATAAGACTAGGGAATAACTCAATATATTTGCTCTTGCGCACGGCAGCAGCAGCTACGGCTGTAAGAATCTGAATACCATTGTGGAGCTGTAAAATGTTCACTTCATAGGTTGCGATATAACGAATCGCATCTTCCCGGATCAAATCCGGCTTAAGTCGTGCGATCTCACCGATATATTCAGCCAGTAGCCGCTCGAAGCTGCGTAACAGCAAGGGCTTGAGCTGCAGATCCATATCACTGCGCAGTACAAAGGATTGTAACAGCGCAACCTGTTGCAGTCGAATCCGGTCATTGTAGACGAGTGAGCCGATCTCGCGGAGCATCTCATAGGCAAGTGCTTCATCCTGCTTTCGAGCTTCAGCGACCAGAGCCCAGTTGCGGTTAATACCCTGGCGGATGAGTTCCTCATCCTGTTGCAACGTGCGCTTCAACTCGCGCTGCTGCTGTACCTCGAACGAACGTTTCTGCATGAAAATCAGTAAGGCCAGAAGCAGCAGGGAAACGCTGGCTGCCGCCATGGTCTGATCTATGGTTTCACCAAAATAGGTGGCAGCAGCACCGAACAATATCGTAATGAACAGGTCGCGTGCAATTCGACGTTTCACACGGGAAGTTGCCTTCGCTTGAACGGAATTCAGGGTACCCCGGCCACAGGCCGTGCACTCCTCTTCCCACAGGCAGGTATACTGTCCACAACGGGTGCAGACTTGCAACTTTTCATAGGCATAGGTCGTTCGTTGAAATGGTCGTATGGATACAACTAGTTTAGTACTCATGCTCAATCACGCTCACCATTCAGAATAGTGTAGAGGGTACGATCCGTGTCTTCCCGGGAGACCGGTTTCCGCCGATGAAGCTGGAGTGCAAAACCCTTTATCATGACAAAAAGAAACAATATGGCGAGGCATCCGTATGTAACCATAATCCGTTCCCTTCTATAGCTTGATAATCAAGCGCTGTTATATTGCAGTTTGCTGGCAATAACTATATCATATTTCCATAGTTGGTACTTTTGTGCCAGTTACAGGCGTGAAATCGTCGATTATTGTCAGTCATTACAAAACTGTAACTCAAGATAGGGGTGCTTTTCAGAATTTATTAGCAGACTGTTAAGATTTCCTTAAGGCTTGACGCCTATAATAAACTATTCCCATTTTAATCTCAAACGTGAAGGAGTACACCCAATGCTGCGGACACGCAAAATACGCTGGCTCAGCGGAACGATGGTTCTGCTGGCAATTCTAACGCTACTGCTACCTCAAGCGTTGCTGCCACAAGCTGCAGCGGCTCAGGCACAGACAAGCGGAATCGATGCGGTACTTGTAGCCGATGTAAGTAACTCGATGAATACAAGTGACCGTGACAAGATTAGTAATGAGGCCATGAAAATGTTTGTTGATATGCTGCCGGTCCAGGGGGACAAGGTAGGAATTGTTGCATATACCGATCAGGTGGAGCGGGAAAAGGCTATGCTGGAGATTCAGTCCGATGCGGACAAGAGTAGCCTGAAGGATTTTATTGATCAACTCGGCCGAGGCCCATATACCGATGTCTCAGTTGGTGTCGCTGAAGCCGTAAACATACTGAATCATGGTGCAGACCCATCCCACTCGCCGATGATCGTGCTGCTGGCGGATGGCAACAATGACTTTAACAAAACCAAAGGCCGTACACAGGCACAATCCGACGCTGATCTGGCGAAAGCCGTGAAGGAAGCACAGGATCAAGGTATTCCGGTGTATACGATTGGACTGAACGCGGATGGCAAGCTGAACAAGAATGCACTCGCAGACCTGGCTCAGCAGACCGGAGGCAAGTCATTCATTACCGATACGCCGGATGATCTGCCACAGATTCTGAGTGAGATCTTCGCCGATCATGCCAAACTGAATGTGGTGAAGCTGCCCTCTGTAACGGGAAACGGCAGTTATCAGGAAGTTACCGTGAATGTGCCGAATGACAGTGTATTGGAAGCAAATATTTCGATCATGTCTTCGAAGCCGGTGGAAGTGCAATTGACGGACCCTTCCGGACAAGCCGTGGACCTGAATTCGGATGCAGCCAAGCTCTCGACGTCGAAGAGTTATTCACTCGTGAAGCTGTTGAAACCCCAAGAGGGAGACTGGAAACTTCGGGTAAAAGGGGCTCCGAAAGACAGCATCGATATCAACCTGTTGTTCAACTATGATCTTCAGCTCGTTGTGGACCCAATTAAGACCAAGTCCTATACCAAAGGGGACAAGGTTGATCTTGCAGCCAAACTGGAGAATGGCGGTCAGCCGCTTCAGGATAATGACCTGTATACGGATATGAAGGCCACGCTGGTTGTGAAAGATGTGGATACAGGCAAAAGTGAAGAACAACCGCTGGAAAACACAGGTTCTGGTTTTGCCGGAACGTTTGAAGTACCGGACAATCATAACTATGAATTGGTCATCCGTGCGGAAGAAGACAGCTTCTACCGTGAAAGTGCGCCAATTACGATCAACGCGAGCGGAGCAGCCGGAAGTGGAACACAACCGACAACATCAGGCGGTGAACAGGATAAGCCGTTTCCTTGGTTACCTGTTATTCTGGGTGTTATAGCTCTAATTGTGGTCGGTGTGGGTGCATGGTTCCTGATGGGCTGGCTGAAACGCAAAAACCGTGGATTTGTAGGTCAGATGGTTGTGGAGATTCGTGATGAGAACACAGGCGACAAGTCCTATCCACAATATAAAAAGCTGGTATCCTTCCGCGGCAGATTCCATCTGCATCAGTTGTTGCAACTGGACCCTGAGCTGAAGGAAACCGAGAAATATGTATTTACGCCCAGCAATGGGGATCGAATTATAATCCGTAACACCGCTGGCGGTACGCTGGAGAAATCCGGTCGTGCAGTCGATGCAAGCTCAGGCGTTGAACTGAAGAACGGTGACCGACTGAGCATCCCGCTGCAACAGGCGGACAAAACCATTTTAATTGAGTATCTGGTGTGAAAGATTATAGCTAAGTGAATGTAAGCTATATAAGTTGAACTAATCCATTTACACGAGAACGCAGAGGACAGAAAAAAGCTGGAGAAGCGAAGCGTTCGCCTTTATACCCAGATGTTCACCTTTGGAAAATAGAATCAAAAAATCTGGGTATAACAGCGATCGGAAGGTTGTTCTGTCAACGGAGTGGCAAGTGTAAATATTCTTTAGTTTGAATTATATAGATTGAAGCATACGTGCGTTAATCTAAGGAGGACATGGAATGAAACCGATTGTTAGAGAACATATTCAGCAACTGGATGTATCACTTGGCGGAGGTATTGTCAGTGAGAAGATCAGAGTTGATACGATTGATAACCCCATTCTGATTATTGGTCTGGGAGGAACGGGAATTGATGCGCTGCTGCGTCTCAAATATCAGATCAACCGTCGTTTCAAGCTGCCACAAGACCCAGTATCCAAGAAAAAAATGGATAAGCCGGACAATGTGGAGTTTCTGGCTTTTGAGACAAACGAACAGGATCGTGCCAAAAAGTATAAAGGGATCGGACTTGATCCGATCAATGAATTCGTGCTGCTGTCCAATGCCGAGATTGGCGGACTTCTTCAGAACCGCAGTGTACTAGAGCCGTACATTACGGACTGGCTGTCTCCGGAACTGAGCATCACGGACGGCATGAACGGCGCCGCAGGGGTGCGTCAGGCTGGACGTCTGCTCCTGTTCACCAAGATTAATCAGGTCGTACAGGCCATCGATAAAAAGATCAAAACCTTATCTGTAGGCACCAACAAAAAACTGATGGTGTTCCTGCTGACAGGTCTGTCCGGCGGTACAGGCAGCGGTTGCTTCCTCGATATTTCCTATATCGTGCGCGGTATTATCGAACGTGATCACGGCTCAGCCGGGATTGACCGCGTGAATACGCTGGGCTATCTGTTCACGCCAGACGTGAACCTGTCCAACAAAAGCTTGAGCGAACACACTCGCGAATATATTCGCAAGAACGGATATGCTGCGCTCAAAGAGCTGGATTATTGGATGAACGTGGATAGCCGCGGTGAGCGGTTTACACAGAAGTACGGCAATATTTTAACAGTTAACTCACCACTGCCACCATTTAACCTGTGTCACCTGATCTCTGCGACGAATACCGAGGGCAAATTGCTGGAGAACGCCTATGATTACTGCATGAACGTCACTGCCGAGAACATTACCAACTTCATGGCAAGTGAGGAGAAGCAGTCGGGTGAGGAGTTTGCGATCCATGACTATATCAGCAACATCCGGACCAACATTGCACAGATGAACAAGGTGTACCCGGCGAACTATGATTACAACATCATCGGTGCATCTTCGGCTGTACTGCCGATTGAAGAGATGACAACGTATCTGGCTTACCGGATGTTCGACAAAATGAACACCATGTTCTCCAAAGCACCAAACCAGGAGGATACCGAGAAGTTTGCCCGCAAGCTGGGCATTGATCTCGAAAGTGTGGTCAAGTCTTTTGAAGCCCGCGTGCCAGAGCCGCTGCCTGGTTATCAGAACAGCGAGCGTTTATCCTATGGCAACGTGGTGAAATCACAGGTTGTGAATATGGACACCGAACTGGAGCAGAACTTCCTGGCCCGTGCCCGTGAAGAATATATCAAGGCGAAGAAACAACTGCCGGGTGAGATTGCGGGTCAGTTCACCGAACAGATCCGGCGTATGTTTTTGCATCCCGAACAAGGTCCGTTCTATGTCTCTCGTCTGATTTATACGGAAAAAGGTTTCTGTGTACTGAAGATGATTCAGTCGTACATCGAAACGCTGCGTGAGAATGCCTTCCGCATTCCGCGTGATATTGAAGCAGCTCAGGAGCAGTCCGAAGAGAAGCTGGGCGATGCAAAGAGTGCTTTTGTCTCCAAAGAGAAGAAAAAGAATGCTTATATTGAAGCAAAAATTCATGAGTACTGGCTGCACGCCGACGTGGAACGCAACGATCAGATGATCGAGTTCTATGAAGATCTGTATGAGTTGCTGAACCAGGAGAACAGCCGCATTTATAACGTATTTACCGAAACGCTGAACGCCCTTAGCTCGATATTCGCCAAGAACGGTGACCTGCTGACACGCGGCGAAGAACAAGCCGATCACAAAGGCAACAAAACATATTATTGGAACGTTGTAAGTGTACCGGATATCGTCAGTGTAGTGGACAGGCTGTTGGACAAGCGAGATACGGATGATCTGATCCGTGACTTCTCTCGTGAATTGCTGGAAAACTCCAGCCAGTGGGTGAAAGAAAACGAGATTGATATCGTCAGCTCCATCTCCGACTTCCTAAGTGAGAAATTCGGTGATCTGATTACCCGTTCCATGGAAGATTTCCTGGTGATCAAGTACGGTCAGGATGAGTCAGTAGAGAAATTCGTGGAACGTTTCATTGCTGGCAAGCTGGATGATGAGGCTGTTCCAGTGTTCAATCTGAGCAACAGTACAGGCAGTCTGCATTTCCCTTCATGGGGATTTGTATCGGTACCTGCACAGGCGCCGGGCATTCTGAAAGGGATTCGCAATTATCAGAACAATGCCGTGGGCAAGTCTCATTTTACCGTTAAGGAAAGTGAAGTACGTAACCGGATTTTCTGGCTGAATACCCGCAACGGGGTACCACTCTTTGTGTATACACCGCTTAAGGTATATGAGGAAAGTTATGAACGTACCATTTTGGACAAAGAAGGCATTGGTCGTCACTTGGTGCAAACGGAGAAAAACAACTGGACCTATCTGCCGTCTCCGATTCCGGAGAAATCATGGGGAGATGTGTACGAGAACGCCCGCGTGAAGCAGTATAACGCCCGTGTGCGTAGCGAATTCGAGCAGGCGCTCGGATACAACATTGTGACAGCCAAATCCATCGATGAGAATACAAGCAACCGGTATGCGATTGTGACAACAGAAGCGTTTGATTTGTCTGCCAAACTGGGAGCCTACGACATGCGTCTGACGTCCACCACGCCGAACCTCGGCGAAGTGAAGCGGGCGGTGATCGAGCTGAAACGTCTGCAATCCGAAGGGTTGCCTCGTGTGGGAGTTAAGGATATTTTCGGCAGTATTAATGAAGATATGGCTAAAGAAAACCTGGTACGCTCCCCGCAGCTGATCGCACGTGTACGTGAGGAACTGGCGAAGATGAATGCCATCTCGGCCAAAGTCGCGGAACTCGAAGGCATTCTTGCCCAGTACCAGGATGAAGAGCAGTGGTATGACCGCTTCATCGAAGCGTTATATACCGACACCATCGTCAAAAAAGGCGCGCTCTACGTCTATGACCGTGACCCGGAAGAAGACGCATGGGAGCCATTCGCAAACCTGATGAAGAGCCGTAACTTTGCCGAGTATGAAGTGTTTGGCAACTTCCGCGGTCTGGCTGAGAAGGATCGCAGTACATTGCTGCGCAAAGCCTCCCGCCGCGATAACGATCTAACCGCTTCAGAGGATATCACCCCACTGCTGACGAAGCTGGATGATCTGGCTGCGCTGTTCATGGAATCGCGCGATCGTCTCGAATACGAGCGGGTAGAACTGGCTAACGGAGAAGACATCTATCAGTTCTACAGAACGATGTCGTCCAAGCTGAACGACATTCGCAGAAGGCTGAAGTAAGATGGCGGCTGGGATGGAGTTCAATTCGAACAATACCCTGAAGCGTGATCTGGAGAAGTATGCAGCACAGTATGCAATAGAGCAGGAGCGTCAAGGCAGCCTGGGTGATGGACGCAGCAGTATCCATTACCCGGCCTTGTTTCTGTTCGTGGGTGATCAGGTTGCACCTGCCGTGTCTGCCGTGAGGGAGATTAACCGGTTGAAATGGGATAATGGAGACGGTGTGGTCTACGTTCAGATTGGGACAGAAGATCAGGAAGCAGATCCGGGTGAAACGAGGAACGATAGCTCATCCGGTGACGACGGACAGGTAACTCTGCACCGCTTGCCATTGTCCACTGGGCAGAAGGAGCGACCTTCCAAAACACGGCGTAAGGATGTGCACCGCAATTTCCATGAATCGGATCAGGCGCTCTACGATCTGAATCGTACGCTTCGGCGGGTCAGTAACCGAATTGCCGAATATGGACGGTTATACTCGTCATTTGATCGGATTTACGTTACGGTGGTAACCAGAGCGGATGATCCGCTGAATGTATTGTTGCCAGAGCTCACCAAGCTGACGGAGACCATTTTGTCCCAAGCCTTCAAGTCGGTGCAGACGGATCTGCATGTATTGGTCAGTGAGATGGAGCAGGTGGATTCCTTCGGGTATGCCAGCGCAGCAGGTCTTGCTTTTCTGCGGGAACTGGATTATATGCAGTCCTTGGACTACACGTTCAGCGGTAAACTGCTGGTGACGGAGGATGGGATCTCCATTCCGGTTACACATCCCGCGTCACCGTTGTTTGATCTGGTATATCTGTTGTCCGACAAAAATGAGCGTGGAACCGGCGTTCCCGGTGGCTGGATCGAAAATGCCGAGATCATCTGCCGCATCTGCCTGTTGAAGAACAGGAAGCAGGGTACAGATCACTCGGGGACCGTTTCAAGCACGGGAGCGAACACTTACAACAATACATCCTTTAAAAACAATATTCGTACCACCTCTGATCAGCACGGTTATGCAAGCGCGGGTTTTGCCGAGATCAGGCGGCCAAACAAGCCGATTGCACTAGCTGTGTTATATCACCTGTATCGGTATCTGCTCGCACGCATGCGGCAAGAGCCGGATTGGAGCATTAAGGACAAGCTCGCTTTCTTCGGACTGGACGCGCCCTCGGTGGAACGCAAAGTCGAAGGTCTGTTACCTGACGAAGATCTGGTTAGTGGCATGAGCGGCATCATGACGCATAACGTCAGTTTCTCTGATCTGAAGCCGCTCTCCCTACGTGAAGCGGAGAGAGCATTGTTTGGCCAAGGAGCCGAAGCGTACTTTCGCGATAACGTTGTCCGTCTTGTCGAAGAGCGTGTGCGCGAGCGTAGCTCTAGCGGTTCCCTGCGCCGTCAGGCTGAACATTCCCGAGCGGAGCATCCAGAGGTTGGTTACTTCCAATGGGCAGCCTGGAGTGACAGTGAGCCCGGCAGTGTACGTGAAGCGCTGCTCGGACTGATTCGGGATAAATCGATGCAGCTTGAATCGGCACGTGCTCTGCTGGAGCAACGTCAGCAAGAGCGGGTGGAAGATCAGTCGTTCAAACGAGCGTTGTTCCGTGATAAGCAGAATGTACGCAATCTGATTGACTGCATGCTGGAGCGAGTGTATGTACCCAAGGTAGAATTACTGCGACTGGAAAATGAATTACATTTGCTGCGTATCTACGATACGGAGATGGAAGAACTTTCTCGTTTCAGTCGCCAAGTCACAGCAGCACTTGAAGCGCTGGAACGCACACTGCGGGAGACAGCTGCCCAAAGTATCGCTGCTGCCGATGAATACATCGGACAGAACGTGATGGAGTACTACGGCAAAGTGACGGAAGAGCTAATCATCGACCTGGAAGCCAAACGCGGACGGGACGTATGGTTTGAGGACCGTTACATGGGAGACATGAACCGGCTTGCCACAGAAGGCGATGATCGTTTGTTGAAACGGCTGATGGAGGTATGTCACTCGTTGCTGCTTACGGCAGAGCCGTTGCAATTGCCATTTGAAGAAGAGTTGTTGCAAAGGGCCAATGTAACGATTGCCTACGGAGATAAAGACGTATTAACCCGGGATGATCTGTTCCGCAGGTTGTACCACACGCTGGAGGATCAGGCGGTTGTTCGGGTACGGGTATTCGATTATACGCAGGAACATCGGTATGAAGAAAAGTACTTCTTTGGCGACCATCATAGTGCTTTCATGGACTATGCGGCACATGCCGAAGAGACGTCACGCATCTACAAGTTGGGTGTGGTGTACGAAGAACGCAGCAGTGGTGTGGAGAAGCTGAATCTGATGGGAGGTTTCCATCTGGAGGATCTCATGGTGTATCGGAACGGCAAGGTATATTATGACTCGTACACGGAGAATGGTTATGAACTTCACCCCGCAGGTCTGGTGGAAAAGTTGTCACCCATTCGTTAAGAAGTCTGGTGGTGTCCTACACCCAGCACCAATCTTGTATTAACTCAGCCTGTTTAAGGCTGGTATGGAAAGGATGCATGTAGACATGCAGCGAAAAATCAATCTTCTCCTGGTCCTGTTCAGCCTGATTGGCGGGGCAGTGGGCTTTGCGGCAGGAGAAATCATGCTGCGTCAATGGCTTGGGGAGATGCCACGTCTGTTGCTGATGGGATTATACTTTGGCGTACTGGCGCTGAGCGTTGGATTGTTCTGTTTGATCGCAGAGATGATCTCACCCAAGCTGAATGGTGCTTCATGGAAGCTCCGGTATCTGGGACTGTCGTGGAAATTGCTTGTTCCGGCAACACTCGCTCTGTTGTTTGTTGCCGGACTCGCCCTGCAATTGTTGTATCAGATCAACCCGGGCGGTGCGAAGCAAGTGAAAGACATCGTACTAATGATCGACAACTCGGGCAGCATGAATGATACAGATCCGGATAACGGACGCTTTGAAGCCGCCAAGACACTAATCAGCCAAATGGAGAGTGACAAACAGGTAGCTGTCATTACGTTTGATGATCAACCGCAGTTGTTACAGCCGTTTATTGCGCTGGATAGTGAAGCGGCCAAGAATGAGGTTTATAGCAAAATCGATGGCATTGTCACAACTTCGGGCGGCACCAATTTTGATGCCGTGCTGCGGGAAGGCATGGAACAGATTCAGGGCAAACAGGACCCAAAACGCGGTACCGTCGTCATCTTGTTATCCGATGGCTTCAGTGAAGCGGACACGACCGATATTTTGTCCCAATATAACAACGAACAGATTGCCATTAATACAGTCGGCCTTAGTCTGGTAGACCCTTCGGGTACGGATTTGCTGCGTAACATTGCCCAGCAAACGGGTGGCATGTACTATGATGTACCGGATTCCGGTGGTCTGAATCTGGCATTCCAGCAGATCTACGATACGATTGATGAACGGACGCTGGTAACGGAGCGTACAGGTATGATGGAGCATAGCGTTTATCTGGCGATTTTCCGTGTAGCAGCAATGTTACTGATTGGAGTAGCATTGGGTGTGTCACTCGGACTCGTATTTGATAACCGTCATCTCGCGCTCAGCTTTGGTATTGGTGGTGCGGTATCGGGTCTGCTGGCAGGGCTTCTGCTGGAATGGGGACTCGACGGTTCGAACGTGGGGGATACATTCGTACGACTGGGTGCGATGCTCATCTTGTCAGGCGTATTGACCCTCTTCTCCTGGATTGTTCCGATTAAGGAGAACACGCCGCGGAAGAGCCGAGGTCGTCGTGAAGCTGGCGGCGGAACTTCTTCTGCCGAAGGGTTTGGTCAGAGACCAAGAGATACACGCAGCAAAGGATTCTAACGTCGGGAGGTCAATGGAAATGCGGTTTAAGGATGCAGACCCTTCGACACCCTTGATTCGAAAACTGACACTTGCGGTGGACGAAGGGCGTTGTACACTTCGCTGGCTCTGGCCGGAACGGGTAGAAGCTGTGTATGTGGAACGGCTGGAGCTGGATATGATGAGCGATGATCGTACCGGGGAAGAGCCTGCACAGGGCAAGCTGAAGCTGTACACAAGAGAGGAATATAAGGCGAGCAATGGTTACACGGATCGGATCACAGGTTTTGGTGCCATCAAGTACACCGTGTATGTGTGTCAGATGGAGGAAGAGGGTCCTGTACTGATCCGTCAACGAGACGAGGACAACATGGTAATTGCAAGCGCAGGGAAGGCGGACATCCGCTTTTCCATTCGCTACAAGAGCGGTTTTTTTCAGAAACGAAAAAGTGTATTGATCACCGTCACAGCGGAAGTACCTGTTCCCAAGGAAGCCCTCTGTTATGTTCGCAAACAGGGCGGGGTTCCGCTGAATAAGGAAGATGGTACGGTGTATCCTTTTGTGAGTGATTTTGCTCCCGGAAGAAATGAGATGCCGCCCGTTGAAGTCGCCAAGGATGATTATGTGCGATTATTCTTCACGGACGGACCGAAATATGGAGCCGCCTATCGGCTTATATCAGACTAGATAGTTGGACTAGCGATGGGAAGGTTACTCTGTCATCGTAGTGCAAGTGTAAATCACCTTAGTCTGACTGATCAGGGGAGGGGAGTGGCTATGAGCTTTTTTAGTCGGTTTTTGAAGAGACAACAGCCGGAGGAACGTCCGCTGTTTTATGATATTGTATGCCCTTATTGTTTCAGCAAGTTTTCACCGGAAGAGGTGGTGTTCCGCGCCGCCCATCACCGCGATGATGACGAGGACTACGCACTCGGGGAAGATGCAAAGTTGAATCGGTATCGCGAAAGGTTCGGACTTGATACGGTATTTGATATGGAGGCCGTATTGGCTCCACATGATGTACCGGAGGAACACCGTATTTATTCCGATAACATCGTGATGGGTCTGAACGATCGGTACGGTGTCGTTACACGCCGCCGGTTGTGCCCGCAGTGTCACAATGAGCTACCTGTTACGGCAGGTAAAGCACCGAGCAACATCATATCCATCATTGGTGCATCCCAGGTAGGTAAATCCGTCTACATGACTTCATTAATTCATACATTGCAGCATTATACGGCCGATCATTTTGACGCGGCTTGCATGCCATTGAATGCGGAGATCAGCCGCCGGTTCCGTGCGGATTATGAAGAACCGTTGTTCGAACGGGGGGATCTGCTGGATTCCACACAGAAGGAAAAGTTGCAGGAGCCGTTTATCTTCCAGTTTGTGTTCAAGGATGAAGACAAAGCGCCGCTGACACTGGTTTTCTTTGACGTTGCGGGTGAAGGTATGGTGGAGCAGGATTATCTCGGACTTCACGGGCAGCACATCAAGAACTCGGCAGGTATTCTGTTCATGGTGGACCCGCTTCAGATTCGTTCGATTCGGGACAAAATCCGCATTAACCTCGGCAACGAGCCGGGAGAGTGGACACCACGATACGATGAGCCACGTGACGTGGTACTGACGATGTTTGGAGATTTTATCGCATATCAGGATAAAGCCAAAACCAATATTCCAACGGCCGTTGTGCTCACCAAAAGCGACATGCTGCATTCCCTCAAGGATGAAGAGGGCGATTATATCAAATCCAACAGTAATGTCTTCCGCAACATGGTGCACCGCGATTGGTTCGACTTAACCGAGTTCGAGAATATCGACGGGGAGATCCGGCGTTTTATCGAGAAAGTGGATCGTCCGTTCAAGGGCACGATGGATGTGTACTTCAAGGATACAGCCTATTTCGCAGTCTCTGCGCTGGGTAGCAATCCGGTGGATATGAAATTGCAGGGTGTGGTTAGTCCGATTCGCGTGGATGAACCCTTCTTATGGCTATTGTACAAGCTGAAGTACATTGAGGGGAGAGTGGGATGATGCGTTCTTCCGTAACCCCGCCCATTGAACAACAGTTGTATACTCGAGAGCGGCGCGGGGTGTTTCGCACAACAGAGGGGTTTGATACGGTTGCGGCATCGCCGGGACTGGACCCTTCTTTTATCAAAAAAGTGCTTCACCCCTACTGTGTCTATGACGCTCCAGCGGAGCTTACAGGCCGTAGCGAGAAGGACGAGACGAAGTTTCCGGCTTCCATTCACCTGCTTCATCTGGAGAGTGGAGAGACGATCCTTGGGCAAAATGTGTACCAGTCTGCGGATTTCACCGGGCTGCGCAGTGCCTTTTTTGCACATAATTACGTCTTGTCTCCCGAACGCTCGGAAGAGCAGATGAAACAAGGTGGCTGGCTGGATGCCGTGTTCGCCACGTCTTATGACATCGAACAAGGTACAGTTCTGCCAGCACTTGCTGAATTGCCTATATCACCTAGGAGCGGACAGGGTGGGGCGACCGATGCTGGCGTAGGATCACCAACCCAAGTGCTGAGCGCTTTGAAAATGAACGAAGTGCTGTTCAAGCGCCTGCTCTATGCGGTAATGCAGTCTGTAGCGACACGCAGAAAAGTATACATTGCGCTGGACCTTCCGGCAGAAGAAGTGACCGCAGGGGCCAAAGGATTGTTACGTTTGCTGTACACGGCTTTACCCTACGCATTCCGGCGGCAGCTGGGATTCATGACGTTTGCCAAGGAGCCACAGGCCAAGAAGGGCATTCACGTCCAGTTTGTAGAGCGAGGAACGTTACGTCCGAAAGATCGGAATACGGAGAAGGATTTCACCTTTGATCTGGTATCCGGCAGAGTGACACATGCGGATGCATCTGTGGCGAAGTTACCTTACGCCGAATTCGCTTGGGCCTTATTGCAGGAACCTGCGGCGGCGGATGCGTTCTATACGTTTGCGGATGAGATGCTGTCAGGAATGGAGCCTGGACGGGAACTTTCCATTGAAGCATATGGTGAACTTGCGGTGTTCTATGGTCTTGAACAAGGCATGGAAGACCTGTATCTGGATAACAAAAGTCATGTCCTGAGTGGTTTGCTGACCTATTTGAAGCCGGATGGTGGATCGCAGCAACGATCCCGTCTGAACGAGCTGTTCCTGACCTTGCTCAGTAGGGAACTGGACAGTGTGAAGCGTGAGAACGTACCCGAAGAAGACGTCGCAGCTCGCATTGGAGAATATTTCAGTGTTGCCGCGCCCGTGGTACAATCACGGATTGTGGACTATTTCATCTACGGTGTGAATAATGCCCGCGCCCAGAAGCGTATGCGTGCTGTGCAGGAATTGTATGCTGTGCTGGATCGGGATCCGCAGCTGAATCGAGCTTTCTTTGATAAAGTGCTGGCCAATGAATCGCTTACCAAGCTGTTGTTCGAGCCTTATCTCGACAATCAGCTGAAACGCACGGAATCGGCAGCGAACGTTGTGGAAGTGATCCGAAGATGGGTTACGTCCCATCCATCTGCGATCCACTACAGCTTCTTGCAGGAGCGGACAGCCAATGAGCTGCGTGAACGGTTATGTTCTGCGCCTAATCCGGTACAATCTGCGAATGAAGCACTCCAACGGGTTAGCATACTCGATAGGGTATCTGTGGAAGGTACTTATGATACAGGCATTACGGCACGAATTGGTCAAACTGAAGCTACAGCCCGCCCTAATCGAAAAGGGGGATCTCCGGCTGCCAGTCAAGATCCGGCGTATCAGGAGGAGTTAACCCGCCTTGCAGACAAGCTCGCTTATGTCATTAACCTGTTTATGATTCAGGATCTCGATCTGGATCGGGTTAACCGTGAACAGTTGTTAAGCATCGATATTTTGCAGCATGGCAATGAGGTGCGGGATTGGGCGGCACGTCAGGGCTCTGATGTATCCGCTCGAACGAACATGATGCTGGCTGCGAGAGTGTGGCTTAGTGGCGAGGGGAATGAAGAAGAGGCCTTGGAGGCACTTTCCCTGGCAGAACGCAATGAACTTCAACGCTGGACGCGTCGCTGGCTTGCCGGAGAGCTGCAGGCTCATCCGGGGATTGCGGCATATGAAGCTTTGCCGATGGCTTTTTATAGGGGAGGAAGCGGCAGCAATCGGTTGGATTATCCTGGCCTGATTGAATTCATCCGCACGAATGCAAGTCGTGCTGAAGGGCTGTATCCATTCTTCGAATGGTCAGGAGATCATCGAATGTTTGTCCGGGGTTCCAGTGCGCATAAAGGATATGCGGATGCGATCGTGGCGTATTTCAAAGCCCATGACCGGGAAGCTTTCAAGTCGAAGTCAGCTTTCAAACCGTATTACGTGAGAGCCAGCAAGACAATGAAGCCGGTCTATGACCGTGCGAAGACGGAATTGTCCTCTCCACTGGTGCGGATGCTAACGGGTAAAAGGAAAAATCTGTTCGGATTAATCCTCTTGATCCTGGTTCTTGGTATTGCTGGCGGTACATATGCATGGATGAAAGATTCTGTAGAGCCGCCAGCGGCATCCCCTCCATCTACCCAGGAGCCTGTCATACCGGCTGAACCTGAGGTGCAGCTCGCGGAGCAGATTGCTTATATGATTCCTACGAGTGACCAGGAGGGTACGGAATTACCTGCTCAACTGGTGATCCGTTTCAGGAATGATACGGGAAGCACTGAGTTTGAGCAAGGCAAACTTCAATTGACGATGAAGGATGATAGCACTCAGGAGTTGGATACTACAGGCAAGTGGGAGAGTTTTAATCGGAATGAGGAGCCAGATAAGCAAGTTCCTTCCGATAGTAGTTCAGGAAGTACTTCCGAAGGGAGTACGGATGGGTCGTCAGCGGGAAACGCGGGGAACTCAGAGCAGACGGAGGAAGGCGATCAACAGGCCGATCCTTCAACATCGGGTGATTCCACTTCAGATCCTGCTACCGATACAACAACGGATACAGGGACGAATGCATCGTCTAATGCTGCGAGTGGAGACGCGGATCAAGGTACGGATGCAGATCAATTTACTGGTTCCACATCGCCTGACACATCTGTATCCAATGAACAGGGTGCGGATGCGAACACTCCTGCACAGATGTCTATTGGAGAGGTAGATCGTCTCTATCCGTATGGATTGCAGATTGATCTTCCAGCGAATATGGATGCCGAGAGCATTGTCAGTGTGAAGAGTACGCAGGGCAATATGAAGGTGATCCAATTGATGTCGCAGCCGAAGCTCTAAGTTATTTTATATGAACATGTTGCATAGATTCATTAAGTGTCTTTTGATCCAATAATGAAAAATGCTGACTTCATACCTTATTAAACGAGCGTATGTGAGATGACCTTGAACTTGAATTTCAAGGTCATTTTTTTTATTTGATATGGCGGCTGAATAGATTGAACTAACATTTACACAAAAACGCAGAGGACAGAAATAACCTGAAGAAGTGAAGCGTTCGCCTAAAAGCTTTCTAAAGGAAAGCTACATCGGAAGCATATACTATCCCCGGATTTACCCTTTACAAAAGGATCAAAAAATCTGGGGATAACAGCGATCAGAAGGTTGTTCTGTCATCGGAGTGGCCACATTCACAATTCGGACACAAAATTTGCAATTCAAGAGTTTGAAAGACAGTGAGAAGTGATAAAGTGCGCGGAATGAATGAGAAAAGATCTCAAGTGTACTTGAAAAAAGAGGGGGATTTCTGCTATAGAAAGACCAAATAAAGCACGAAAAGAGAAGAAAATTTGGTTTTTTATGTTGACAAATGATAATGATTATCAGTATCTTTAGTGTAGAAGATATTTGCGTCGGAAATACACAGAATTACAATTTCGTTTTTGTTGCCATAGCCGGATTACATAACCGGGATAAATGAGAGAGGGATGATCGCATGTTTCGTCTGGAGACGACCAAGCTGGATATCGCTTATGAGGAAAGACTAATTGTAGAGGATCTGAATATTCAGATTCCCCAAGGAAAAATTACAGCACTTGTTGGAGCCAATGGTTCAGGGAAGTCAACCATCCTGAAAACGATGGCACGTATTATGGCTCCAAAAGCAGGTAATGTATTGCTCGACGGGAAGTCCATCCATAAACAATCCACGCGTGAAGTTGCCAAGCAGCTTGCGATTTTGCCACAGAATCCAACAGCCCCTGAAGGTCTTACCGTTACTGAACTGGTATCGTATGGTCGCTTTCCTTATCAAAAGGGATTTGGCTCCATGCGTGCGGAAGACAAACGCATGATTGAATGGGCTATCGAAGTGACAGCCATGACTGAATTCCATGATCGTCCGATTGATCAACTGTCCGGTGGACAGCGTCAACGTGCCTGGATTGCTATGGCACTTGCACAAGAAACAGATATCCTTTTCCTGGACGAGCCGACTACGTTCCTGGATATGGCTCACCAGCTCGAAGTATTGCAATTACTGGAGCAACTGAATGCCACAGCCAACCGTACCATTGTTATGGTTGTCCATGACTTGAATCATGCTTCCCGCTATGCACATCACATGATTGGTATCAAAAAAGGTAAAGCTATTGCTCATGGTTCACCTGTGGAAGTTATGAATTCGGATGTACTTCGTGAAGTATTTAACATTGAAGCAGATATCGTGATTGATCCGCGTTCCGGTGTACCGCTCTGCTTGCCTTACGCTCTTGCAGGCGAACGCCAGCAATCGAAGACGCCAGAGCAGATGGTCATGAACAGTGCGATGGTTCATGCTGGAGGACGGACAGAACCACGTGTTCAAGCGACAGGAAGTTAACGAAATGGGCCATATGTGGTCCTTACATTATAGAATGAAGCCGCTGTGCATAATGCACGCGGCTCATTCGCATTCATGGGAGGTTTGCAACCAATGGGAGCAATCAACTACACGTGGTTAGAGCAATATGGACGTATAACGACCGGTCCGGTTAACGAACCGGTTTTTGGCATGCCTTTGACATTGTTAAGACATCCGGAGAACGCAAAGCTTATGCTCGAAGTCTATAATAAGCACCTGCGTACAGATTTTCTTCGCTCTGCTGCTGTATATTTCATGCACTCTGTTCGCGGTTTAGTGCTCGGTATTCATTACTTGACATCTATGTGTGATGCATCGCTGAATATTTCGTTGGAGAATATCCATTTGCAGTTGGAGGTTCAGGAAGGGCGTCCTGTAATCCATTTTCAGATTGTGGATGCAACCGAGTATGCCCATCCTGGTTCAGTCGACAGCAGTGTTGGAGCTGTATCTCCTTGGCGGAATGAGCTACTTACAGCATATTACGGTGAACAACTACGCCCACTGATTGAGGGGGTGGCCCTTGCGGGAGAAGCAAACACGGGTCAGATGTGGGCACAGTTCGCATCCATCCTGAGATGGTTCAAGACGATGGTGGTAAAGATGGACATTACAGAATCGGAACGAGAAGCTGTAATTCAGGGATATGAGCATGTCATTGCCATGCCACCGGAGATTCTGGGGTTACGCAAGAACTTGCTGTCATTCAAACCGGTCGAGATTGCTAATCCCCATCAACCTGGAGAGACCATGCTGATGAAGCCGACATGTTGCCTGCACTATCAGGTGTACGGTGGTCAGAATTACTGTTACAGCTGTCCCAAACTGACCAAGGCCGAGCGGCAAGAGCGGTATGATGCAATTGTGGCTGCCAAGTCAGGTTGAAGTGAGTCGGGAGCAAAGGGATATGGGTAGATCCGAGATTTGGTAATCGCATCCGATCAGGTTTATAATAATAAGACAGGCTGTAGGTTCATTGGTTATGCCAACGTGCTCGCAACAGTCCAAACCAACATATGTCATGGGAGGAATCAGTCATGTCCGTATATTCATATCAGGCGGTAACTACCGCGAACCAAGAAGTCTCACTGGATCTGTATCAAGGTAAGGTATTGGTCATTGCCAATACAGCCAGCAAGTGTGGACTGACCCCGCAATACGGTGAATTGCAAAAGCTCTATGATCGTTATCGCGATCAAGGCTTGGTTGTACTGGGTTTCCCTTGTAACCAGTTTGGAGGGCAGGAGCCAGGTACAAGTGAGGAAGCCGAATCATTTTGCCAGATTAACTATGGTGTGAATTTCCCGGTGTTTGCCAAGGTAGATGTGAATGGTGAGGAAACACATCCTCTATTCCAATACCTGAAGGAGCAACAACCCGGCGTAGGCGAAACAAGCGACATCCAATGGAACTTTACCAAGTTCCTTGTTAACCGTGAAGGTGAAGTGGTAGGTCGTGTTGAACCGAAAGAATCCCCGGAGACCATGATTGCAGATATCGAGAAATTGCTCGGTTAATACATGAACGTTGAGAAGCCTATCCTCGTATAAACGAGGATAGGCTTTTTTGATTATTTTATATACGCAGATTTATTCTCTTCACAGGTAGGAGTTGGCTCCATGAAATCAACTCTCTGTAATGAAAATTGAAGCCATTTATTTTTTGTACAACTAAAACATGAATGAAAGGCACGCTTCTAACTTTATGCGTCCATACAGGGATCGCGGAAGCCTTTGCATAGCATAAATCGACCCGAATCCGGGGAAAATGAAATCAATAAAATGAAGGGAAGAAAAGCTGAAGAAAAGCTTGAATACAGGGAAATGACTTCTTTCGACAAACTTTTTTTGCTCAACCTATTGCAATGTGAAAAAGATCACATTATAATGAGTGTATAAAGTGAAATTAATCACATACACAGTATCGATTAAGAAGTGAAATATTTCACAACCATAACAACCTTATATTCAAACTCATTTATATATTTCGAGGAGGAACTTTTAATGAAAATCGCAGTTATCGGATGTACACACGCAGGGACCGCAGCCATCGTAAATACCGCCAAATTGTACCCGGATGCTACCATCACCGTGTATGAGCGCAATGACAATATCTCCTTCCTATCTTGTGGCATTGCGCTCTACGTAGGTGGGGTTGTGAAAGACCCTGACGGTTTGTTCTATTCTTCGCCTAATCAATTGGCAGATCTCGGCGTTGTAACCAAGATGCTTCATGAAGTTACAGCAGTTGATGCCAAGGGTCATACCCTTCAGGCTAAAAACCTGAAAACTGGGGAAGAATTTGAAGATACGTTTGACAAACTGATCGTGACAACGGGTTCTTGGCCTGTCGTTCCGAAGCTTGAAGGCATCGACATGGATAACATTTTACTTTGCAAAAATTACAATCACTCCAATACGATTATTGAAAAAGCCAAAGATGCCAAACGTGTTACCGTTGTAGGTGCAGGATATATCGGCGTAGAGCTGGTGGAAGCTTTCCAGATGAACGGCAAGGAAGTTACCCTGATCGACAGTGTGGACCGGATTTTGAACAAATACCTGGACCCTGAATTCACAGATGCGATCGAAGATACGTTGACTGGACGCGGTATCAAGCTGGCTCTTGGTCAGACGGTACAGAAGTTTACTGGAGAAAATGGCAAAGTGACCAAGGTGATCACGTCCAAAGGTGAGTTTGAAACCGATCTGGTTATTCTGTGCATCGGCTTCCGTCCAAATACAGAGCTGCTCAAAGGCCAAGTGGATATGCTGCCAAACGGTGCGATCATCGTGGATAAATATATGCAAACCAGTCAAAAAGACGTCTTCGCTGCGGGTGACAGCTGTGCTATCCATTATAACCCTACAGGCAAAGCATCTTACATTCCACTGGCGACTAACGCTGTGCGGATGGGTACACTGGTAGCCCGCAACCTGGTTCGCCCTACGACACCGTATATGGGTACACAAGGAACATCGGGTATCAAAATTTACGAGCAAAATATCGCGGGTACCGGGATGACGGAAACATCTGCTGCTGACGAAGGTCTGATCGTGGAATCCGTGGTACTGGAAGACAGCTACCGTCCGGAGTTCATGCCTACGGCTGAGAAACTGTTACTCAAAGTGGTATATGAGCAGGCTACTCGTCGAATTGTCGGAGCGCAAGTAATGTCACAGGTTGATCTGACTCAATCGATTAATACGATCTCGGTCTGCATCCAAAACAACATGACCGTAGATGAGCTGGCCTTCATCGACTTCTTCTTCCAGCCACATTACAACAAACCGTGGAACTTCCTGAACACGGCGGGTCTGCAAGCACTGCCTCCAATAGAAGTAAAAGCACCAGCAATGGTGTAAGGAAGCAGAATAGATGTTGATATAAAATACTGAACCATAAAATGCACAAAGGCTGGCGAGCATATCGTCAGTCTTTTTTTGTATATCTGTAATGGAGGTGTAAGTAACATGCACGATATCCCTTGCTGTCAGAGTCATTCAATGACAAGCATGAATAACGACTTTTATACATAACATTGTGATAATTTGCACAAAGTTTTGTATAAGACCAAGATACAATTAGGATATGGTATTCAACGCATAACTAATGAATTTTAGATGGTCTTATCCAATGATGAACAATGAAGGAGAGGATGAATGATATGGCAGCAAAAACACCTCTTGAGGTTGCACAATATACGGCGCAAACAGGAATGAAGAAGGCACAATATCGGGACTCTTCTGTACTGGTGCTCAGTTTTCTGGCAGGGGCTTTTATTGCGCTGGGTTTTCTACTGGATATTCGGGTGATTGCATCTGCTCCAGCAGAGTGGGGAAGCTTGGTTAATTTGATCGGTGCGGCGGTATTCCCGGTTGGATTGATTATGGTGCTCATTGGTGGTGGCGAGTTGCTAACGGGAAATATGATGGCTGTTCCACTCGCGACAATTGCACGAAAATTATCCGTGGGCAGCATGTTGAAAAATCTAACCTTAGTGACGATTGGTAATTTTGTTGGAGCTTTGTTTGTCGCGTACGCGTTTGGACATGTGCTGGGTCTGACCGGAGAGGGTGTATATCTGGCGAAAGTGGTGGATATGGCTGGGCATAAGCTGCATGACGGCTTCCTGCAAGCTTTCATCTCTGGCATCGGCTGTAACTGGCTGGTGGCACTTGCCGTGTGGCTATCTTATGCATCCGATACGATGAGTGGCAAGGTACTGGGCATTTGGTTTCCAACGATGGCATTTGTGGCGATTGGATTCCAGCACGTTGTAGCCAATATGTTCCTCATCCCGGCGGCAATCTTCGAAGGACATTATTCGTGGGGTCAATATGTGATGAATTTCATTCCGGTATGGCTCGGGAATCTGACTGGAGGAGCTTTGTTTGTAGCTGCAGCCTATTGGGTGGTGTACCTGCGCCAAGTTGAGCTGAAAGTGAAGCCAGAGATAGCAACGTCGATCGAACCTGTGGAGACGGAGGCTAGAGTGATGTTGAGCAAGCAAGCATAGCAGGCACAGTGAGGCATGTATACAGGTATTAGAAGTGAAGACGATTCTGATCTTGCTCGGTTCATGGCGAATATGCTGTGACGGAGAAGGTCGGGATCGTTTTTTGTATGGGGTCCTTGTTGGGATTAAACGCAAAGCAAATTCGCCATGACAAGGTTCGGGGGAACGAAACCTGTTCATGGCGAATTTCGGGAGTGGTCCATGATATGGCATGAGGAGGAAGTGGGGAAACACTAGCCTAATGCCTTATTTTTAATTTACCCCTGAATTCTGAAGTTGAATCAAACTCAAAAACATTTTTTTGAAAATAATTTAAAGCCGCTATAGCGGTGAATATGAAGCAAAAACATACTGTTCTCTTTACGCGATAACCTCGAAGAAGATATGATATAGGGATAGCTTTTAAAGAGGGGAGCCTTACGATGATCGATCAGGAGAATGGTATATTTGCGGCGGTGTGCCCGCTCGACTGTCCGGACACTTGTGGTCTGTTATTACATAAAGAGAACGGCAAAATTGTGAAGGTGGCAGGTAATCCGGATCATCCGATCACCAAGGGTGCCATCTGTAATAAAGTTAGAAATATGACTGAGCGGGTGTATCACCCCGAGCGTCTACAATATCCGATGAAACGTGTAGGAGCCAAAGGTGAAGGCAAGTTCGAACGAATCAGTTGGGATGAAGCGATTCGTGAGATTACGACCAAATTCGCTGCATTGTCCGAAACCTACGGCCCGGAGAGCATCCTGCCCTACAGCTTTTACGGTAACATGGGTATTCTCGGCGTAGACGGCATGGATCGACGTTTCTTCAATGCGCTAGGTGCAAGTGTGCTGGAGCAGACGATCTGTAACTCTGCTGGAAATACCGGCTGGAAATATACGATGGGCGCCAACCGGGGAACGGTGCCGGAAGATACGGAGCATGCGGATCTCATCCTGGTATGGGGCGGCAATATCGTGAGTACAAATATGCATCAGGTCGTTTTGGCGGAGAAAGCCCGCAAAAAAGGCGCCAAGATCGTCGTAATCGACGTTCATCGCAATCGCACGGCCCAATGGGGCGACTGGTTTATTCCGCTGTATCCGGGCACGGACAGTGCACTGGCGCTAGGATTAATGCATGTGCTGTTCGAACGGGGACTAACGGATGAAGCGTTTATGCAAAAATATACGGTGGGTCATGAGGCACTGCGTGACCATGTCCGCAGTTACACCCCTGACCGCGTTGCACGTATTACGGGCGTGCCGGAGGAAACGATTGTGGAGCTGGCCGAACTATATGGCAACGCACAGGCAGCCCATATTCATATTGGCAATGGCCTCCAGCACCATGATAATGGGGGGATGAACGTGCGCAGCGTTGCATGTCTGCCTGCCATTACAGGGCAATGGCTGAAGCAAGGCGGCGGTGCCGTTCGCACCAACAGTTATGCGAGCACGAATAGCGACGCGCTCGAACGTCCGGAGCTGCGGCAGAACCCGGAGCCGCGAGTGGTGAACATGAATCGAATTGGTGAAGCGTTGCTGGAAACAGAGCAGCCGATTCGGGCCATGATGGTCTACTGCAGCAATCCATTGGTGGTGGCACCGGATACCGAGCGGGTGGAGCGAGGTTTTGCACGGGAAGATTTATTCACGGTTGTGCATGATCTGTTCATGACGGATACGGCGAAATATGCAGATATCTTGTTACCAGCTACGTCTTCATTTGAAGCGACAGACCTGTACACCTCTTATTGGCATCAGTACGTTCATTTGCAAGAGCCGGTGATTGCACCGATCGGGGAGAGCAAGAGTAATGTCGAACTGTTTTCCCTGCTTGGACAGGCCATGGGGTATGACCCTGTGATCTTCGGAGAAACGCCGGAACAGATGATTGAGGACGCACTTCAGGGCACAGGCAACCCCTACATGAATGGGGTCACGTTGGAGGGACTGAAGGAACACCGATTCGTGAAGCTGGATATGACGCCACATGCTGCATATCTGGATCAGCTGCCCACACCTTCAGGCAAAATCGAATTGTATTCGGAGACAATGGAACAGAGAGGGCTTCCGCCGCTCCCTACCTATAGCGCTCTGGTTGAAGGATACGATGGGGAGAATCCGGCTGGACCTGCCGATACGTATCCATTGATGTTCCTGTCACCGCCAAACCATAATTTCCTGAACTCCACCTTTGGTAATTCAGCCAAACATCAGCGTTTGGAAAAGATGCCTCTATTGCAGATACACCCCGAGGACGCTACCCGCAGAAATGTGGAGGATGGAGATGCGGTGGTCGTATGGAATGATCGTGGGCGCATTGAACTTACCGCCAAGGTGAGTGAAGCCATGTTGCCGGGAACCGTCATCAGCCAAGGCTTATGGTGGGATGGTGACGGGAAGAAGCAGCGGGCGAATTCACTGACGTCCAATCGGTTGTCGGACATGGGGAACGGGGCGACCTTCTTTTCGGCCACTGTTGAAGTGAAGCGTCAATGAGTGTGCTTGCAGCGTGAAATTTTTGAGGTAAGATGAACAAAGACTAGAATTTGAGCAGGATTAAAAAGCAATCCACGTAACACTTCATAAAACCTTCGCTCTGGCTGGTTATGGTTATGCCGTCAGGGCAAAGGTCTATTTTTTATGGCTATTTGTATGTGCAGAGGTACTAAGGAGAATGAATTAACGATGATGAGATGGCTGGATAACTATCCAAAAGAAGTGAGAATATTTTTATTAGCAAGTCTGGTTAACGCAACAGGCAGTGCTTTGATGTGGCCGCTGACCACAATGTATGTATTTGACGAGCTTGGACGGACGATGGCCAACGCGGGTTTTGTGATCCTGATTCAGTCCCTGGGTGGCATCTTTGGACAATTGCTTGGTGGTTCCTTGTATCACAGAGTAGGCGTGAAGAAGCTGATCATTGGTTCACTGGCGCTTAATGCGTTAGGTTTGTTTGCACTGCCCTGGATTAGCGCGTATTGGGTCGTATTTATATGTGCGATGGGCTGGATTGGCCTGTTCAGTTCATTGTCGCTGCCAGCGATTCAGGCCTTTATTGGCTTCCGGTTTGCGGAGCGTCGCGGTGAATTATTCAATATTATCTATGTGGCGAACAATATCGGGGTGGCGATTGGTACAGCGCTGAGTGGTTTTCTGGCTGACTTTTCCTATCACCTCAGCTTTGTACTGAACGGGGTGACCTCAGCCGGATTTGCGATTTTCTTCTGGTATTATCTGTCGCGAGTCGAACCGGATCAGGGGGAAGTACATCTGACGAAACGCAAAACAGTTCCCGATGGGCCGGGCGTCTGGGCATTGCTGGGCAATACCCGATTATATCTGTTTATGAGCTTGGGCGTGCTCTTCCTGTTATTCGGTAACTCCATCTGGAACACAGGTGTGTCACCCTATATCATCTCTGAGGGTATGGAAAAAAGAATGTACGGTCTGCTCTGGACCCTGAACGGGGTGCTGATCTTTGTGGGACAACCTTTTACCAGCTGGGTGAAACGGACCATGGCCCGTACCTCAACTGCCCAGATGACGGCGAGTGCGGTATTCTATGGCATGGCCTACATTGTCATGATTACCATGTACAGCTATCCGGGCATGGTGCTTGCAATGGTACTTGCCACGTTTGGAGAGATGCTGATCTCCCCTGCGACGCCTGCCTTTATATCGGAGCATGCAGGCAGGGCAGCACCTTTTTACATCGGGATATCGGGTGGGATCGGTGCAGTTGGACGGGTTATCGGCCCCTATGCGATGGGGGTTATGTATGACAAACAGGGACTTATTCCTGTAGCGTGGCTGGCAACAGGCACAGCAGCGATTGCGGTACTTGGTTTTGTACTGCACGCGGTGTTGAACCGTAATCGTGAAGTGAAGGAGTATGGGATGGATACGTAATGTTGTATCGGAATTACTCCGTCCATACCCATACCCTGATGATATTGTAAAATGAAGCGAGACTAACCTTCACCCCAGTAGCGGGGTGAGGGTTGTTTTGTCTTTACAGAGACTAACTCCAATAACCGTGCCAGCGAATGATTTTCCGATGAGATGACTCAGGAATGTTCAGAAATCAGACTTGTTATAGTTCAATTCCATGTCAATCAATGTCCTCCCCTCTATTTGTGCATAATGCCCATATAATAGAATGGAACTGGTTAAAGGCAGGAGGATGCATACGATGTATAAGGTTTTGTTGGTCGATGATGAATTTATGATCTCGGACGGGATCTCCAGTGTGGTGAACTGGTCCCGATTAGGAACAGAACTGATCGGCATTGCTCAAGATGGATTAGAAGCGCTTGCTTCAATCGAGCGGCAATGCCCGGATATCATCATCTCGGACATCCGTATGCCGGGAATGGATGGTTTACAGCTGGTTGAAGCAGTGGCGGAGAAGTATCAGCATATCTCGTTTATCATGCTCACGGGTTTTACGGAGTTCGAATATGCGAAAACGGCCATGCAGTATGGGGTGAAGCACTACTTGCTCAAACCCTGCAGTGAAGAGCATCTTGTACAGGCTATTAGTGAATTGGTGAGTGAGAAGCGAGAGTTGACCGATCAGGAGCGTTTTGTACAGTCGATTCAATATAATCTGGAGCGTGTACTGCCACATGCCAAGGAATATTTTCTGAAAGAGCTGGTGACCAACAGAACATACGGGGTCAAGGAATGGAAGTATTTCGAGGAATTATTCGATGTACAGTTCCAGGATCAGCGTGTGCGGTTGCTGCTGGTAGAGATTGAGGGGGATCATGAGTATTTGCACTTGTTCGCGGTCAAGAACATTGCTGAAGATATTTTTCACAACCCAATATTAAGTGCCACGGTTGGAAGGCATGTGCTACTAATTATGGAGGACAAGTTGTCTGAAATGCAGTTGTTCCATAATATCGATGAGATTCGCGCCACATTTACTCGATATTATCATGATGATCTCACGATTGCGCTGAGCGAGCCAGGAGATCTATCGCAGGCACGCCATTTGTACATGCAGACGCTGGTCTATCTCAATTACCGCTTTTACCTCGGTGAGGGCAGTCTGATTATGGAGCGGGATATTTACTCTCCCGGGGAGCACAGTCTTCCTGAATTCGAATACGATCCGGAGCGGATGGTTACTGCAATCAAGGCCGGACACTGGCAGGAAGTTGGAACAGAGCTGAACCGGATGTTTCAGCTGCTTGCCAGCTTGCGATACGATATCTCCCAAACGAAGTCCTATCTTATTCAGATGTTTATGGAGATGATTCGACTCAGTGGCTCTGCCGAGATGAAAAGGTATATGGACCAGTTGCCAGGCATGATTGAATCCAGCACCCTGCATTCTTTTCAACAGTTTCTGCTTGCTGTCGGCAAGGAAATCACCCTGCGCCGCTACGAACAACACCGCTCCAGACAATCGCAGATGGTAGGTAGTGTGAAACAGCTGGTAGAGAAGCGCTACAGGGACGAGACATTAACACTCCAGTCCATCGCCGGGGAAATATACATGAATCCAGACTACATCGGCAAAATGTTCAAAAAAGAAACCGGTGAGAAATTTACGAACTATGTGTTAAGCTACCGCATCCGTAAAGCGTTGGAGCTTCTGGAGCAGGACGGGAACTACACCGTATCCTCGCTTGCCGAACAGACAGGCTTTGGTGCCAACTGGCCGTATTTCAGCAAAATGTTCAAGAAATACACGGGATTCTCCCCTTCCGAGTATAAAAAAGTACCCTAAGACAGCGTTGCTGTCGCTTCTACAGCATTGAACTAAACATTTACACGAAAACGGAGAGGACAGAAATAACACGAAGAAGCGGAGCGTTCGCCTAAAAGCTTTCTAAAAGAAAGCTACATCGTAAGCATATGCTATCCCCGGGTTTTCCCTTTAGAAAAGGGAATCATAAAAATCTGGGTTAACAGCGATCAGAGGGTTGTTCTGTCATCGGAGTGGCAAGTGTAAATATTCTTTAGCTCGATTTATCTAGATAGCAACCTCTACATCTAATCTGTGATCGGGCCCTGAACGCCATTCATCGACAGCAGGGTCTTTTTTTGTCGGACAGAACTCGGTTTTGAACATCCATTTATCGGAAATGAGCATGGGAAGAAAAGGCGCTCGATTCTATCATTAGAAGTGTCATGTTAGTGAATGAACATCGAGAGTGGAGGTTGAGTGGATGGAGCTGAATCGAAGCCGGGGGATTGAACCTGGGCGTTTGAAGCCAGCTGGCAAATGGAGTTCGGTGAAAAAGGAACTTGTCCGCAACAGATACGTCTATCTGATGCTCGTTCCTGTGGTAGCCTACTATCTGATTTTCAGCTATGGGCCAATGTACGGGCTACTGATGGCATTTCAGGAATCCTACAACCCGATCAAAGGAATTTTGGCAGGCGAATGGGTCGGATTTGACAACTTCACCATGTTTTTTGAAAGTTATTATTTCTGGCGACTGATTAAGAACACACTGATTTTGAGTTTTTACAGTATTGTATTTGGTTTCCCGGCTCCGATTCTACTAGCACTGCTGCTGAATGAAGTCCGGAAGAAGTGGTTCAGAGGTGCAGTACAGACCATTAGTTATATGCCGCATTTTATTTCGGTTGTTGTCGTGGTTGGAATGTTGAAAACGTTCTCATCTCTGGACGGTGGGTTATTTAACGTCATTCGTGACTTTTTCGATCTGCAGCCGATTATGTTTCTGGCGGAAAAAGATATGTTCCGTCCGATGTACATCCTGTCCAACATATGGCAGGGCGCAGGCTGGGCCTCGATTATCTTTTTGGCAGCACTAAGTGGTATTGATCCTCAGTTGTATGAGGCTTCCAAAATTGATGGCGCAGGCCGCTGGAGACAGCTGTTACATATTACGCTGCCGGGCATTATGCCCACGATTGTGATCATGTTAATTCTGCGTATGGGGGCGGTCATGAATGCGGATTTTCAGAAAATATTGCTGATGCAAACGGCACCGACCTATGAGACATCGGATGTCATATCCACCTTTGTATATCGATCCGGTATTTTGGAAGGGAACTATACGTACTCAACCGCCATCGGACTATTTAACGGCGTCATTAATTTCGCGCTGCTCATTATCGCAAACGCGATCAGCAGAAAGCTTAACTCAACCAGTCTATGGTAATCGGAAGGTGAAGCGATGAAACAGTCTATAGGGGAACGACTTTTTGATGTATTTAATACACTGCTGCTCTTGGTGATCATGGTTTTATGCTTGTACCCGATGCTGTACGTGTTCAATTCTTCAATCAGCGACCCGGACCAGATGCTGCGTTCCCGTTCACTGATGCTCATTCCTGAAGGTTTTCAGCTGGGAGCGTACAAGTCGGTATTTCAGGATACTCGCATCTATACGGGATATATGAACACCTTGTTCTATGTTGTGGTGGGTACAGCCATCAATCTGCTCATGACTTCACTGGCTGCATATGGGCTGTCACGTGGTGATCTGATGGGCAGAAAAACGCTGATGAAATTAATTACGTTCACGATGTTTTTCGGCGGGGGCATGATTCCAACTTTTCTGCTGATTGTTTCCGGCAACGATTGGATTTCCGTATGGATGTGCCTGCTTCCTATCTGGGTTGTGCCATTCCCAAGTTGACCCTACAGCCACTACTGGAGAATGCCATTCAATACGGTTTGGAACCACAGGTTGGATCATGTCTGATTCGAGTGTATGCCGAAATATCAGGTGGCAAGCTGGCCCTTATCGTGGAGGATCACGGTCCCGGCATGGAACCCGAATATGTGGAACAGGTGCTGCGCGGTGAAGTGAAAACCAGAGGCACAGGTATTGGTCTGCTGAATATCAGGGAGCGGGTGCGTCTGGCTTTTGGCGAAGAATATGATGTTCTGCTGGAGAGCAAGCCGGGGCGTGGAACGAGAGTAACGGTGCTGCTGCCACCCCCATCACCAGGTAAGGAGGAGAAGCTATGGGAAGATGGATGCGAATGATGGGCATGCTCTGTCTTATGCTGACTCTTCCTGGCTGCGTGAACCAGTTGGATCAAAGGCCAGGCATGATTGTGGAAGAAGAGCCGATAACGCTGCGAATCGCTTGGTGGGGTGGGGAGTTCCGCAACAATGCAACGATAGCTGTTATCAACCTGTATGAGAAGTTGAATCCACATGTGAACATCGAATACGAATATAGCAGTTTCAATGAATATTGGAGAAAACTTGCCCCACATGCAGCAGGCAATGCGTTGCCCGACATTATCCAGATGGACATCTCCTATCTGTCCCAGTACAGTTCGCTGCAACTGTTGGAAGACATGACGCCGTACATGCAGAGCGGGCTGATTGACACGACAGATATTGAGAAGGAACAGTTGGAGAGTGGTAGCCTGAATGGAAAAACCTATGGTCTCAGTTTGGGGGTTAACGCCATGCTCAGCATCTATGATCCGGAAGTGTTAAAGGCCAATGATATTGAATTGCCAACGGAGACGTGGACATGGGCGGACTTTGACCGGATGGGCGAGCAATTGCTCGGGAAAGGCATCTATTTGGGAACCTATTTTACACCGGAACAGTTTTTCGCGTATTACTTGAGACAGTATGGTTCCAAGCTATACGCCGAGGATGGCAAGAGTTTGGGGTATGAGGATGATGGGTTGTTTATTGATTACTTTGGCAGGATGCAGCAGCTCGCTGAGAATAAGCTTATTTTTGCACCGGATATCTGGACATCAGATATTGGCCAGCCTGATAACGACCCGTTTTATCTGGGAGAGGCTTTGTTTAGCTGGGGGTATTCCAACCAATTTATCAGCACCGCTCAGCGTTATGGCAAACCCTTAACCATCTCCCCAATGCCTGGGCCAAACAGCCAGGATGGATTGTTCTTGAAGCCAGGCATGTTTTTCTCCATGGCGGGTAATTCCAGACATAAGGAGGAGGCTGCCAAGTTCATCAGCTTTTTTGTGAATGATTTGGATGCCAATCTGCTTCTCAAAGGGGAGCGGGGTGTGCCTGTCTCATCCAGTGTCAAAGAGCGGATGAAGCTGGTGGTTGAACCGGAGCTGGCGCAGGTGTTTGATTATATCGATTGGGTTGCGGATAACAGCACTCAGATGGACCCGCCTGATCCCGTAGGAGCGCCAGAGGTCACTGCGGTGTTACGTGAGTTGTATGATCTTCTGCTGTTTGGCAAAATTACACCTGAGCAGGCGGCGGTGGAATTTCGTGAGCGAGCAAATGCCATTCTGGATGGGTAGTTATATAAATTGAACTAAACGCCATTTACACTTGCCACTTCGATGACAGAACAACCTTCTGATCGCTGTTATCCCCAGGTTTTTTTGGATTTCCTTTTTCAAAGGGGGAAATCCGGTGATAAAGGCGAAGAATATGCTTCCGATGCAGCTTTCTTTCAGAAAGCTTTTAGCTCCGCTTCTTCAGGTTATTTCTGTCCTCTGCGTTCTCGTGTAAATATGTAGTTCAATTTATATAACGAATAGTAAATATAAAGAACAACCTTCCCTCTAGTACAGAGGGAGGGTTGTTCTGCTGTTGTTGTAGTGACTTATTTGTACAACTCATATATTGAACTTATAGCTTTTAAGTTTTACCTTAGCCAAACTGGGCTTGATGCAGTCGGCTGTACGAACCTTTACGCGCGAGTAGTTCTTCATGGCTGCCTTGTTCAGCTACGCTACCGTTCTCCACCACCACGATGCGATCGGCGTGTCTGATGGTCGCTAGTCGATGGGCAATCACCAATGTCGTACGTCCTTGAGCCAGCTCGGACAACGCCAGTTGAATGGCGGCTTCTGTCTCGGTATCGAGCGCGGAAGTGGCTTCATCCAGAATGAGAATGGGCGGGTTTTTCAGGATCATTCTTGCGATGGATAGACGCTGCTTCTGTCCGCCGGACAATTTCACGCCACGTTCACCAATCATGGTGTCCAGTCCATCTGGCTGGGATTGTACCAGTTCTTCCAGTTGGGCCCGGCGAATGGCTTGCCAGATTTCCTCATCGGAAGCATTCAGTTTGCCGTATGCAATATTTTCGCGAATCGTTCCGTCAAACAGGAAAATATCCTGCTGTACAATCCCGATATGGGAGCGCAGTGATTCCAGCGTCATATCCTTCACCGGAATGCCATCGACGGAGATATGTCCCGCATCCACATCGTAGAAACGTGGGATCAGACTGCATAGCGTCGTTTTACCCCCACCCGAAGGTCCGACCAGAGCAACCGTCTGGCCTGCCTGAATATCCAGATTGACCTGAGACAGTGTAGGTTTGTGTTCTCCATAAGAAAAGGTAACGTTATGGAAGGCAATATCGCCTCTGACATTCGGAATCGGTTTCGCCTGAGGTGTATCTTCTACATCCGGCACAGCTTCAAGCAGCTCCAGGTAACGTCTGAATCCGGCGATACCTTTGGGGTACGTCTCGATGACAGAGTTAATCTTCTCGATGGGTCCGAGGAATACATTGGACAGCATCACAAAAGCGATGAATTCCCCGTAGGTCATACTGCCTTGAATGACAAACCAGGTTCCACATACCAGTACAAACAGTGATACAAATTTCATCAGAATAAAACTGAGTGAAGAGTTCCAGGCCATGATGCGGTAGGTGATCAGTTTGGTGAGTCTGAAACGTTCGTTGTTCTCTACGAAACGTCCTACTTCATGTTTTTCATTGGCAAAAGCTTGTACCACACGGATGCCGCTCACATTGTTCTCGACCCGTGCATTATAATCGGCGATATCCGCAAACATGCGCTTGAACGCCTTGGACATTTTGCGACTGAAATACAGGGACAGGTAGATCATCAGCGGCACGATGATGAACGTCATCACAGCGAGCTGCCAGTTGATCCCCAGCATAATCCCGAAAGCTCCGGCGAGTGTCATGAGGGCAATGAACAGGTCCTCGGGTCCGTGATGCGCGATCTCACCAATATCCATCAGATCGTTGGTCATGCGGGAGACCAGATGACCGGTCTTATTATTGTCGAAGAAGCGGAAGGACTGCTTCTGTACACGCTGGAACAGTTCACGCCGCATATCGGATTCGATGTTAATGCCAAGCTTGTGTCCCCAATAGGTGACTGCATAATGGAAAAAGGAACTAAGCAGGTAGATGCCGAGCAACCCGACACACGCCGCTAAGATCATGGACCAATTGCCAGCCGGAAGCAGCTGATCGACCACCCGGTTAACGGCGAGTGGAAAGGCCAACTCCAGCAGAGCGGCGGCGATGGCACAGGAGAAGTCCATGATAAAGAGCCTTTTGTAAGGACGATAATAAGACATAAAACGGCGAAGCATATGTAAGTCCTCCTTGATATGACACAAATGCCCGAGCAGGCTGATCAGGGCGTGTCTCAAAACTCGCTGAAGTGCATCTTTTACCGCCTTTCGCCCCCTGCTGCGTCACTTTCCCTTGACGTGCCCCGGCACGCCTGCGGAAAACTTTCTTGCTTGGAACGAAAATTCGGCAAAATTTGCTTCCTTCGGAGTTTTCAGACGCGCCCTAGCCTGTCCGGACACCTGGATTTATGCTTATGTTATTTACGGTTTTGCTCTGCACGTTCTACGATCATATCGGCGAATTCTTCAGCCTGACCTTGAATCGCAATCGGGTCGAAGTACCAGTAACGGTCTTCCAATAATTCATACACCTGATTGTTTTTCACAGCCGGCAGGGATTGCCAGATGGCATCACCTTTGTAATTTTTATTGTTCTCTCCAACGGTTAAGAAGATATGATCCCCTGCATAATCACCAACAACTTCACGCGAAATCTCTTTCCATTGGGTATCACCCATCAGTTCTTTTTTGGTGATTTCGAGTGGGGCAAGTTGCAAAGCACTGTAGACCGCTTGTCCTCCTCGACCAAAGTTGTCTCCATATCCATAATAACTCTTGTCGGATACTTCAAGGATGGAGAAGGTTTCCTCCGGTTTGATGACTGTTTTCACCTTGGCGCGAGCGGCTTCAATTCGTTCATCGTACGTTTTCAGCCAAGCTTCGGCTGCTTCGGATTTGTTCATCAGCTCTCCGAATCCCCGGATTTCATCATGTACATTGGTGAATGTACCATACGGAATGACCACGGTAGGTGCGATTTTTTTATAACTTTCAATCTCTTCGGCTTGATCAGAGTAGGTAATGATCAGATCCGGGTTCAAGGCAATAACCTTCTCCATGGATACCGCTGCCCGATCACCGATACTTTCGATGCCCGCCACCTGATCTGCATAGAACGGGTTTTCCAAATAATATTGAACAGCCCCAACGGGTTTCACACCCAGTGCGAGCAGATCACTTACGTACATATCCGTGACGATTCGTTTCGGTTCAGCCGGAATTTCAACATCCCCGCTTAACGACTTGTAGATTCGTGTAGCATTTGAATTATCCGAACCGGACGACGTGTCTGTGTTTGTCTCGGAAGAGGCTGTTGTCGTTTCGGTTCCCGCTGCCGATGTCTGTTCAGTGGCAGTCGAGCCTGTTCCGCTGCTACATGCAGCCAGAATCATAATGATGGCGAGCATAAGCACCAAGCCGGAAAAGCGTTTTTTTGCAGCAAACATATTCTTGTTCCCCCTGTGTATAATCAATAATGATTATTATTCTCATTAATAACATAGAGGAAGATATGATATTTGTACATGGACAACTATGATCACTACAGCATGGACAATTATGATGTGAGGTGACGCATGATATGCTGCAACTGCTCCATAACGGACAGAGGATCGAATCCATAGAACATGTCGGCATCAATCTCGTATACACGTCCTTCACGAACGGCGGAGAGGGTGCCCCAAGATTCCTGATTCAGCAAGTTATCCAGCATTTCTCGTTCGGCAGGTTCCTCAGGGAAGGCGACAAACATGTGATCTGCGGCATACAAGTGAATCTCGGACAACGGAACATGAACGTACCCCGTAAGTAACTGCCCATCCTGCTCCATACGTGAGGGTGGAGTGAAGCCCAGCGATTGATACAGCACATGAGAAGCTCTGCCCCAGCCATGACCGTAGATATAAGCCCCGTCTTCTCCAATCATAAACATGCAAACGGCGGACCCTCGTGTTCCTTCCATCTGTTGGTCCAACGTATGATTGGCTTCTTGCTCAAGTTGATGATATTGATCTAACAACGCTTGTGCATTGGACTCAAGCCCCGTAATTCGACCCAAATGAAGAAGCTGCTCCTGCCAATCAAGTTCCTCAAAGGGCATCAGAATGGTCGGTGCGATCAGACGTAGTTCATCGGAAGCGGGATGTGGTGCATAACCGATAATGACGTCGGGCTGAGTGTTTGCAATCAGATCCGTATGTTTAACCAGCTCATATTCGGAATGTTGCTCAAATTGTTCATGACCATCATGATCATGCGCACACATTTTTTCTTCCATCCAGCTTGCTACGGCGCCCATGTGGGGAGTGTGGCCCAGTGCCAGAAGTGAGGCCGTATAATTGTAAGTCAAAGATACAATCTTCTTGGGCATTTTCCGGTAGTGTGTTGGTGCTGATCCAACCATCTGTTTGAATTTGCGGCTCAGATAAAAGGTGTCCCTGTAGCCTGTTAGATGTGCAATTTCCTGTAGCGTAGGGTTCGCGAACAACAGATGTTCCTGAGCCATCCTGATTCTGAGACGGGTCACATATTCAACAAACGTAAGACCTGTATGTTTCTTGAACTCTCTTGAAAAATGCTCGGGACTCACATTCGCATCGCGTGCCAATTGTTCGCGAGTCAGCGGATGCGTATACATCTGATGGATATGTCTGAGTACAGCATCGAGCCAGGATTGATCTTCATGAGCAGAATGAGCTACATGATCCCGCAAAATATCCAGTAATTCATAGAAAAGCATATGTGGCCTGAAGGGGCTCGAATCATGGCCTGTCGAACTTGCTTGAATCAGCTCTACTGCCCTGTCGGTGAGAGTACGGCTCGCAATGGGGGCTGGTATCCCGAACGGCCAGAACAGCTGTTCATTTTCAATGGAATCAAAAGCAATAGCAATGCCCTGTACTGGCGACAGGGAGCCGCGCTTGCTCTCGTGCTGAAGCAGGCTTCCAGCTTGTCGAACGACTGCAGAGCCTGCATTTAATGTCAGTTTGCCCTCTGCACTGATCAGCCTGGCCTGGCCAGCAGTAATGACGTATAGTACGTGAAGTGTGCTCCACATCTCATCTATGCGGGAGAATGCCTCGCGGTCGTGAAGCTGCACCAGATGGCACAGCTTGAACAGGGCAACAGGTACGGACTGAATCTTCTGCAAGGAAACGGGACGGGACAGTGGTTTTTTTTGGTATGTGGGTTTGGAAATATTCATTAAATAACTGTCTCCTTATATAAGTCAGCAGGGGCATTATGCGTCTCATGCCCTTTGTATACTGGCGTAATTCGCGGATCTCAACTATTATGCAGTATATACTATAAACGGAGTGACGTGGATGGACAGATTGGACAATTCAACTTTTTCTGTGAAAAATAGATAAAGTGGTTGAAATCGCTATCAACACCGACTATAATGAAAATGTCGAAACGTTTCAATCTGGCGTTTACTGCCAGTTTCATTGTATTAGGCAATAACTGGTCATAGGGCGCCAGATTGAAAGACGCGTCATGACCATCATTAATGGTATGGATTGGAACGGGACGCATTCAACCGTGGTCCCATAAGGATGGGAACGAGGATTTTTTTTGAGAACACCTCGAAACGTTTCGATTGACATCCATCGCTATGATATGTATAAAGATTAATAAACGATAATGAAGGATTTAGTGGTTGTTCTAACCATGTACCGTATAAAATGTGGGTAACCTTGAATTTGTTCTATATAGGTTCAACTAAACTTTTTACGCGAGAACGGAGAGGACAGAAATAACGTGAAGAAGCGAAGCGTTCGCCTTTATCCCCGGATTTTCCCTTTGAAGAAGGGAATTAAAAAAAATCTGGGGATAACAGCGATCGGAAGGTTATTCTGTCATCGGAGTGGTAAGTGTAAATATTCTTTAGTTGAACTTATATATAGTTTAGAAGGAGCGAACGTGGAATGGCAACGATTAAGGATGTGGCAAAGCTGGCAGGTGTAGCACTCTCGACTGCTTCCTATGCGCTGAGCGGGGATAGCAAGGTTAGTGCCAAGACCAAAGCTAAAGTGCTTGAGGCAGCACGAGAACTGAATTACCGCAAGAACGGCTTTGCCATGGACCTGAAACGGAGCCGGACAAACACGATCGCTTTGATCCTGACCGATCTGTCGGGCCCGTATTACTCGGAGTTGATCCGTAGTGTACAGGATGTAGCCCTCGCGAACGGGTATGACCTGATTGCGTGCAGCTCCATGGGTGGACGGGACTCAACGGCAGTGCGATTTTTGCGTGAAAAAAGAGTAGATGGAGCCATCATCCTGGCGCATAACATTCATGATGATATTCTGGTAGAATCTGCCGGTCATCGTTTTCCGATCATTGTGATGGATCGTCAGCTGTCGAGTGACCATCTGGTCAACGTGCTGGTAGATGGAGAGCAGGGCGGTTACCTTGCCACCCGCCACCTGATTCAGGCAGGACATCAGAAGATTGCCTATATCAGCGGTCCATCCAACTCATATGATAACGCGCTCCGTTACCAAGGGTACCTGCGAGCGATGCGGGAAGCGGGACTTGAAGAAAAGTCCAAATGGCGTCTGAACGGTAATTTTGTACGTGAGGGCGGATACAGCGCAACTAAGATGATGATCATGCAAGGCGATCTTCCCTCAGCGGTATTTTACGGTAACGATGAGATGGCGATTGGCGGCCTAAAGGCATTGGAAGAGCGTGGTGTATCGGTGCCGGATGATATTTCCGTGATCGGTTTTGACGATATTCAGTTGTCCGAATATGTGAATCCACCACTGACAACGATACGCCAGCCGAAGCATGAAGCCGGGTCGCTCGCCGGACATCTGTTATTCCAGATGCTCAATGGCGAAGCGGTTGACCCTTCATATACGTTAACGATTAACATGATCGAGCGCAGCTCTGTACGTTCGATTTAGACCGAGTCTGAACAACCAAGAACTGCCTGCATGCTGAAGTAAAAGTTTAATGATGGGGTTATCGTCCGGACGGGCTGTAAATGGCCGGTTTGAAGAGGCCCCTATTCTTTTTCAGATTTATCGAAACGTTTCGATTTTAACTATTTCAAGGAGTGAACCTTATGACAACGATGATTAATGAACCGATCCGCTTAAGTGCCGGAGAGTTATCCTTTACCTTTTTGAACAGTGGCGACCTATACCAAGCTACATCCGGCACAACGATGTTGAACCAGTTGCTCAACAACCAGATTGATGGATCATTGAACAACTTGTACCTGCGTGTACATGAGGGAGAGAATATCAGCTCGTTCCCGTTGCTCGGTGTACGTTCGAACAGCAAGGTGATTACAAGCAAGGCACAATCCAGCAACCAGTTGATCTGGGAGGGCACAGTCCAGCTGGAAGGTAGCGAAAAAGGCATTGGCTATCAGGTCGTATTTACGGCTACACCTCAAGGTGTATGGTTCTGGGATGTGAAGCTCACAGGACAACAACATAACGTAGACGTGGTATACGGACAGGATGTAGGTCTTGCTGATCCAGGTGCGGTACGCAGTAATGAAGCTTATCTGTCACAATACATTGACCACACGGTGTTTGAAGATGAAGCGAAAGGTTATGTCGTTTGTTCCCGTCAAAACCAGCCTCAGGGCGGCGCATTTCCTTATATGCAACAAGGTTCCCTGACGAAAGCAGTTGGTTACTCCACAGATGGATTCCAATTCTTCGGTCTGTCGTACAAGGAAACGAATCAACCAGAGAGCTTGAATCGCCCAACGCTGGCAAATGAGACGTATCAGTATGAATTTGCCTACACGGCGCTGCAATCTGAACTGCTGAATCTAAACGGAGAAGCTCAGGTGGTCTTCTATGGACTGGCGAAGCCTAATCATGCCGAAGGAATCTCTGCACTGGAATTCGGAGATGAAGTTACCGCAGCATGGAATGAAGTACAGGCTCTGACTGTGGAAAATGGTGACACGTTGGAACAGGTGAAACTGTCCTCCTTCCTGGGTGAACCACTGGTTACATTTGATCTGACACAAGATGAGATTCATGAACTGTTCCCTGATCGTCATCAGGAAGAGCACAGCGGTGAGGAACTGTTGTCCTTCTTCACAGGCAGCTATGAGCATATCGTTCTGAAAGCAAAAGAATTGCTCGTAGAGCGTCCACACGGTCACATTCTGATGAGTGGTGGCAACGTGCAACTTGGAGCACAGGTTATTACGACAACATCGTATATGTACGGTATTTTCAACTCACAACTCGTTATTGGTAACACCAATTTTAATAAAATGATCAGTAATGCTCGCAATGCACTAAACGTGCCGAAAACGGCGGGACAACGCATCTATGTGGAAATGGACGGACAATATCGTCTGCTGACGATGCCTTCCCTGTTCGAAATTGGCTTCAACTATGTACGTTGGATCTACAAAACGGCATCCGATACGATCATCGTAACGAACTATACAGGGGCACACACCACCGAGGTGAACATGAACGTACGCTCCACAAGCGGCACAGCATACCGTTACCTGGTAACAAACCAGATTACGATGAATGTGAATGAATACGAATATCCGCTGCATATGACGCAGGATGGCGATACTTTGATCTTCAAGGCTGATCCACAAGCGATTAGTGCAGGAACGTATCCAGATCTGCAATACCGCATGTCGGTGGACGGCGCAGCTGTGAATGTAGGGGACGAAACGTTGCTGGCAAGTGGTATCCGCAGTGGTTCCGCATCGCTGGTAACGCTTAGTCTGGAAGCGAGTGCTGAATGGACGCTGAAGGTACAAGGGGTATTGGAAGGTCAAGCGGATAGCGGAGTGGTAGCAGGTTCAAGCCTGACGTTTGAAGAGGAAGTACAGGCATACCGCGAGTTCTTCGCAGGTGTGATGAACGGATTCCGTTTGTCCCGTGGCGAAGGTCAGAGTGCTGAGGATCTGTTCAAAGTAAATGCGCTGGCTTGGTGGTACACCCACAATATGCTGGTTCACTACTCCGTGCCTCACGGTTTGGAGCAGTATGGCGGCGCGGCTTGGGGTACACGGGATGTGTGCCAAGGTCCGGTGGAGTACTTTATGGCAACGCAAAAATATGAGCAAGTTCGCGATATCATCAAAATGGTTTATACCCACCAATATGAAGATGATGGCAACTGGCCGCAATGGTTCATGTTTGATAAATACTTTGCGATTCAACAGGAAGAAAGTCATGGCGACATCATCGTATGGCCGTTGAAAGTATTGGCGGACTACCTGACAGCAACTCGCGACTATGCGATCCTGGATGAGAAAGTACCTTATACCGTTAAACATAGCTTCGGGTTCACGGAAGAGACGGCAACGGTACTGGATCACGCGAAAAAAGAGATCGAATATATCCGCTCGCACTTCCTGCATGATACGTTCCTGTCTTCCTACGGCGATGGCGACTGGGATGATACGCTCCAACCAGCCAATGCACAGCTGAAGCAATACATGGTGAGCAGTTGGACTGTAGCATTGACGTATCAGTCCGTGAATGTGCTCTCGCAAGCGCTGAAATTCAAGGATGCGGACTTTGCACAGGAGCTTGACGTGCTGGCTCAAGGCATCCGTGAGGACTTTAACCGTTACATGCTGGGCACAGATGTGATTCCAGGCTTTGTGTACATGGAAGAAGCCGACCAAGCGAAACTGATGCTTCATCCAACAGACACAGAGACAGGTATTCAATATCGTCTGTTGCCAATGACGCGCAGCATGATCGGTGAATTGCTGAATGCGGAGCAAGCTGAATCGCATTATGCCTTGATCCGTGAACAGTTCCTGTGCCCGGATGGCGTGCGTCTGATGAATCGTCCGGCTCAATATGCTGGCGGAGTAAGTACACACTTCAAACGTGCAGAGCAAGCATCCAATTTCGGACGTGAGATTGGTTTGCAATATGTTCATGCTCATATCCGTTACGTGGAAGCGATGGCGAAGCTCGGCAAGACAGATCAGGTGTGGAATGGTCTCGCGATGATCAACCCGGTTGGTATCGGTGAGGTTGTACCTAACGCGGAGATTCGCCAAGCGAACTCGTACTTCAGTAGTTCAGACGGCAAGTTTAATACGCGTTATGAGGCACAGGAGCATTTTGACCAGCTTCGTAAAGGGACTGTACAGGTGAAAGGCGGATGGAGAATCTACTCCAGCGGCCCTGGAATCTATATGAACCAGCTGATCTCCAATGCACTTGGCATTCGTCAAGAGGGCGGCGATCTGGTCATTGACCCGGTATTGCCAGCTGAGCTGAACGGCATGCAATTCGAATTCGAGTATGCAGGTGAGCCAGTGACGTTTATCTATCACTTGAACGAAGGTGCTGTGAGCCGTGTAGCGGTGAATGGCAAGGACATTCGCACCGAGCGTACAGCGAACCGTTACCGTCAGGGCGGGGTCTGCATCTCGCTTGATGAGTTCAGACAAGCACGTAGTGCAACTGAGCGTACGGTTGTTGATATCTATATGTAATTTCATAACATGATGTACACCAAGGTCATCCTCCTTTATTCAAGGCGGGATGGCCTTTTTGGCATATGCTCATGATTGCTTACCGCAGTGGAACCGCCAGTAACGTATGTAACAGCTCATTATGCCGCACATGCTTGGTTACGTAGCCCTGCTGCTCCAACCAGCCGCATAGCTCACCCAGCAGAGGGAAGTGACGCTCGCGCAAGGCACGCAGCTGTTCCTCATGTCCTGTGGTTTCGGCCTGCCGAATGTAGGATTCACGGTGAGCAGCATCCACAAACATCAGATCGGTTAGACCGATACGTCCGCGCGAGGTTAATACCCGCTGCATCTCCTGTAAAGCCAATAGTTGCTGGTCTGCACTCAGATGATGGAAAGCAAAGCTGGATACAACAAAATCGAAGGAATGATCGGCAAAAGGCAGCGCCAGAAAATTCCCAAGTTTCACATGCATCTCAGGATATTTGGTGCGGCATCTGCGCAGCATCTCCCGGGATTGGTCGATTGCGGTCATGTCTGCGCCGTGCTGTAGCAGTTTCCCAGCCAGATTACCTGTGCCTGTACCGATATCGAGTCCTTTCTCACCAAGGGCGGGAGAGATCCAATGTGCTGTCTGTTCGAGCGCTTCGTCATAGTTGTGATACAGATAAAAGGAAGACTGTACCGTATCATTGGAGTCGCCCGGCGTGGAATGATCTGCATCCTGGTGTGGATGTAGAACTTCATTCTCATGGCTTACAGGGGAGGCGTTGTCCGAATGATGATTGTCCTCTGAATTGGGATGTTCAGTACTGACTCTGCCTTCAGCCTGCACTCGCTGATCATGGATGGCTGCCTGCGTGTCATAATTCCACCGATCATGCCAGTTCTGCCGGGCTTCACGCAGGCGACGGGCACTGTCCGCAAGATCGTGCAGATGGCTGACATCCAGCGGTACTTCCTGACGATTCAGGTCAATCATACGTTGGGTTGTATCCATCATACGTTTCAACTCAATCCACTGGGCATACATGACGGCCTGTTGCAGCTCCAGATATTCTTCCAGCCGCTGCTGATTCCCTTGATCAATCTCTCCGAGCGCGTGTGTAATATCCTGTAGGGACATGCCAATCTCACGCAGTGCAGCAATGGTTTGAAGCCGCCAGATATCATTCTCAGTGTATGTACGATACCCGTTACTAGACTGTTTGGCGGGGAGAATTAATCCTTTTTCCTCATAAAAACGAATGGCTCTCGCCGATATACCAAGCCTGCTTGCTGCCTCTTTGATATTCATCATGCATCCCCTCCTTATCGAATCAGTATAAAGCATGACGTTACGGCAAGGTTAAGTGTTTATTTCATTTTGCGAAAAGGTTCAATACCGAGTGGAATTTTAGTCAAAGCTGAGGCTATGCTACAATATATAGAACAAAGAAATCTAAACAGTGAAGCGAACGAACAATGTCTTCCTATTCCTAAGCTTCTCAACGTTCTTAACTCTCTTAACTTTCCCGACGTTGTAGCGCACAGCGTTGTCGACTATAGCACGAAAGGTTGAATCATTATGCTTACCAGCCATACATTTACGATTCGTCCATCGGAGATTAAGGATGCTGCCCAGCTAATGGAGTTGGATGCCCTGGTATGGGACAAATACACCTCTCCTGCACCGATGCATTGGCGCTCCAGGCAACAATATCTGCAGCATTGCCCTCCAGGCAGTCAATTGATTGCGGTGCAGGGAGAGCGGGTATGTGGTTATGTGGGCTTTCAGCCAGCCACAGGTATGCCGGTCAACCGTCATGTCTACGAGATTCATATTGCAGTTCACCCTCATGATCGGCGTTGTGGCATTGCCACAGCTTTGATGGATGCCATCAAGAAGCATGCGGCCCAACAAGGCGTTCGCAAGCTCAGGCTGCGCGTACTTTCCAGCAATCCGGGAGCGATTACGTTTTATACACAGTGTGGATTTGTGACGGAAGGCAGGCTGGTGTCCGAGTTTTATATCGGAGACAAGTATGTGGACGATATTCTTATGGGTTATTTTATCCAGACCAAATAGAAACCAGCTGAGAAGGAGGAACAACGATGGACATGGGACTTCAAGGTAAAAAAGCACTGGTGCTGGCTTCCAGTCGAGGGCTGGGCAAAGCGGTAGCCGCTCAATTGGCAGCAGAAGGTGCTGACGTCATGCTTGCCAGCCGGAGCGAAGAAAAGCTCGCAGCAGTGAAGCAGGAGCTGCTGGCGCTTGGTGGTGGTGGACGTGTGGAATATTGTGCAACCGATGTGACACGCAAGGCAGATATTGAGGCGCTGATTCATAAGACAGCGGAGCTGTTTGGGCAGATTGATATTCTGGTGAACAATTCGGGTGGCCCACCATCGGGTTCATTTGAGTCACTGACGGATGAAGATTGGGAGCGTGCATTTGAATTAAATGTACTCAGTTATGTAAGGCTGATTCGCGGTGCTCTTCCTTATATGAAAGAAGGCGGAGGACACATTGTGAATATCGCTTCAACTTCGGTGAAGCAGCCCATTCCGGGTCTGGTGCTGTCCAACACGTTCCGTACAGGCGTGTTTGGATTGGCGAAGACGTTATCCCAGGAGCTGGCTCCATACGGAATTTTGATCAACACGGTGGCACCAGGACGTATTGCAACAGATCGTATTCGTGAATTGGATGCAGCGCGGGCTGAGCAGAACGGAATCAGTGAGGAAGAGGTATCTGACCAGTTCCGTAAAGAGATTCCACTAGGACGTTATGGTCAACCGGAGGAGTTTGCCAAAGCGGTGGTGTTCCTGTTATCCGGGGCCAATACGTACATTACCGGAACCTCATTGATCGTGGATGGTGGCATGGTCCGAGCCCTATAAAATCCATGGATACAATAAAATACCCTCTGTCACCACATTCTGTGGAGATCGAGGGTATTCCTGTTATTCCGGTATGTTGGGAGAGATCTCTCCTGATTTATTATGTAGGCGAATTAGCGCAAAAGTTCCCATTCATGCTGAAGCATGCCGTATACTGCATGGTTCACGTAACCTTTAGGCAGCTTCTCTGCCTGACGAATGACACCTTCGAGAACAAATCCGAGTCTTTCTGGGATAGCGCGACTCCGTTTGTTGTTGGTTGCCGAGCGAATCTCGACGCGATTCAGATCCAGGGTCACCAGTGCATAATCAACCAGAACGCGACAAGCGCTTGTCATCAAGCCTTGACCTTCAAAACCTTTGCCAAGCCAATATCCGATGCTTACCGAGCGGTTAGTCCAGTTAATCTCGTGGAATCCGATGACGCCGGCTAGATCCCCCTTTGACCATACTCCGGCGGTGAATCCGCCATTCTCGGCACCTTGTTTTAACGCGTTGGTAATAAAGTTCGAGGTGTGTTCCACTTCTGTCACATGATCCACCCACGGCAACCAATGTCTCAATTGATCCCGCGAGCGATCCGTCAGTTCGAACAGCGGTTTGGTATGTTCCATGGCCAGCGGCCGGAGTTCGGTATATTCATCCAATGAATAGGTAAACATGAATGCAACCTTCTTTCTTTATAAATTAGTGGATTAGCGGGAAGTCTTGGGTAACTTTTGCTCCAGTGCAAACAGGTCTTCTTCCATCGAGGCCATGCGTTGATTAACTGTTGTGCGTGCGTCACGGAGTGCCTGATTATATATGTAGGGAGCGAGCTGTGTCATGAACAGGTCGAGGACACCCCAAGCGGCCAGATCACCCAGTTCTTCGCCACGTTCCTCTTCGAAATACGACTGGATGGTGCGAATGGCTTCATCCTGCTGTTCTTTGGTCAGTTTAAGCGAGTTCAATGGAATGGGAAACCCTCCCTTTAATTTGTTTTTACTATCATGCTACATGATTCGAGCGAACCCGTCAAAATGGTTTTGGGCCTATTTATGCATGGCTGATCCTGACTTTGGTGCCGTTCTTTATTGAACTCCTCCCCCGTTAAAGGTATATTTAAATGAAACGCGTACGAAACTTTCCAAGAAAATAGATTTTTTCAGGAAATGACTTCGTTATTAAGGAATTATAGCCGGAATTGCTGCAATTCCCGAAGGCTCCAATCCATTCATGAAAGGTTTGATACCTGTGGACAATCGTACAACCCCACCTAACTTTATCAAAAATATTATTACCGAAGATCTCCGGTCTGGGAAAGTCCAGGAAGTTATTACCCGTTTTCCTCCGGAACCGAACGGTTATCTGCATATCGGCCATGCCAAGGCGATCTGGATTAACTTTACGCTGGGCGGCGAATTTGGCGGCAAAACGAATCTGCGCTTTGATGACACGAACCCGGTCAAGGAAGATGTTGAGTACGTTCAATCGATTCAGGAAGACGTGAAATGGCTCGGATACGAGTGGAACGAGAAACGTTTTGCCTCGGATTATTTTGATGAGATGTACAACCGTGCTGTCTTGTTGATTAAAAAAGGAAAAGCCTACATCGACGACCAAAGCGCCGACGAAATCCGTGCAATGCGCGGAACGTTGACGGAGCCGGGCAAGAACAGCCCGTACCGTGATCGTTCGGTGGAAGAGAATCTCGACCTGTTCACACGTATGCGTGCAGGCGAATTCAAGAACGGAGAGAAAGTGCTGCGTGCCAAGATCGATATGTCTGCACCGAATATCAATCTGCGCGATCCGGTTATTTACCGGATTTCACATGCACACCATCATAACACGGGCGACAAATGGTGTATCTATCCAATGTACGCCTTTGCTCACCCGCTTGAAGATGCAATTGAAGGTGTAACGCATTCCCTCTGTTCCTTGGAGTTTGAGGATCAACGCCCGTTCTATGATTGGGTTATCGCTGAATGTGAGATGGAGAGCCAACCACATCAGTACGAATTTGGCCGCCTGAACCTGTCCCAGATGGTGACAAGCAAGCGGAAGCTGAAACTGCTCGTGGACGAAGGCCATGTGGATGGATGGGATGATCCACGCATGCCGACGATTTCAGGTCTGCGCCGCCGGGGATATACACCGGAAGCCATTCGTGATTTTGTATTCGAGACAGGCATCTCCAAGAGCCAAGGGGTAATTGACCTGCAAACGCTGGAGCACTTTGTACGTGAAGACTTGAAACTGAAAGCTCCGCGCACGATGGCTGTCCTGCACCCGCTCAAAGTGGTCATCACCAACTATCCTGAAGGACAAGTGGAATGGCTTGAAGCTGAGAACAATGTGGAGAACCCGGAGATGGGTAATCGCCAAATTCCGTTCTCCCGTGAGATTTACATTGAACAAGACGATTTCATGGAGAATCCACCGAACAAATACTTCCGTTTGTTCCCTGGCAACGAAGTTCGTCTGAAACATGCATACTTCATCAAATGTAACGATGTGATCAAGGATGCAGAAGGTAATGTGACCGAGATTCATTGTACCTATGATGTGGAGACGAAGAGTGGCAGTGGATTCACTGGCCGTAAAGTCAAAGGCACCATCCACTGGGTAGAAGCGACTCAAGCGGTACCTGCTGAATTCCGTCTGTATGAGCCTTTGATCATGGATGAAGCACCGGAAGCAGAGGTCGAAGTGGCAGTAGCTGGAGCTGAAACTGAGGTTGTGGAAGAGCAACCGGAGAAAACGTTCCTGGATCAACTGAACCCGAACTCCCTTGAGATTGTTAACGGGTTTGTGGAACAAGAGATGAAGGAAGCAAACGCTCAGGATAAATTCCAATTCTTCCGTCACGGTTACTTCAGTGTAGATCCAAAACATTCCGAGCCAGGACGTCCGGTATTTAACCGGGTCGTATCCCTGAAAAGCTCATTCCAACTGCCAAAGGCATAAGGTAAAGTCAAGGCGTAGGATCAATGCTACAAGTTAAAGCTATAAGCCTAACCAGTAGACTTAAATTTATAAATGTAAAAGGCGTCTCCATGGCAATAACCCATGGAGACGCCTTTCTCTTTACTACACCTATGCTTAATCTTTTGTCTGAATGTTTGAACGGTTTATTTACACGATAACGGAGAAGACAGAAATAACCTGAAGAAGCAGAGCGTTCGCCTTTATCCCCGGATTTTACCCTTTGAAAAGGGAATCAAAAAATCCGGGGATAACAGCGATCGGAAGGGTATTCTGTCATCGTAGTGCTCTTGTGTAAAACGATCTCTCAACTCTTTCTAACAAAAGATTATCGGTCCTCATCCATATTGCCCATCTCCGTCAATACAACTGGCTGATAGCCGTTACGTCGATTCGATAACCACATGATGCTAAATCCAACAGCGCCGATGAGCGAGAAGAATACGCCAATGCTATACATGATTTCTGCACCGAAGCTCTGGAACAACCAGCCGCCGAACAGACCCGCAATAACGCCCGAGAGACCGCCCCAGGCCATCGTATATACCGCTTGACCGGAGGAACGATAAGGTCTTGGAATAAACAGCATGGTTAGCTGCGTACCCACATAGAAGTACCCACCAAACGTAATGGAGTGCATCAATTGAATGAATACAATCTCCAGTGGGTTGTTAGCCAGTGCCATGAGCTGCCAGCGAAGTGCAAACAGCACACTGATCAGAATGAGAGATGCTAAGAGCATGCTCATTTTACGCTTGAGCAAGCGGTCGAGCAGCAGGAATACGCCGACTTCGAGAATGGATGAGGTGAAGATGGCCCAGCCGACCATCTGTTTGTCACCACCCATTTCTACAATATATAGTGACATAAACGTACTGTTCATGGCATTAGGCACCGATACGAGTACACCCAGGCCGATAAATGCCATAAAATACGGATTGAACATGACTTTGCCAAACCGCCGAAAAGTAACCACGGGTGTATCCGAAGCGATCGGCTGTCTGGGTAGAAATACGGATAATACAAAGGCGGTGGCAATCATGCATGCAAATATAATGGATACACTGCCGATGCCAAAACGGTCAATGAGCGGTCCGGCTGCGACGGCAGTCAGTGCCCAACCGAGTGAACCCCAGAGCCGGAATGACCCGAATTTTTGGGTTGTACCATCGATATATCCGAGAATCAGACTGTTCGTTTGAGCAAATAATGGACTTTGAAAAAAATAAAAGAAAATCATGGCTACATAAATCCATGTATAAGTGGGCGCATAGAACACACCCTGGGCGAGCACAAATGTACCTCCCATCATAATCATCAGAATGATGCGAATGTTGCGAGATTTATCGCTCCAGAAACCCCAGAACGGGTTGGCAAACAAGGATACAAAAGGTCCAATCGCCATGAGACTGCCAATCTCCAGTTTGGTCATGCCAATCTCTTGCAGGTAAAGCTGCAGGAATCCGGCGAAGATCGAGATGGCTCCATATATGAAAAAGTTATATAGTTTCAGAGAAACCAATGAGGGATTGCCTCTTGAAGGTGCAGGTCTGTCCAATTAAGCCATTCCTTTCAAATGCATATTGTTCAATGTATCATTTGTTGAAAGGGGATTCAATGCATAGCGAACGTTTTGAAATTGATGCGGTCATACACATATCGTGATCTGAGGGAGGATAACAACATGAACACGAGGGAATGGACAGGCATCATATTGGCAGGAGGTTTATCCAGCCGCATGGGGACCAACAAGGCCATGCTGGAACTGAACGGTTCCCTAGTACTGCAACATGTTACAAAGGCCATGAGGCCCGCCGTATCCCGTATCATCGTGGCTGCCGGACCCAATGTGACAACCTACGGTGCAATGGGCTACGACTGCGTTCAGGATCACTATCCGGGGAAGGGGCCACTCGCCGGTCTCCACGCGGCGCTGGAAGCTTCCGATACAGACTGGAATCTGGTATGTGCCTGCGATATGCCGCTCCTGCAAACGTCTTTCTTTGATGGAATAAAAAAACTGGTCGAGTCGCATAACTCTTATTCTGCTATCGTTCCACGCGTGGATGGACATGTCCACCCTCTTGCAGGGGCTTACCACATACGAGTGCTCCCTGATCTGGAGCAGCGCCTGATACAGGATCATCTTCGAGTTATGCGATGGCTTGAAGAGATCGGTTGCTGTTATGTCGAAGCAGAAGAGCTTGAGAGAGCTGGCGTTCATCAAGTAGCGATGCAAATGAGTAATATGAACACGCCGGAAGAGTACGAACGTATCCGCAATCAAGATTCTGGACTCGATTCCGATCTGTAGGATACAGGATCACCTGATGTATCTGCATGATGATTGCGATATTGAAGCGGGCTTTGGCCTGTCCAACGTTTGAATTGTCTGCTGAAATGGGACAGATGGGTGTAACCGAGCTTCCACGCAATTTCCCCGAGCGACAGCTCTGGCTGTTCGATCAGCACTTTGGCCTCCTGCAACTTCAAGCTGGACAAGTAAGCTCTGGGCGATCGCCCGTATACCTTGCGAAAGACCTGTAGACCATATCCCGGGCTGATGCCAAACGAGGATATAATCTGCTCTACTTTGACCGTGGATATACTGCTTTCCTTGGTTCGAAGCTGGGCATGGAATGCCTGCTTGATTGCCTCCGCTATAGCTCCCGCATAATGCATGGCTGTTGGAGCTGGTGCATGTGAAGCAGCAACGGAAGTGGTGGACTCCGGTTCATTGTCAGCGGCTTGGAACAACAGGGCGAACAGTTCAAACATGCGGGCCTGCATGATCATTTTGTCAGTGGACGTGTAGGCCTCAGATATGTTAATCATGCCCATCCAGCTCTCCAGCACTAAACGCATCTTCCTATTATCTGCCGTACCTGCTGCGTAGATTCGGCTGTGCTGTGACATCAGCTTCAGGGTGAAGACGGGATCATCCACATTAAAGTGAGCGCTAAAATAAGTCATGCCTTCCGTGGATACACATTGATTTGTATGTTTGAACCCGGGAGGAATGAGAAGAATGGAACCTTCCTCCACGGTATAGGTATAACCATGAATCACACTCTCCTGCGTACCTTCGATGATCAACATAATCTCAAAGCCCGGATGTGATTCCTCCGGCATCGCCCATCCATAGGGTACTTGTTGGCTGTGCGCACCATAAAATTTGATGTTACAGTCGATAATAGGCAGCCAGTGGGCCAACGTATGGTGAGGCATTTCTCGGAGCTGTGATCGGATATCCATCATATTCACCTCGGAAAAGGGTAAAAACAACTTGCCTTATACAATCGGCACCCGTAGTATACTTCATTATAATTAGTTTAACGCAAGGATGGATGATCCATGGAACGCATCAGCGTTTTTAAGTGGTTGCTGAACAATCCAAGTTCTTCGACCCATAATAATGTAAACGCTACCATTATGGATTGGAATATGTCAACTCTTGCACACGTCAAGAACATTATATTTTCAAAAAGGAGATTAAATCATGGACAAATTATTATATGGTGTAGCCTACTATGATGAATATATGCCTTACGAAAGATTGGACAAGGATATTCAGATGATGAAGGATGCAGGCATCAACGTGGTCCGTATTGCAGAATCCACCTGGAGTACCCATGAACCGCAGAATGGCGTATTTGACTTTTCTTCCGTAGACCGTGTGCTGGATGCCATGCATGAAGCGGGAATTCAGGTTATCGTCGGGACACCAACGTATGCTGTTCCAACATGGATGGTCAAGGGACATCCGGACGTGCTGGCTACCACCTCTCAGGGACCTGGTAAATACGGCGCAAGACAGATCATGGATATTACACACCCAACCTATCTATTCTATGCCGAACGGATCATCCGGAAGCTAATCTCTCGGGTAAGCACACATCCAGCGGTTATCGGTTATCAGACAGATAACGAGACAAAGCATTACAATACGGCCGGAGATAATGTGCAACTGCAATTCGTCAAATATATGCGGAACAAGTTCAGTTCTCTGGAAGAGCTTAACAAGGAATTTGGTCTCGACTACTGGAGCAATCGAATCAATAGCTGGGAGGACTTCCCGTCTGTGGTAGGAACGATCAACGGCAGTCTGGGCGCTGAATTTGCCAAGTTCCAGCGGCAGCTGGTAACCAACTTTTTGGCTTGGCAAGTGGGGATCGTGAATGAATACAAACAGGCAGGACAGTTTGTTACCCAGAACTTTGACTTCGATTGGCGTGGATATTCCTACGGCATTCAAGGGGATGTGGATCATTTTGCCGCATCGAAACCTTTTGACATCACCAGTGTGGACATCTACCATCCTTCCCAGGATGATCTGACCGGCATTGAAATTTCATTCGGCGGGGATGTGGCGCGTTCGACCAAACAATCGAACTATCTGGTACTGGAGACCGAAGCGCAGGCGTTCTGGCATTGGGTTCCGTATCCGGGACAACTGCGTTTGCAGGCATTCAGTCATCTGGCATCAGGGGCGAACATGGTCGCTTACTGGCACTGGCATTCGTTGCACAATTCGTTTGAGACGTATTGGAAAGGATTGCTCAGTCATGATTTCGAACCGAATCCGGTGTACAACGAAGCGAAGACCATTGGTAGGGATTTTGCAAGACTGAGTCCTCAGCTTGTGAATCTGAAGAAAAAGAATCGGGTGGCAGTGCTTTTTAGCAATGAGGCTCTGACATCCATCAAATGGTTTGGTTTTAACTTCACCAGTGACAAGAACTACAATGACGTGGTGCGCTGGATGTACGATGAATTGTACAAGATGAACATTAGCTGTGACCTCATCGACCCATCGGTTGAGAGTTATGCGGAGTATGACGTGCTCGTTGTACCTGCTCTGTATGCTGCTTCGGATGCATTGCTGGAAAAATTGAATCAATTCGTACAGGATGGCGGACATATCGTCTACTCGTTCAAAAGCGGATTCACAAATGAGCATATCAAGGTACGCTCTACCCGCCAGCCCGGCTTAATTAGTGAGGCATGCGGGATCAGCTACAACCTATTTGTAGAGCCAAAACATGTTTCGCTGCGCGATGATCCATTTGGAGTTGGTGAAGAGCAGAACCAGGTCCACACCTGGATGGAACTGATTACACCAACAACGGCTGAAGTACTCGCTTGGTATGATCATCCACATTGGGATGAATATGCGGCAATTACCCAGAATGCCTATGGAAAAGGCAAAGCAACCTATGTCGGATGTTATACCAGTTCTGCGGTGATCCGTAAGGTGTTGGAACGTGTCATGAAGGAAGCGGGCTTATGGGGAGCTGATCAGGAGCTGGCTTTTCCTATCATTGTGAAGACAGGTGTGAACGATCAAGGGAACACGATTCGCTACTATTTCAATTATGCGGATGAGGCAACATCCTTCGTGAATGCTTATGGGGAAGGGACTGAACTTCTGGCAGGAACTCCGATTGCTGCGGGAGAGAAGATCGAGTTGGAACCATGGGGCATACGGATTATCGAACAATAATAAGAAATAATAAATATAGGTATATAAGTTGAATTCAACATTTCCAAACGAATATAAAGACCAAAGCGCCCTCGGCTTCCATGCTGGGGCGTTTGTCTATTTTAGCTCAGGAGTGGATGCGCTGTGTTTACCGAATGTTATCGGAAGCTGATAGATCCTTTCAAACGCAGCATTCGCAATAAATTGATCCTTACCATGACGCTGCTGGCCGTTCTTCCCGTCATTGCCATGACCGCTATGGCAGCCGAGAATACCCGCTCTTCCATGGAAGAGGAGATTATGGAGACCAACCGGGCGAATATGAACTGGGCCTCCATTTATCTGGGTGAACAGTTCGCCCGCATGAACAATATTATCTATTCGATTCAGATCAGTGACGAATTGCATCAATATCTGGCGTTGAACGAGGAAGCACCGGCGGCCAGCCGATTCGATGAACAGAAGGCCATGTTCAATATGCTCAACAGTGTATACTATTCGGCTGGCAATTATGTATTTGGCGTTGAACTCTATCTGAAGGAATTGGACACCCTGTTCACCTTCAACTCCATGGATTCGCGCATCAAGGCGGTATCGGAAATACCGGAAGGATATCATGAGCTTTTTGCACAACATAAAGATTTTACAATTATCAATGATCCGGACGATCCGCAAAAGTTTCATATGACCCGCAGCATGAACCGCTTCGAGGATCAGGCACAGATCGGGGCCATCAGTCTGGAGGTCAAGTGGGCTGAGTTCAATCAGACGCTGGAGCTGCTGGATAGCCGTGGAGACTATGCGGTATACATTGCTGACAGCGCGGGCAGTCCGGTCTATCAGCCAAACCAAGAGATTCAGCCGTCTGCGGAAGCGCTGGAGAAATTGGCAGGCACGAAAGAAAGTTCGGGCTTCATCCGGACAGCCAAAGAATATGTATTCTTTCACTCCATCGAGCCGTCAGGACTGCGTGTGATCAAGATTGTACCTGCCCATGTCGTTAACGAAAGTGCCTTGGAAACGATGAAATACGGATTGGTTGTGGGTGGCCTGGCCACCGTCATATCTGTGGGACTAGCTGCGCTGGTGGCCTGGCGGACATCGAAGCCCATTGTCAGACTGGCGAATTCCATGAAGGGTATTCAACTGATCAAGGACAGGGAAGTGGTACGAAGCGGCCGGGTAGATGAGATTGGTCTGTTGGAGAAAAATCTGCACGGCATGGCTAATCGTATTCGGGAACATATTCGCGACAACTACCTGATGAATCTGGAGAAGCAGACGGCCGAACTCAAAGCACTGCAATCCCAGATCCATCCGCATTTCTTGCAAAATACGTTGCAGATGATTGGTGGCATGGTCTACTCGCAAAAACCGGCAGACAGTTACAAGGTCATTCGAGCCTTGAGCGAGATGTTTCGTTATATTGTGCGAGCACCTGATGGGCTTGTGCCCCTGCAGTCTGAACTGGACCAGCTGGAGCATTATATGCTGATTCAGAAGCAGCGTTTTGCCGGCAGGCTTGAATATACCCTGGAGATTACTGGGGAACTTCGGGCGTGTTATATTCCCAAGTTGTCTCTGCAACCGATGGTGGAGAATGCATTTTTACATGGTCTGGAGAAGAAGCAGGGTGAGTGGAAACTGGGCATTGAGGTCGTCTGTGAATCCAAAGATGTAACCATTCGAATTCGTGATAATGGCGTGGGTATGGATGCTGAGAAACTAGCGGAGATGCAGTCCCGACTGGAGCGGCTTACCTGGGAGGCAGATCGGGTGTGGAGTTCAGGCACGAGTATTGGACTGGTCAATGCAGCTTCACGAATGGTGATGCATTTTGGACCTGAATACGGGATGAACATGGAAAGTGAATACGGACAGGGGACAAGCGTTACAGTACGAATACCCTGCAATACGGGAGGCGAAGCCTTGTGAACAAAGAACTGTACAGAGTGCTGCTGGTAGATGATGAACCGTGGAACCGGGATATTCTGCGCACCCTTGGAGATTGGAGTGAGCTAGGCATGACCGTCGCAGGTGAGGCAGAGGATGGTGAGCAGGCCATACAACTGGTCAAGCAGCATCAGCCTCACATTATCATTACGGACATGCGCATGCCCGGCACAGACGGTGTGGAGCTGCTACAGACGTTGAGCGGACAATACCCTCGGATCAAGGTAATCGTAGTGAGCGGGTATGATGACTTCAATTATGCCAAACATGCGATTCGCCATCGGGCTGCAGATTATCTGCTCAAACCGGTGAATCCGGATGAACTGAATGGTGTACTGGCCAAATGTGCAAAAGAATTGGAAAAGGCTGAATCTGCGCCTGAATCATGGGAATCGTATCCCTCTGCGTTTGCTGGTGAGTTCTCCCTGTTTCAGCAGCAGGCTCGTTTGAGGTTTAATGACCTGAACGTCCAGAGTCTGCGTGAGTGGTTCCAACAATTACAGCAGAAGCTGGAACGATGCGAGATTAACAGACCCCGGCAGCTAGGGCGGGTGGCTTATGAATTACAGGCTTTGCTGGATGAGTTGTGCGTCTCCAACGGCTTGTACGAGCGGCCAGTGGCAACGGCGCTACCTCCTTCAACAGCGCTGGCTTCCATCGAATCCACGATCACATGGATTTCGACTCCATACTACCAGGCTTTGGAGCAGCTCATTGCACAGCGTAAATTCAAGAACAAGCTGAACCTGGACGAGGTGAAGCAATACATGGAGCAACACTGTATGGAGATGATTACGCTGGAGCAGCTCGCCCAGATCTTTTTTGTCAGCAAGGAATATCTCAGCAAGGTATTCAAGAAAGAGTATGAGGTGAACGTGACCGACTATGTTGTCCAATTACGTATGACGAGAGCGAAAGAATGGGTGATGGATGAACAGATTCCGTTCAAGCATGTTGCCGAGATGGCGGGTTATGAGGATGTGTCCTACTTCTATCGGGTTTTCAAAAAGCATTTCGGAGTATCTCCTGGGGAGATGCGGAAGGGACAACCTCGTATGTCAGGCAATTCAAGCAGCAGCACGGAATGAGTAGTTCGAGAGAGCATTTGCAGCAGGATTAAGGTTTAAAATAATCCAATACACAAGTCTAATTTTGTCCAATGAAGCGCTTTCATTCTCTGATATATAATGAGCCTATGAAAGACAAACCAGTTACACACCGGGAGGTCATAAGAGATGAAAGTATGGAAAAGTGTAGCAAGTGCAGTACTGGTCAGTGTTCTGCTCGCAGGTTGCGGTTCCAATGCAGGGACGGACAATGGGCAGGAGGAATCGGCATCAGGCAGCACGGTATCACTCAAAGTATTCGTTGCACAACCTCGGCTGAAAGAACACTACGATAAATATATAGAACAGTTCAAAGCCAAGGAGAAAGCAGAGAAAAACATTGAGGTGAACGTGCAACTGGAGATGCCGCCAGCGGACAATGCCCCTCAGATTCTGAAGACTCGTCTCGCCTCCAATGATGCACCGGATGTGTTCGCCCTCCATGCAGTCAATGAGATTCCACCATTCAGCAAAGCGGGTTATCTGGAAGACCTGTCGGGCCAACCTTTTGTCGATAAGCTGCTGGATTCGGTTAAACCTTCCATAACGGATGCGGAGGGCAAAATCGTAGCTGTTCCATTGGAAACAGTATCATGGGGCTATCTGTACAATAAAGATATTTTCAAAGAGCAAGGGCTGGAAGTGCCAACGACGTTAACAGAAATGAAAGCGGTCGTGGAGAAACTCAAAGCAGCCAACATTACACCGTTTGAACTGTCCTACAAAGAAGCCTGGATTCCGCAATTATTCCTGCCGCTTACCGTGGGTGCATTAACTCAGTCTGAGCACAAAGACTTCGTGGAGAAGATGAATCAGGATCAGGGCTCCTTCTCCGATATGAAAGCATTGTTTGATATCTTCGATCTGGTTAATGCCAATGGAACGGACAAAGCGCTGGAAGTGGGCGGAGATGATGGTTCAGCAGCCTTCGCATCAGGAAGCGCCGCGATGTGGATTCAGGGACCATGGTTTGCCGAAACCATTCTGAAGTCCATCCCGGACTTGAACTTTGGTGTAGCACCCATGCCGATCAATGACAATCCGGATGATACCAAAATCAATCTGAGCACCTCCACTTCACTGGCAGTATCGTCATCTAGCAAAAACAAAGAAGTGGCACTCGATTTCGTGAACTATATTCTCGATGACAAGGATTCAAGTGCATTCTTCGAAGCACTCAAGTTCAATCCGATTGCCAAGATCCATGACTTCAAGAGCTTCCCGTGGGTAGACGATGCCCAGAAATATGTGAGTGAAGGTAAAGCATATGAGGACCCATCCCTCCCTCAAGCGGTGAAAGACGAGTCAGGCAAAGCGTTGCAAGGTTACTACTCTGGGCAATTAAATCAACAGCAGGTTATCGATGCGCTCGACAAGGCGTGGAAATCCTACAACAAAGTCAACAAGTAAGGAGCTGTAAGGAATGGAGTACCTGCTTTTGTTTTGTTGACAAAATCTCAATGGGTTTGGGAGTGTAATCAACAAATGAGCGGTACTTTATTTCGTTACAGTCTCCAAGCAGATGATATGGCAGGCAGAACGTTCTTCGTTCCCTCGTTTACAATCATCCGCTTCGAGTGAAAAGGGGGAGAACCAATGGCTACGAATGTGTTCAAGAAGTATCTGTCACTGCTCGCGTTCACTGCGCCTGCCTTTGTCATCTATGCGATTTTCCTGCTGTATCCCACGTTTAGTGGCATGTTCTATAGTCTGACGGATTGGAACGGACTCAATCGGGATTACAGCTTTATCGGTCTGGGCAACTTCGTGGAATTGTTCAAAGAAGATCCCGACTTTCTGAACTCCCTGTGGTTCACGATGAAATATGTAATATTTATGCTGATTCTGCAAAATGGAATTGCCTTGCTGCTCGCTGTGTTGATTGAGTCACGAACGCGCAGCAAAGGGCTTTTCCGGACGTTGTTCTTCATGCCTAACATGATCAGTACAATCATCAGTGCTTTCATGTGGACATTCATCTTCTCTCAGGTGCTGCCACAGCTCGCAGAGAAACTGGCCTTTTCGTTCCTCGACCAGCAATGGCTGGGTGATCCGAAGTTTTCATTTTACTCCATTATGATCGTATCGCTCTGGAACGGTGTAGGGTATATGATGATCATCTATCTGGCTGCTCTTCAGGGTGTGCCGAAAAGTCTCAAGGAAGCGGCTGTTATTGATGGGGCCAACGCATTCCAGGTGCTGCGCAATGTGGTGTTGCCAATGATTACTCATGCCGTGACCATCTGTTTCTTCCTTACGCTGAACGGAGCATTCAAAGTGTTTGAAGTGGTGTATGGACTGACGGGTGGTGGACCGGGCCGGGCCACGCAGGTGATCACGATGAACATCTATGAAGAAGCGTTCTCCAACAACTTCAGATACGGCTATGCGAGTGCCAAATCGGTTGTGCTGTTCATCATCGTACTCATCTTTACACTCATCCAGATCACCGTCATGAAGAAGAAAGAGGTGGAAGCATGAGGATGCAACGACTGAACAGTTATCTGATTCGACTGCTGCTGATTCTGGGCTCTCTCGTTGCCATGCTGCCGATCTACATGGCGGTGGTGAACTCTTTCAAAACACAGGGTGAGATGTTCCAATCCTTTCTCGCGCTGCCAACAACGCTTCACTGGGAGAATTATTCGGACGCGTTTAACAAAATCAATCTGCTGGGCAGTTCGATGAACTCGGCGATTGTATCTTTTCTGGGCATCGGGGGAATCGTCTTCTGTGCCTCACTTGCGGGATACAAGCTGTCACGTACCTCCGGACGTTTGAGCAATCTGATCTTCTTCCTGTTTGTTGCGTCCATGCTGGTACCGTTCCACTCAATCATGATTCCGCTGACACGGGTAGCCAAAGGCATGGGGGTACAGGGAAGCACGTACGGATTGGCCCTGATCTATATCGGGCTTGGTGTAAACATGGCAATCTTCCTCTATCACGGGTTTGTGAAGTCCATTCCGCGTGAATTGGAGGAGTCGGCTCAGATGGATGGATGTAATGAGTTCCAGACGTTCTTCCAGATTATCTTCCCGCTATTGTTACCGATCACAGTTACCATCGCGATTCTGGACTTCCTGTGGATCTGGAACGACTTCTTGTTGCCACTACTCATGTTGACCGATGTGAATCGTTATACGCTGATTCTGTCCACGAACATGCTGTTTGGAGAATATAACAAGGAATGGCCGTTGATTCTGTCCTCCCTGGTACTGACTGCGATTCCGGTTATTCTAATCTATGCGTTTTTCCAGAAGTTCATTATGGAGGGTATTGCGGAGGGTGCGGTCAAAGGGTAGAACATTCAAAGGAATCCCGGAGCGCAGCTGGTATTTGCCCGTACTGGTATTCGGCTAAACTTACAAAATTTACGCGAATAGCCTTGATCTGAAGGACATGGTCCTTCCAGGTCAAGGCTGTTTTTTGATTGCGAAGTCAGGAAACAGTATTCGTCGAAGTCAGGATTCAGAATCCATGAGCCTCTGGACAGCCTCTGCGAGGCATTGTAGTCCACGCTCCATCTCATCAGGTGAGGCATAAGCGTAAGACAGCCGAATGTGACTCGCATCCAGCCGGTCATACAGGTAACCCGGGTGGATAAGTACATTTTGCTCCAGACAGGTATGGAACAATTGGCGGATGGAGAGAGGGGAGACCGTGAATTGCAGCCAGATATAAAATCCACCAGCGGGTATTTCCCACTCCGCAATACCATGAAAGTGACTTTGAAGCAGCTCCAGCATGGTATCTCTGCGTCTGCGTAGTTCAGGGCGAAGGCGTTCCATATGTCCAGCGTGATGTCCTTCTGCGAACCACAGGGCAGCAGCTTCTTGGGCGAGTGAACTGGTACCATAATCGGTCTGCATCTTGATATCGGCGAGACGGCGAATGACCGGCTCTGGCCCAACTAGCCATCCGAGGCGCAATCCAGGACTGACTGCCTTTGACAGGGTGCCCATATGCAGCACCCGTCCTTCCTGGTCACGCGCCTTCAGTGATGACGGAGGAGGTTTATCCAGCCACAGATCACTGTAGGCGGCATCCTCCAGTATGGAGATGCCTAGTGTTCGAGCGATGGTCATGAGTTCTTCCCGGCGGTGATCACTCATGACAGAGCCGGTGGGATTGTGGAAGCTCGGGATCGTGTAGAGAAGCGAGATATGATCTTGATCTTTGACATGCTGCGCAGCATCCTCCAGACGTGCAATGTGTAGACCTTCGTTATCCATCGGGATACCACTCATTTTCAACCCTGCTGACTGAAAGGCGTGAATCGAATAGAGATACGACGGTTTTTCCAGCAGAACCGCTGATCCGCGAGGGAGCAGTCCGACCGAAATCAAGTGCAGTGCCTGAAGAGAGCCGGATACGATCAGTATGGAATCTGGAGAGGCTTGAATGCCAGTAGCCTGCAAATGGACTGACAAAGCCTCACGAAGCTCCAGGCTTCCTTGAGGTTCCAGGTAGTTGAGTATACGCGAACGATGGGATAGGGAATACAGTATGTCGTTAAAAGCATCCTGAGGCATCAGCTCCGGGGCAAGCTCCCCTGTGCCAAGACGTATGATGCCGGGCCGAAATTCAGCCTGATTAATCTGCTGGATCTCAGGCAGGTTGGGATAATACCAGCCCTCCTCGATGGCTTCGTTCCAGTTGGGCATCGCTCCATGAGCCATACCATGCCAACCAGAACCGGAAATATAGGTTCCCCCGCCATGTCTGCCCTCAATGAGGCCAGCGGCGGTCAGGTTATCCAGGGCAGTGACCAATGTACTGCGGTTTACCCCCATGGACTCAGCCCATATTCGCTGTGAGGGGAGACGATATCCTGCTGACCATTCGCCCGTTGTGATTTTCTGCCGGACATAGGCTTCAATCTGGCGATATAAGGGCAAGTTGAGAGAAGGGTTCGGCTTCCACCCCATGTTTAGCCGAGAATCAGAACGTTCCATTACAGGCAGAATCACCTCCGTTTTTCTTTGTAACGAACACTATATCATTTGGTTGGGTCTGATGCCATCCAAGTGGTTGGTTACGCCAGCCATCATCTGCCCTACTATGGAATACAGAGATAAGGGGGAAGAACGATGGAGATTGTTATTCATGCAGTGGTTCTGGCGTTTGGCCTGATTTTGCCACTGGGTGTGCAGAATGTATTTATTTTTAACCAGGGCATGAGCCAGAGGCGTTATATACATGCACTGCCTGCTGTAATAACGGCAGGGGTCAGTGATACGTTGTTGATCGGGGCAGCCGTTGGAGGAGTATCACTCATTTTGCTGCAGTGGCCATTGCTGGCGAATGTGTTGTATGGAGCAGGAAGTTTGTTTTTGCTGTATATGGCTTGGAGTATCTGGAGGTCGTCCGAATCTGTGGAAGGTTCGCAGACGGTAATGTCAGCGGGGCGACAGATTGCGTTTGCCGCATCGGTATCTTTACTCAATCCGCATGCTCTGCTGGACACGGTTGCTGTGATTGGCACCAGTTCACTTCACTATGAAGGGGTGGAGCGCATCTATTTTGCCCTGACAGCCGCGGCTGTATCGTGGATATGGTTCTTGGGACTTGCAGGCGCAGGAAGGGTGATTGGCAGAACGGATCGAACTGGACGCATCAGTCTGGTGTTTAATCGGTTGTCCGCTGTGGTCATGGTTGGGCTGGCAGTTATGATGCTGTGGAAGCTCATCTATGCATAGAAGGACCGTGATGTGGCTCATCCTGTTTAAAATAAAAAAACTCCCCGTGACGTCAATCGCACGGAGAGTTCAATGTGGTTGCTGAATGTGATTATCAGCATGCCTGGTGATCAAGTTATTGAGTTGGAACTGTAATGCTCGATAATGCTTTGGTGTTGTGTCTCTTATATATGGTTGGTCATTTGAGTTAGGGAAATCATAATCGGATCTATTCTGCCTTCAGCAGCATGGATTCAATAAACACTTTCAGATCACGGCTTACACTGTTCAACTGATCAATGACCTCGCTGAACTCGGTTACCAGCACCGCTTGTTGGTTGCTAGACTGTGAGATGGATGTGATCTCCTGCTCCATCTGCTGAATGGAATGCTGAACATCCTTCAAGGAACGTTCGATATTCACCGTAGCTTCTTTGGTACCCGTAGAAAGTTTCCGCACTTCAGATGCAACGACGCTAAATCCGGCGCCTGCTTCACCTGCTCGGGCTGCTTCGATGGCTGCATTCAGGCCTAGCAGATTGGTCTGTTCTGAGATTTCACGGATGAATGCGGCGACCTTGTTGACTTCGCCTGAGTTCTGCACAGCCATGCGGGTATTATCCAAAATCTGCGTGGAAGATGCCGTCAATTGCTCGGATTGGGCGGCTACCGTCTGCACCATATCTGTTAATTTTCCGCTGATACCGCCGATCAATTCAGTGAAGTACTCCAGTTTTTCCTCGTTCTGAAGAGAGAAACCAATGGCAAGTGTGCCCACGATATTTCCTTGTTCATCCCGAAGTGGGGTGGCCGCCGAGTTGATGGATGTACCATAGAATTTTGCATCAATACGGTTCGCTGAAGTTTCCCCATGTATAAGTGCCCGGCGGAGTGTAGGGTCATCTAGGGAAACAGGGTCTCCTGCCTTGATGCCCAGATCGAGTTTGTTGCTGGGAACATAATACCAGAACTTCTCCGTATCGGTTACCGCAATCATGATATCATGTTCTTTCAGCATAATTTTAAAATATGGACTTGCTGCAACGAGTGCTTCAACGATGTTCAATAAGGTTCAGCTCCTATAATGTATATGTATCATCTAGATGTATTGTATACATCGTCAGAATGAGGTTGATCTTGAAGACCCAACAAGGGCATAACGTATATTAATTAAATTTTCAACAATTGAAACAGGGGAATTGGAGTTTTTCAGAAATTTATGAAAATATAACGAAAAAGCAGACAAGAACATCATGTTCTTGTCTGCTTGGGGTATTCGCCTATTCCTTGTGACACGCTCCACTTCACGTTATGAATGCTGATTCACGTAAGGGGTCACCGCGCCAGCGTTACCTCTTCCGTTGTGTGAAGAGGTCATCCTGACAGTACAGATATATATCCATACGCAGGAAAGCCCGGTTGTGTTATATGCGTACTGTTGTTATCCGCCAATCTGGGACATGCGGCGTACCGTCGGCGTATGAGATTGCATTTTTTGTTCCAAAGCCAGAGCCATCTCATGATTCTTCGGTTTCGTACCCAGCGCTTTGAGGAAAAGTGCCGCCATGGCATCCGGATCATCCACGAAGCGGCGAACATTATACTCATCGGACCAGTAGAGACAGGCTTTGATATGTCCGTCAGCGGTCAGCCGAAGTCGGTTGCAATTGTCACAGAAGTGATCGCTTACGGGGTGAATCAATCCAAATGTGCCTTCGGAGCCCGCAATTTTCATATTTCGTGATGGGCCATTGCCCGCAGGGCCTGTTGTATTTTCTACCGTCCAGCCTGCTTCAGCACATACATCTGTCACGGCTTCCAGCGGCAAATAAGATTTGCGCCATGAATCCGAAGCCTGTCCAATCGGCATATATTCAATAAAACGCACATGAAGAGGTTGATCAATCGTCATTGCAATAAAATCTTTGATCTCATCATCGTTGATACCCTTCATCAGCACAACATTCAGCTTGATCGGAGCAAGGCCAGCGGCAGTTGCAGCTTCAATGCCTTTCAGCACCTTGTTCACATCTCCGCCGCGGGTAATCATGGAGAAGCGATCAGCGCGCAGGGAATCCAGACTGATGTTAATCCGGTTCAACCCAGCATCTTTTAACGCCTGAGCTTGTTTGTCCAGCAGAAGAGCGTTGGTAGTGAGAGCAATATCGTCAATCCCGTCAATCGCCGAGATCATGCTGACGAGCTTGTGCAGATCCTTGCGTACCAATGGTTCGCCCCCGGTGAGTCGGACTTTGCGCATGCCCATCGGGGCAAGTACCTTCAGCACCTGTGCTATTTCTTCGTAGCTCATAATCTCATCATGTGGAGCAAATTCCATACCCTCTGCAGGCATACAGTACACACAGCGTAAATTACAGCGGTCCGTAACAGAAATACGGATGTAGTCATGTATCCGGCCAAATGAATCCTGAAGCAGTTCCATGCAGACCACCCTTTCATCGGTTCAGATTGGAAATCTTCTATTATAAATGATACGACAATTTCAAAAGGAACAGTTGCATCAAATTTTAGCTATTTCTCCAATCCGCGTCAACGATGACGTCAGATGACAGCATTTTTGGCGGGGTGATTCAGATGGAATTGTCCCACGAGTTGTTGCAGAAAGACCGTAATGACTTCCACGTTATGCGAAGAATGCTGAACCTGCAACATATCACGGATTAGTTCCATCATCTCTGCTTCCACCTCAGCAGAAGTCGCCCGATTTTGATGGCTGATTGCAGCAATATTCTCCATCAGCATGATCACTTGATCCACGACTTCTGTGCGCTCAGGTTCTTCGGCGGTAGCATTTTGCAAAAGTTGCGAAGCGGCCTGAACCAGTGTTGTTCCTTCAGCCAGCACCTGATCACCCTCTGTGATTAATTGAGATGCGGCTCCTGCTGCCGTTGAGATTCGGTCCAGAATCTGATGAATATTTTCAGTTGAAGAGCGGGATAACTCGGCCAGCTTGCGGATTTCCCCTGCCACGACTGAGAACCCTTGGCCATGTTCGCCCACGCGTGCAGCTTCAATGGTGGCATTCAGAGCCAGCAGGTTGGTCTGAGCTGAAATTTCATCAATGACAGCCAGTGCACGGTAAATCTCTTTCATGGTATCCATGAAGGACAGGATGGTACGGTTGGTATCGGACACCGCTCCTGAGATTTGGGTCATTTTATCGCCGATTCGTTCCACTTCCTGTTGAGCCACGCTGATCTGTTCGGTAGCAGAGGTCTCCAGTTGTTGCAGCGTTATGCGCATGTGATCAGCAGCGATCTTGGCCTGGTCGAGATCTTCCAGTTGGGTGCGAATGGCCTGAATCATCGAACCAAGCTTGTAGTTCACACGCTCAGTCGTACCTTGGGTTGTCTCTGTTGAAGTTCGCATCTGATACTGATTATCCATAACGTCTACCGTGGCAAGTTGTACCTTCAGCATAATGCCTTCCAGAGAATCGATCATGTTGTTGATCCACTTCGCCAGTTCACCTGATTCATCTTGGGCAAAAGCAGACGTGTCCAGGCGCTGGGTCAGATCACCCCTGCCTTCGGCGTTAATTCGAATAAATCGGCTGATGCGACGCAAGTCTTCATGAACTCGTTGATATTGGCTGCGATGCAGCTGTAATGCAGTGAAGAATCCGAATAACACATTAACAGCGGCCATTGCTGCTGCGCTCCACCCACTACCAGTGAGGGCATAGACAAGAGCTGCTCCTGCAACGCCTGACAAAAGCGTGAAGAGACTGTGTTGCTTGAACTGGCGCCAGCCGATGCTTCGTATCCGATACACTTCTTCCAGATCCCCTTCACACATCATGCCCCAGCGATCAGGACAGTGTGGCAGCTGGAAGGTGATGCCTTTGCCGATCACAGAAATATGGCGGTAATCCGAGTAGCCGGGAAAGGCTACGAACAGATTGGAACCATTCTGAATGGTGTTTGCTACTCCGGGGTGTAGTTCTCCGGTCGATGGATCAGTGAACATGAGTTCCAGTTCGGTATGCTCCTTGACGGAAACGATACCCCATTCGGTGGTGACGCCATCTTTGAGATTTTCCCCATGCGTAAAGGTACGGTCTTCGAAGCGGCTTCGGGATAAGGCGGTGCCGGGTTGCAGATGGGGCCTTAATATCGACTCAGCCATAAAGAGATAATTGTCACCAGAATCAGGATAGATATGACCAGATTCTCGTTGGATCAGGTCACCGAGTACATCCCCGGGAACACGACTGCATAATGAACCAACATATCGACCTTCCTGCAGGATTGGGGAGATAAACAGCAAGGTGACATCATCGTGAAAAGCGGACGAGCGTGGACCAATATCCAACGTCAGTGGATCAGAATAAGGACCATACAAGCATTTTTTGCCATGACGATCTGCTCTGGAGTATTTCAATCCTGGTCCAATTAAAGCTTCGTAATCTTCATAGATCTGTCCAATATGTTTCTTATATGTAGAGAATACTACCTGATTCTGTTCGTTCAGCATGAATAGCTCCGTACTGTCTACGGCTCGAATATAACTGGATTGAAACCATGCATCTAGTTTGCTTCGTTGCTGTGAACCTTGTAATACATCCTCTAATTGGACCGACTGTATCTGTTGAAGCAAACGATCCAGGTGATTCCATTGTTCATCTGCCCAGTCCATCATAAGCTGCCGTCTCGTTTCCGCAATCCCCTCAAAAATCTGTTCCACATCTTCCTTCATATGTGCGTTCAACCGATACGATCGCCACAGCGGCAATCCTTTTCTCCATCCCAGCCAATCAAACATCATGACCACCCCAATTTCTGGATTCTATATTCAATCTTTATACAAGAAAACGAACAAGAATACGAGGGGATATGTCATATTTTCCGAATATTCATTCAATAAATACAAATGATCGTACGTTTATTGTTAGGTGAAATATATGTTAGCTTTCTACCAAGGAAATTCACATGAATACATCTGAGAATGGGTCTCATTTTACATTGTGTAACATGAACAGGCCCATACTCAAAACACACTGTATAATGTAATCCCCGCCCAAAGCGATATAGTATTATCTAACAAGCAAAACCTGTTACGTTCGTGTATATAAACCTCCCATTCAGCCTTGGTGTGCAATGAAAACAACTTCCCACAAAGGAGAATGCCCATGTCCTCCGCACCCTCAGCCACAGTCCCCGAAGCCTGCCATATTGATGTAGACCATGTGTCCGTTGTTTTTGGCACAGGTACACAACAAGTCACTGCCTTGTCGGATGTTACATTCCAGATCCAGTCCAATGAGTTCGTCTCTCTGCTAGGCCCTTCCGGCTGTGGCAAGTCGACCTTGCTCCGGCTGGTGGGTGATCTGCTTCAACCTACCTCAGGCACCGTACGCATTGCAGGTCAGGAGCCTGAGCGGGCTCGACTACAGCGACAGTTCGGCATCGTTTTCCAGACACCAGCCCTGTTCGATTGGCGCACCGTTCGTCACAATGTGGAATTGCCCTTGGAGTTGCTAGGTACCCGCCGGAAGGAGTGCCGCCGCATTAGCGGTGAACTGCTTGAAATGGTAGGGCTAACCCGCTTCGCAGACCATTATGCATGGCAGCTCAGTGGCGGGATGCAGCAACGTGTATCCATTGCACGTGCCCTTGCACTTGATCCACCATTGCTGCTCATGGATGAACCCTTTTCGGCCCTGGACGAATTCACCAAAGAAAAGCTTCAATTGGAGCTGCTTGAGATCAAGCGCTCAACAGGCAAGACCTTCCTCTTTGTCACACACAGCATCCCCGAAGCCGTATTTCTGTCCGACCGGGTCATCGTGCTCTCGGCGCATCCGGGACAGGTGCATTCCGTTCATTCCGTCAACCTGCCTTCCGAACGTCATAGTGAACTGAGAGAAACGGAAGCTTTCTACCACATGATTACAACCATCCGCAATTGCTTCTACGAGGAGCGTGATGAATCTCATGTCCCTGCGGTTCTTTAAACCGGGATATCGCTCCTGGGTCGTCATCTGGATTATGGCCGTATTGGTGCTGTGGGAAGCAATCGCCTGGATGCTCCAGCTGTTTCTGTCACCTCAGCAGGCGGCGTCTCGCCTTCCATATCTGCACGAAGTCCTTGCAGCCCTGTTTCGTTACTCGGGTACGCTCGCAGAGCAGGGGGCTGTCACGTTTGGCAATGCAGCCATTGGTTTCGCAGGGGGAACGCTGCTGGGTCTGGGTCTGGCGCTGCTCATGAGCGCGGCTGTCTGGCTGGAGCGCACATTATCGCCATATGTAGTCTCCTCACAGATGGTTCCGGTCATTGGTCTCGCTCCGATTGTGTACGGCATCATCCACAACGCGGAGTGGGCCCGAATTGTTATGGCGGCGTATGTCACTTTCTTCCCGATCATCATCCATACGTTAAAAGGATTGAAAAGTGCAGCACCAGAGCATCTGGAACTTATGCGTTCCTGTGGAGCTTCACTGACTGCACGATATATCAAATGCCTGCTGCCCTCAGCACTTCCGGGACTATTTTCTGGGTTGAAAATAGCCGCTCCGCTGGCGGTGACCTCCTCCATCGTTGTGGAATTGATGGGCGCTCCCGATGGACTCGGCGTCCTGATGGTCAGTTCGTTATATTACGGTCATGCCCAAGTTGGCATGTTCTGGGCGACCATCATGCTTAGCATTGGCATTGGCCTGATCTCGTATCTGGCCATCAGTTTGGCAGAACGTTGGCTGACCCCTTGGCAGCCTGAATTCAGGGCCAAAGGAGGGGATGCCACATGAGTGAAGGTCAAGTTTTGCAACGGAAGCAGGATGAAGGTGTGGCAATTGCTGCTGTAACTGGCGCGGCTACGCCCCTCACTGGTTCACAGATGACGGCTTCTCCCGGATCGGAAATTCATGGACAACAGGGACAAGCTGAAAAGGCCAGATTGGGCACCAGCGTTCGCGGGCGCTCCATTGCACTGAGCATGCTTCCTTGGGGTGCTGGTGTGTTGTTTCTCACCCTTTGGCAGCTCAGGTTGTTTCATTGGATATTTTCGCTGGAAAGTTACCAACTACCTTTGCCTTCCGCGATTGCGGCATCCATTCAGGAAAATGCCAATATGCTCTTTCGTTATGCGATGTACAGCGGAACCGAAATGCTGGGAGGTTTCTTGCTCGGATCATTGTTGGGCGCTCTAGCGGCAGCGGGTGCATCGTTCTTTCCAACAAGCGGCAGGGCCGCGGTTACGGTTTTGTCAGCACTGAACGCTGTTCCGATTGTGGCCCTTGCCCCGATTATGAATAATTGGTTTGGTGATGGGATCTGGTCGCGTATTGCAGTCGTCACGGTGATTACAATGGCCGCCATGGCCGTCAGCCTGTTCAAAGGGCTGACTTCCATTCAACCGCAGTACAGTGATCTGCTGAGTGGCCTTGCTGCGAGCAGGATGCAGTTTTTTTGGAAGCTGAGACTGCCTCACGCCATGCCTTCCCTCTTTGCCGGACTGAAGATCAATATGTCGACCAGTATTATCGGGGCCATTGTGGGTGAGTTTTTCATTGCCTCACAAGGGCTCGGATACTTGCTCTCGGATCAGATTCGACTGGCGAACATGCCCTTGGCCTGGTCCTGCATTGTCATCGCCGCTACGCTCGGTATTGTGCTGTATGAAGCGGTTGTTCTGGCAGAAAAGCGACTCATTCCGTGGAATCGTGCACGCACAGATCACTAACATACATCAGGGTATCAACCATCCATAGATCGTAATACGTGATTGAGGTTGTTCAAAAAGTCCACGGTACTGAAAAGCAGACTTTTTGAACTCGGACTGATGCTTGAAAATTCGTATATAAACAGGGGGTTGTTCTGTACATGTACAAAACGTTGAAGCCGGGTTTGCTGGTATTGCTCCTGTTGGTTGTTACGATGCTGAGCGCATGTTCTACGAAGTCCGAGCCAGCGGCTGGACCTATTGCCGCGAGTTCAGGAGGGGCGGGAGAAGCAGATCAACCGTTAACCAAAGTGAAAATTCAACTGAAATGGGTGCCGCAGGCGCAGTTTGCCGGGATTTATGCAGCGAAGGAAAAAGGTTTTTTTGCAGAGGAAGGCATTGATGCCGAGATTATTCCGGGTGGCCCGGATATCGTGATTGAGCAGCAGGTGGTCAATGGCGCGGCCGATGTGGGCATTACGGGTGTAGACAGTCTGCTGGTCAGCCGGGATAACGGCCTGCCACTCGTCTCGCTCGCCCAGATCTCACAGAAGAGCAGCTATCGTTTGATTGCGAAGAAGTCCCTGGGCATTACCGATCCGGCTCAGATGAAGGGCAAGATGGTCAGTACCTGGTTTGGCAGTCAGCAGTTTCAGGTGCTCGCGTTCATGGAGAAGAACGGCCTGGACCCGAAGAAAGACATTGAATTGGTGAAGCAGGGCTTCACAATGGATCAGTTTTTCAACGATCAGGTAGATGTAGCTACGGCGACGATCTATAACGAATACCACGTTGTACTGGAAAGTGGAATGAAAGAATCCGATCTGGATGTGTTCAACATTGAAGATGCCGGTGTTGGCATGCTGGAGGATACGCTGATTGCCAAAAAGGATTGGGTAGACAGCAACCGTGAGCTTGCGATCAAAGTGACCCGTGCCATTCTGAAAGGGTGGAATTACGCCATTGATCAACAGGATGAAACGGTGGATATCGTGATGAGTAATGTGACGGATGGCAGCACCACCCGTGAACATCAGGTCACGATGCTGGAAGAGATTGCGAAGCTGATTCGACCGGAAGGATTTACGGAGCAGCAAGTCGGCAGTTTTGTGGATGAGTCATTTACCCGGACTGCGGATATTGCACTGAACTATGGTCTGATCAAAAAAGCTGCCAACCTGGATGAAGCGCTCGAGAAAAGCATCTATGAAGAAGCGGTGAAATAAGCGTGTGGAGGAGGATGACGAATGAGTTCTGTGGATCAGCAGCCTCAGCCGCTTGGCGGTACGAAGGAAGAATGGCTGGAGAAGGATCGCAAATACGTGTGGCATCACATCTCGCCTCATAACGATCATCCAATGATTGCGGTAAGTGGGGAGGGCAGTTGGATCACCGATCAGGATGGTACGCGTTATCTGGATGCGATGTCCGGACTGTGGTGTGTGAATGTGGGGCATGGCCGTGAGGAGATTGCGAGAAGTGCCTATGAACAGATGAAAGCACTCGCTTATGTACCGATGACGCAGAGTCACGAACCGGCGATTTTGCTGGCGGAGAAGCTGAATGAATGGCTGGAGGGGGAGTATCGAATATTCTTCTCCAACTCAGGTTCAGATGCGAATGAGGTGGCTTTCAAAATAGCCCGTCAGTATCACCATCAGAATGGTGAGCCTACTCGTCACAAATTCATTTCCCGTCACCGTGCTTATCATGGTAACTCCATGGGCGCACTGGGCGCCACCGGGCAAGCTGCCCGCAAGATCAAATACGAGCCGCTTGGCGTAGGTTTCTCTCATATTCCACCACCGTATTGTTACCGCTGTCCGTTTGGACGAAACAAGGATGGGTGCGGACTCGAATGTGCAACTATCTATGAAGAGGTGATTCGTTGGGAAGGTCCTGAGACGGTTGCCGCAGTAATTATGGAGCCGGTAATCACAGGAGGCGGCATGATTGTACCCCCGCCGGATTATATGCGTACCGTGCAAGAGATCTGTCAGCGCTATGGTGTGTTGCTCATTGTAGATGAGGTAATCTGTGGTTTTGGCCGCTCTGGGCAGAAATTTGGTCATCAGAACTATGGCGTACAGCCTGATATTGTGACGATGGCAAAAGGCATGACCAGTGCCTATTCGCCGCTATCAGCAACGGCCGTGCGAGCCGATCTGTATGATACGTTCCGGGAACCCGGCCCGGATGCCCATTTTCGCCATGTGAATACATTTGGCGGGAATCCCGTGTCCTGCCGGGTGGCACTGGCGAATCTGGAGATTCTGGAACGAGAGAATCTGGTCAGCCGGGCGGAAGAACTGGGATATCTGCTTCGTGAGAAGCTGGAGCCATTGCTCGAACTGCCTGTTGTGGGGGATATCCGTTCATTCGGATTCGCCTGTGGCATTGAATTGATTGAAGCAGACGGTTCTCCTGCGGAGGCGGACAAAGTGATGAAGGTACTCGCCAGTTGTAAAAGGGACGGCATCCTGATTGGCAAGAACGGCGATACCGTGCCGGGGTTTGCAAACATTTTGACGATCTCCCCACCTTTTGTCACCACCGAGGATGAGTTGGATCTGATCGCTGGAAGTTTACTCGTTGCGCTACGTAGTCTGGACGCAGGTTAGTTGGCGTGGATGGATAAAACACATGTGCGACAGACGTTTACGGTTTAGCAAGCGAGATGGAGATTTTCATATCATTACGCGATAAATATGCGCAAGGAGGCGAGGGAGGATGCAGACCACAAGAGGCAAAGTCATTAATCAGCATCGGCTGAATGAGCGAATTGAGCAGTTGTCACAGATTGGCCGAATCGCGGAGACGGGTGTCTGCCGACTTGCCCTGACCCCGGAAGATATGGACGGCATCATACAGGTTCGTCTCTGGATGGAAAATGCCGGTTTGACGACACGACTTGATCCGTTTGGCAATCTGATTGGTCGTCTGGAAGGTGAGGATCAGGCGCTGCCGATCCTCATGATTGGTTCCCACATCGACTCTCAGCCCTACGGCGGTCGATATGATGGAGCGATTGGTGTGCTTGGCGCACTCGAAGCCGTGCAGTGCCTGATCGAAAATGGCATTCAGCCCCTAATGCCGATTGAAGTGATTGCCTTTTGCGATGAAGAGGGTTCCCGTTTTAACAAAGGCCTTTTCGGCTCGCGTGGTATAACCGGTCAGTTGGAAGAGGGCGAACTGGAGCGTCAGGATAAAAACGGAGTGACTCGCCGGGAGGCGCTGGAAGCCTTCGGCTGTTCTCCTTCGGATTTTGAAGAAGCGATCTATCCGCCAGGTTCCATTGGCAGTTATCTGGAGCTGCACATTGAGCAGGGGCCGGTGCTGGAAGCGTTGAATGCACCAGTAGGTCTGGTGACGGGCATCTCGGGCCCGTTGTGGCTTACGGTGACGATGAAAGGCATGGCGGGTCATGCTGGCTCTGTTCCGATGGGGATGCGGCAAGATGCTTTGGTAGGCAGCGCAAAAGTCATTGCGGCGTTTGACGATATGGTGAGAGAAGACCCGGAAGCTCCAACTGTAGGTACGGTGGGGAGTCTGAGGGTGTTTCCAGACTCACGGAATATCATCCCGGAGGAAGTTAGCTTCACGGTGGACTTACGAGATATGGAGATGGAGCGCAGGAACCGGCTTGAAGCCCGATTGATGAACATTTTGGATGACGTGAGTTCCCGATATGGTCTGACTTACTCGCTGACAGAGGATACGAACAGTGAGCCGCGGTATTGTGCAGAGCCAATCATGTCGGTGATTCGTTCATCCGCGGAAGAGATCGGGGTTACTCTGCCAGAATTGATGAGTGGTCCGTTCCATGATGCGTTGGCCCTTTCGCTTGTGTGTGATTATGGCATGATCTTTGTCCGCAGCAAAGACGGCATCAGTCATCATCCCAGCGAATATTCCTCCCCGGAGGATATTGGACTCGGCACGGAAGTGTTGTATCGCACCATTCGGAGGATGTGCAGTGGAGTGAACCAACCAATCATTTTACCTGAGGAGGAGTTGTGACGTTATGGGCAAAATCAGCATCGGATTAATCCAGGCTTCTCATGAAATCGAAGGTTCGGCTCCCGTTGAGGTGCACAAAGAAGCTGCGGTTCAGAAACACATTGCGCTGGTCCGTGAAGCGGCTGCAAGAGGGGCCAAGATCATCGGATTGCAGGAAGTATTCTATGGACCGTACTTTTGCACAGAGCAGAATCCCAAATGGTATGCATCCGCTGAACCGGTGCCGGAAGGACCAACGACCAGACGTTTTCAGGAACTGGCGAAGGAGCTTGCGGTGGTGATTATTTTACCTGTATACGAGGTGGAGGGCATTGCTTCGTATTACAATACGGCAGCCGTTATAGATGCGGATGGTACGTATCTGGGCAAATACCGCAAACATCATATCCCGCATGTGGAAGCAGGTGAGGGCACGAATGGTTTCTGGGAAAAGTATTATTTCAAACCAGGTAACCTTGGGTTTCCGGTTTTTGATACGGCCTACGCCAGAGTCGGCGTGTACATCTGTTATGATCGTCATTTTCCGGAAGGTGCACGATTGCTTGGACTGGCGGGGGCAGAGATTGTGTTCAATCCGTCCGCAACAGTTGCGGGTACATCTGAATATCTGTGGAAACTGGAACAGCCCGCTCACGCGGTAGCTAACGGCTATTATGTAGCGGCCATCAACCGGGTTGGCGTGGAAGCGCCGTGGAATATGGGCGAATTTTATGGACAGTCGTACTTGGTGGACCCGCGAGGCAGAATGGTAGCGATCGGTAGCCGGGATCAGGATGAGGTCGTCATTGGCGAGATGGATACGGAGATGATTCGTGAGGTGCGTAATGTGTGGCAATTCTACCGGGATCGCAGGCCGGAAACGTACGAACATCTCGTTAGTCTGTAGGAAGCAGCAACGAGTGATCGGTAAGTGATTCTGTCAGCGGGGGTGGCACATGTAATACACGTAAGATTGTTTTAGATAGCGTAGATCATTCTCCAGGAGGTGCATGACATTGATGAACAGCTCAGGAACAACGTTATCCGATTATGGGTGGGAGAGTCGTTTTGCCGAGATGAAACCCGCCATGACAGGCAAGGAAGCGATGGAGGAGTCGAACCGCTGTCTGTACTGTTACGATGCCCCTTGTATCAAGGCTTGTCCAACCGACATTAATATCCCTTCTTTTATTAGCAAAATATCAACAAGGCACCTGAAAGGTTCCGCCCGCACCATCATGCATGCGAATCCGGTTGGAGCCAGTTGCGCACGTGTATGTCCCACGGAAGAGCTTTGTGAAGGCGCATGTGTGCTAAACGAATCGTCGAAGCCGATCCGGATTGGTGACTTGCAGCGATATGCCACCGACTGGGCGCGTGCGAAGAATGAGCCGTTATTCCAGGCAGCACCTGCCAATGGGAGAACCGTCGCTGTTGTGGGAGCAGGGCCAGCAGGACTGTCAGCGGCACGTGAACTGGGGCGCGCAGGATATGAGGTGACGATCTATGAAGCCAAACCCAAAGGTGGGGGGCTGAATACGTACGGCATCGTATCTTTCCGTTTGCCCGAATCGGTTGCGCTCTGGGAAGTGGAGCAGGTAGAGGCGCTTGGTGTGCAGATTCGTTATGGTGTGCGCATTGGTGTGGATATCCCTGCTTCGCAGTTGCTGGAGCAGCATGAAGCGGTCATTCTGGCCTGTGGCATGGGTTCAGTACCCATGCTGGGCATTGAAGGGGAGACACTGGAAGGTGTCTATGACGCGATTGAACTGGTGGAGTCTACCAAGCAGGGTGTTCCACCCGCGCTGAATGGTCTGAAGGTCGCCGTTATTGGCGCGGGCAATACGGCGGTAGATGCAGCAACCTGTTCGGTACGTCTTGGTGCGGAGCGGGTGCAGATGTTATATCGGCGCGGGGAAAGCCAGATGACGGCGTATGCGTTTGAATATACGTTTGCCAAGCAGGAGGGTGTAGAGTTCCGGTGGTTTACGATGCCGCAGCGTATTATTGGAGACGAGAACGGTCGGGTTCAAGCTGTGGAATGTGTGAAAATGGAGCTGGTTACCCCAACTGGGGGTGGGCGTGCATTGCCTGTGCCTGTGGAGGGATCGGAGTTCATGATCGAATGTGATACGGTCATCCGGGCGATTGGGCAGCATCGTCTATTACCATTAATTGAAGCGTTTGGGCTTCGTCACCACTGGGGTGTTGTCGAGATCGAGCCGCATACGTACCGTACCTCGCATCCTCAGATCTATGCGGCAGGAGATGTCATTTTTGGTCAGGGCCAGGGTGAAGCGATGGTTGTCTCGGCTGCACAGCAGGGTAAGCTGGCTGCTGCCGCAGTCATGAAGGCATTGCCTGGACAGGTGGAAGAGACGGCATGAGCAGGCGCTATACAATGTACCGATAACAAACTGCACGTGTTTTAGTAGCTTCCGTGCCGTAAGCGGCAGACTGTAAGTTCAAACAACATCAAGGAGGGATCGTTATGGCTGACTTATCCATTAATCTGGCAGGTATTCGATCACCCAATCCATTCTGGCTGGCCTCTGCACCACCGACCAATACGGGATATCAGGTCCAGCGTGCGTTCGAGGCGGGCTGGGGTGGTGCGGTGTGGAAGACGCTGGGTGAGCCAATTATCAATACATCCTCGCGTTTCGCGGCGGTTCACTTTGGCGGACAGCGTGTAGCGGGGTTTAATAATATTGAATTGATATCCGATCGTCCGCTGGAAGTGAATCTGCGGGAGATTGCCGATACCAAGAAACGTTTCCCGGACCGTGCGGTTGTCGCTTCACTGATGGTGGAACCTACGCGGGAGAAGTGGCATGAGATTGTGAAAAAGGTGGAAGCCGTCGGTGTCGACGGTCTGGAGCTGAACTTTGGTTGCCCGCATGGCATGGCCGAACGTGGTATGGGAGCCGCCTCTGGTCAGCAACCTGACCTGGTCGAACTCCAGACGATGTGGGTGAAGGAAGTGGCGACCACACCGGTAATTGTGAAGCTCACGCCGAATATCACGGATATTACGGCGACCGCCCGGGCAGCCGTCCGCGGTGGCGCAGATGCGATCTCCCTGATCAATACCATTAACTCCCTGGCAGGTGTGGATCTGGATTCGTGGAATACCGTACCGCATGTGGGTGGCAAAGGAGCGCATGGCGGATACTGTGGCCCAGCAGTGAAGCCAATTGCACTGAACATGGTTGCTGAGTGTGCGCGTAATCCGGAGGTAGGTGTACCGATCTCGGGCATAGGCGGCATATCCGACTGGCGTGACACCGCAGAGTTCTTGCTCATGGGCGCTACAGGGGTCCAAGTATGTACCGCAGCGATGCATCATGGATTCCGCATTGTGGAGGAGATGATTGATGGCCTGAATGATTACCTGGATGAAAAGGGTCTAAGCAGTGTAGCAGAACTGGTAGGTCAGACGGTTCCGCGTTACTCCGATTGGGGCAATCTCGATCTGAACTACAAAGTCGTCGCCCGCATCAACCGCGATGTCTGCATCAACTGCAACAAATGCCATATTGCCTGTGAGGACACCTCGCATCAGTGTATTGATATGTTGACTGACCCGTCCGGCTCCTATCTGGAAGTGGTGGAAGAGGACTGTGTTGGCTGTAATCTGTGTTCGATCGTTTGCCCGGTGGATGGGGCGATTGAGATGGTTGAACTTGTACCTGAGCAGGAACCTGTAACCTGGAATGAACGTCAGTCTGCGATTGCCATGCTGCAATCCGTTAGAGATCAATCAACCAAGGAGGCGATATCATGAGTACTCGCAAATTGATTCGTAATGGTGTGTTAGTCACGGCGTCAGATACCTTTGAAGCAGATATATTGATCGAAAAGGGTAAAATCACACAGATTGGCATCGGACTGGTGCCAGACGAACGAATGGAGGTTGTAGATGCAGCGGGCTGTTACGTCATTCCGGGCGGGATCGACCCGCATACGCATCTGGATATGCCCTTCGGTGGAACGGTAACGGCGGATGATTTTGCGACGGGAACGACAGCAGCAGCTTTTGGCGGTACAACAACGATCATAGATTTTTGTCTGACACAAAAAGGCCGTCCATTAATCGAATCTCTCCAGGAGTGGCATGCCAAAGCCGAGGGTAAAGCTGCCATCGACTACGGTTTCCATCTCATGATTGGCGAGATGAATGATCAGGTGCTAGAAGAGCTGCCGCAGATCATTGAAGAAGAGGGTGTGTCATCCTTCAAGGTGTTCATGGCGTATAAAAACCAGTTTCAGGCGGATGACGGGATTCTCTTCCAGACGTTGCAAAAGGCAAAAGAGTACGGCGCTCTCGTCATGGTTCATGCCGAGAATGGGGATGTTATTGACCTGCTGGTTCGACAGGCGCTCGCCGAAGGGCACACGGAGCCGATTCATCATGCGCTGACTCGTCCATCCATGCTGGAGGGAGAAGCAACAGGGCGTGCGGCGCGTCTGGCTGCACTTGCGGATTCACAGCTGTATGTGGTGCACGTGACCTGTGCGGAAGCAGTGGAGCAAATTGCGCGTATGCGTGAAATGGGCTACCGGATCTGGGGGGAGACCTGTCCTCAGTATTTGACACTGGATCAATCGATCATGGATCAGCCGGACTTTGAGGGTGCAAAGTACGTCTGGTCACCACCGCTGCGGGAAGCAGCGCATCAGGAAGTGCTGTGGAATGCATTGAAAAGCGGTCAGTTGCAGACGATTGGCTCTGATCATTGCTCGTTTAATTTCAAAGGGCAGAAGGACTTGGGCAAAGATGATTTCAGTAAAATTCCGAACGGGGGGCCTGTCATCGAAGATCGTCTCAGCATTCTGTATTCCGAAGGTGTAGTCAAAGGAAGGATCACACTGAATCAGTGGGTTGATCTATGTTCGACAAGAGCGAGCAAGTTATTTGGACTATTTCCGCAGAAAGGGACTCTGGCTGTCGGGACAGATGCGGATATCGTTATTTTTGACCCCTCTGTAAACAGGGTGATCTCGGCAGATACGCATCATATGAACGTGGATTACAGTGCATTTGAAGGCATGCAGGTACAGGGGTGTCCGGTGACGGTGTTGTGCCGCGGGGAGTATGTCATTCGAGATCGACAGTATGCCGGATTGGCAGGGGCGGGGCAATATGTGAAGCGCAACAAGTATGATGCAGGTGCACCTATACCGATGAAACAGCCCGTGACGGCAGTGAATGGAGGGAGAAGCTGATGTCGGATCATGATGTGTTTGAGGCGGAGAGAATCGCCATAGAGCGAATGGTTGCACAGGGTTATCGGATCTATGCGGTACGGGAACATCTGGAGGGTGCTCACGTCATATGGGGGCACCCGGATCTTCCCGAAGAGAAACAAGAGCAATACGTGGGTACGGCGTCTGGACGGAAGTGGTTCAGTCACATCCTGATTCGCCAGCTTCAGGAGCTGCGGGGAGCTTAGACCATGGTGGAGTTCTTCATGCGATTGGCCCATGAACGTACTCATAGGCGTAGATGGCAAGTTCGATGGCAACCCTTTTCTCGGGGAGGATATAATCTTCTCCCAAAAGGGCTTCGATTTTGTCCAAACGGTGATACAGCGTCTGTCTAACGATATATAGAGCGGTGGCAGTCTCTTGCTTGGAGCAGCACAGGACCAAATATTGCTTGAGGGTCCGCAGCAGCTGACCTCCTTTCTCTACATCGTAACGAATGAGCGGCCCCAGATATTCTTCTATGAAATCATCCAGATTACCGCTCTGCTTCATGCTGGCAATGATACGATAACAATGAAGGTCACTGTAAAAGGGCTGCTGCATCACACCGATGTCCTTCTGAATTCGCAGTGTCTCCTTCGCGGATTCCAGGCTCTCCTTGAGACGGGAGAGGTCTGTGCAGTTATGACCGATACCGGCCAGGCCTGAGAAGAGGTAGTGGGTCTGTTCCTGTTCGTGCTGCTGCAGCTGTTCGATGCAGCGCCAGAGACTGCTTTTACGCTGAGATCCAGGTAGTGGGTCGAGAATGATAAGAATGATCTGGTGGTTCAGAACGGTGCTGTAGAGGGTGAAGTTCTCCCGAGCGAACACGGAACGGGCAACGATGTTGCGTTGGATTAATAATTTCTGAAGTTTGAGGCTGTCTGTGTATGCAGGGTTACTGTCGAATAAGATTATGGTAGCTTTACTCGTTGCGAGGAGGGGATTAACGGTGGATACATATTCATGGATTTCCTTTGTGGAGTGGTGTCCGTTAAGCCAATCAATGACCCACATATCTTCTTTGTAGCGGCGTTTCTCTTCCATGTATTTGGTTCGCATCCAGTCCTGGGCAATCGCGGCCGCGCAACGTTCCAGTGCCTGAATGACGAATTCATCCGAGGGTTTGATTGGTATATTTGAATCGCGATCCGGCAGTTTTTGGTGCATCAGCACAAGGTCGGCAAAGGTGTAGTCCAACGCCTGAACAGGCATGTTGATCACATCCAATGTGTTACCTGACAGTTGCATTAAATTCGGAATATCCTCCCCCGCCAAATGTTCCCGCTGCAAAAACCAATCCTGCCGACGAGTCTCCAGCTGCTCTGGAGGGCAATAGGGAACGGCACTTGCTTCCCCTTCAAGTGGATATAACGCCACGGCATATCCGGTTGTACGTGACATTAATCGAAGCAGGGGTTGTACCCCGTCTCCATTCAGAAGAAGTTGGTTAAACGAGGTGGTGAGACTATCGAGTTCGGCAATCATCCGCTGATGACTGCGAATCAGGGTGAAATGCAGATCTTGGGTAATATCGATATAACGGACTTGTTCGTGGAACCAGATCAACGGAAAATCCGCTGCTACTGCAATTTCTTTCATCGCACCGAGCTGCGACTTGGTGTGATCCCCCAGTTCCATACAGAGTCCGGCAGCCCCACGTGCAATTAACTGACGTAGAAAAGACAGGCCATGCTGCTCACCTTCCTGCCAGCCAATGCCTGTCGTCAGCACCAGTTCCCCGCCATTGAGCAAGTCCCCGACCTCGGGAACTTCCATGATATGAACCCAGCGAACATATCGCTCCAGTGCGCGTTCACTGGCCAAGACTTCTGCCTTGCGGAATACGGGACGTTTTAACATGTCTCTGACTTGAATATGAAGCGTTGTCTCCCCCACACAACCACCGTCCTTCCCCAATTACATGTGATCTATCTGGAGTCTGGAATCCGTCAACTTGCATAATTAATCCATATTATAAGTCTATTTACAGCCGATGGGCTGAAATCTAACGTTCATTTGTTTCAAATGACAAATGGAACTGTGCTTTTTGTGATTTTGATTAAAATGCAGTATTTCTATGTCAGTCTATGTGACGCATATGCATATTCTGGAACGTTATTCAGCAAGAAGACACCACATTAAAAAAGTTTTTAAGCGGCGTTGGCATTAAACTGTTTGTTCCAGGAGGAAGGTGCGTAATATGGATTCACTCGGACATGAAGATCAGATAGATCGTAGGATCTTTTTGCGTATGTATAGGACAAACAATATAATCTCACCAAATCCGATAGCATCGGTAAATAAAGACACTGTTGGCAATACGATGGTAGTTATTTTTTGGTTTTAATGTTTATATATGTATATACTATATAGGTATATATTTACACAAAAATCTTTAAATGGTATATTGTGTATATATAATGTAATTAGGAGGAAATAAAATGAAAAAATTAGTAAGTAGTTTAGTTGCAGGTGCTCTTTTGTTATCTTTATCAGCAGGAGCGGTATCTGCCGATACGAGTGTACATAATCTTCAAACGGCACCACCTGCAAATATAAATGTAATCACTCCAATGGGTGCTAACGCGCCAGGTAGTAATGCGTCAATTCATGACTTGTCAGTAAGTAGCTATAATTACCAAGTTAGTGAGGTTGGTGCACAAGTTTACACTGATAAATGGATAAAAGGATCTTCAAAAATGAAAGTTACTGTCACGAATGTGAAAAATGTAGGAGAGACTCCAGGTAGCTTGAGCGGAGTGACAATTACAGTGTATAATGCTAGTAATCAGGCAGTAGCATCCGGTAACATTAATCCTAATACAACAAGCTCTATCACATTTTCAGGTTTGAGTTCTAGTAATAAATATTACGTAGAATTTTCTGTACCTAGAAGTGGATTGAAGTTTGCTTTTAATGGCACTATATCTAGTGCACAATAACCAACTATTTTAAAAAATGGGAGTCAGAAATCTGACTCTCGTTTTATTTTATTTATTCAAAAAAAGAAAGTGTGATAATAATTATAAAAAAGATCATTGTTACTACATTTGTGATCTATCTACTCGGACTAGTTAATTTTGTTATAGTGAAATTCTTTGGTAATTTTCATGTTGTTGAAAAGAGAATTGAAGAAGTGCTTCAACAACGAGAACGTTATGGAATATGGAACATTTCGATCGAACCCTTCCGATCAATATCTGCTTCAGTACATTCTTTCATACGTGATCCAAGTTTAGGAGTAGTGACTCAATTTTTTATTGGAAACATATTGATCTTTATCCCTTTAGGATTTTTGTTACCTTTACTATATAAAAGATATTCTTTCACCAAAGTAATGCTTACTTCATTGGGTATCATTGTTAGTATTGAATTAATTCAATTTGCAACCTGTCTGGGTATTGCAGATATAGACGATGTAATTCTAAATATGTTTGGTAGTGGATTAGGATACCTAATTTTCATTTTAACTGAGAAATTGTTTGCTATCAGAAAAAATTATCTCGGCTCTCATAGTTTTTAAAATGACTCCAACAGACTTATATGTTGGAGTCATTTTATTTTAGGTAAATAACTGTACTTGTAAATAATCACTTTAATAATTTGGAAGTCTAAAAAGCCTACAAGTATCCATATACTGTGTCAGTGAAACATCTGTGCTTAGAAAAGCCTTCATATCCTGGGGCTCAAAACCTTCCCCCTCTTTCCAACACAACAGCATTGCGGCGTTGTCCAAAAGAATGTGCTTTCCTTCATAGCGATATACCCGATAAGCGGCGGAGCCGATGGTCACTAGATTGTTATCCGATTTCGAAATATAAGAAGCAAAACTTTTGAGCGATTACCAAAAACGAAATGCGGTTGGTTTCCAAGCCACTAATGTCATGAAATCCTTGCTTGGTATTGGTTTGAAGCACCGAAAACGTTGGATACCATGAGTCCATCAGTACGTAGGCTTGGCACATGGACATAAGAGCGGCCTGCATCATCTCGCAAGCCAGTGCAATTTTTCTCTTCCTTTCGGATTGTAACTTTCCGTAGCAAAGGGATACAGATCACCCGAACGAAGGCTTGGTTTTTTCATACATGATATCGTCGAGAATCACAAAAATCAGGCTGCGATGTTGCTGAGCGCTCTCTGTAATCTGATGAAAAGTCATAGGTTTAAGGTAAGAAGTGTTCCTGTGTTTCTTCAAATACAAATTCCGTCTTTAAGTGAGATAAGAAAGACTCAATACAAGCATTGTCATAGCAGTTCCACTTCGATAATGGCTTCCTCTAATAATCTGGCTTTCGCTCTTAGTCCTATCCTTCTTCCACTCGCAGACGAACGGCCTCTTCTTCGTTTCCTCACTATATCGATTAAGCTAACAAAAATCCCCTCCGGTATCCAGTGTTTGAGTTCACTGTCTGCCATGAGGGGATAATAGTATTATCTAATTAATCTTCGATTCTTTTCTTTTTAAATTTCATCAGGAACTCATACACAATCGGTACGATAACCAGTGTGAGCAGCGTGGAGCTGATCAGACCGCCGATTACGGTAATTCCGAGTCCTTTGGAGATGATACCCGCACTTTCTTCCAGACCCGTAACCAGTGGCAACAGGGCACCGATGGTTGCGAGAGCGGTCATCAGAATTGGACGCAGACGAGTTGCACCGGCTTCCAGCAAGGCTTCACGGGTAGACATACCCTCTTTTTCCTTGTGAATAACACGGTCGATCAACACGATGGCGTTGGTGACCACGATCCCGATGAGCATCAGTCCACCCATCATGGCCGAGACGTCAAGCGTACCGCCAGCGATGAACAGACCTACCATAATACCAATGACCGTAAATGGCAGGGAGAACAGGATTGCAAATGGTGCCAATCCGCCGCCGAATGTAACAACGAGCACGAAGTATACAATGGCGATGGCCGCCAGCATGGCGAGACCCAGTTGAGTAAAGGTATCATTAATCTGTTCGGTTGTACCGCCAAACTTCACTTCAACGCCATCAGGCAGATCCAGCTTGTCGATCTCAGCCTGTAGGTTGCTCGAAGCTTTCTGTACATCGGAAGCCAGGATGTTGGCTGTGACTTGTACGACAACTTTACCATCAATTTGCATGATGGAGTTCGGGGACGTACCTTCTTCTACTTTGGCAACATCTTTGATTGGTACTTCGATGCCAAGCGGTGAAGTGACGGTTTCATCCTCAATTTCTTTAATGCTGCTGAATGTTTTGTTGTCTGTTTCTACATATACTTTGTACGTTTTGTTATCAATATCAACTTCCGTAAGCACAGGACGTTCCCGTGCCGGGCTCAGCGTCATCGCCAGTTGGCCTGCAGTCAGGCCCAGGGAACTCAATTTCTCTTGATCAGCCACGAGCGTATATTGCCCGTAGGTGTCAGCAAGTGTTGTATCTGCTTTTTCAAAATTATCCTTATCCGCTTCAACCAGTTTCAGAATTTCATCCGATACAGGTTTAAGTTGCTCTACATTATCGCCATAGATGGAGAGGCTCAGGCCGCTACCACCCAGACCGCCGGACATGTCGAGCTCATTCCAGGTACCTACGGTAACTTCTTTCTTCAGACCTTCTACAAGCTGTTCCTTCACTTTGGTAAAGTCTTTTGTATCTTCGTTATATTCGATATAGAAGAGTGCAGAGTTTCCGCCACCGCCCCCCATACTGCTCAGTGGGTTCGTGCCGCCGATGGAATATTGCATTTTCTCCAGACCTGGTTGTTCCAGCAACCACTTCTCGGCAACGAGTGCTTCTTTTTCGACATCTTCACGCAAAGCTCCGGTTTGTGGGCTGTACGTAATAGTCACGTATTTATCCTGTTGTTCTGGCAAGAAGCTTGCACCGATGAACGGGTACAGGAACAAACTGCCGACCAGCAAGATCACTGCAATACTGACTGTGATGAGTTTGTGTGAAAGGGTCCAGTTCAGCAGGCGTTTGTAACCTTCTGCCATCTTGCCTGGTTTTTCTTCGTGATTCTGCTTGTTCTTCAACCCTCCACGGAACAGGGTGTGCGCAAGCATCGGCACAATGGTAATGGCAACGATCAGGGATGCCAGCAAGGCGAATACCATGGTCAGTGCAAATGGCAGGAACAGCTCGCCTACCATACCGCTTACCAACGCTAGTGGCAAGAATACCGCAATCGTTACGATTGTGGAAGAAAGGATAGGAACAAACATCTCGCGAGTTGCTTCGCGAACCAGTTCACGGCCTTTCAGTTTCTCACCTTTGAGTGTTAATCTGCGGTAGATGTTCTCGATAACAACGATGGAGTCATCGACAACCCGTCCGATGGCAACCGTCATCGCACCCAGCGTCATCATGTTCAAAGTAATATCCATCATGTTGAGCGCAGTCAATGCCATAAGCAAGGAGAGCGGGATCGAGATAATGGAGATAATGGTTGAACGGATATTACGCAGGAACAGCAGGATGATTAGGATGGCAAACAAGGCGCCAAAAACGGCTTTGCCCAGCATCGTGTTCACCGAGTCCTGAATCGGTTTACCTTGGTCAAGCAGTACAGTCAAATCAGCATTTTTGAACTGCGTCTGCAATTCTTCCGCTTTGTCTTTGACTGCGTTAACGACATCAACCGTGTTGGCATCGTTGGATTTTACAACGGAAATACCGATCGATTCCTTGCCGTCTGTCCGGGAAATGGATTCCGCTTGACCGATGACTTCGATCTTGGCAATTTCACTTAGTTTTACAGTTGGAATGCCAGGTGCGTTGGCAGCGCCCGATGGACTACCTGCACTGGCATTACCGCCAGCAGCTTGCCCTGCAGCCTGGTCTGTTCCTTGTGCAGAGCCAGGAGCTGTACCTTGACCAGCTTCACCAGTTGGCGCTCCAGAGCCTTGTGGGGCTGCGCTTGCACCATTGCCTGTGGAAGCTCCGGCACCGCTGGGTACGACTGGAATGGCAAGGTTTTTCAGATCATCGATGTCGATAATGTTTCCATCTACGACAACGGCCTTCTGGGATTTATCCAGTTCGAACAGTCCCAGTGGCACACGAATGGATGAACCTTGAACGATACCGTTTACCGTATCTTCAGTTAGGCCCAGCTCGGCCATTTTGGCTTGATCAAACTTCAGTTGAACTTCTTTCACATATTGACCGGACACCTGAACCTGAGCTACACCGTCAATATCTTCGAGTGCAGGCTGAATATCTGATTCAACCAGTCTTGTCAATTGTTCGAGGTCACCACCGTCCTTGTCGGACAGGCTTAGAGATACAACCGGGAAAGAGTTAATGCTGAACTTGGAAATGGTCGGCTTCTGCACGCTGTCAGGCAATTGTACTTCATTGAGTGCCTCACGAACGGTTGCCGTCGCGTTGGTCAGATCTGTACCATAATCAAATTCGAGTGTGATCGATGCTGCATTCTCCATGGAAGTGGAGGTAACTGTCTTCACGCCATCCACATTGCGCAGTTTTACTTCCAGTGGCTTCGTGACGTCTTCAACAATTCCCTCCGGTGCAGCCCCCGGATCAATGGCAGTGACATTCAGAAACGGTACGTTGATGTTCGGGATCGTCTCTTGTTTCATCGTCAATCCGCTGTACAAACCTGCGAAAGAGATGATAATCGTCAGAATCCAAATCGCAAACTTGTTGTTCAGTGAAAAATTAATAATACCTTTCATACGATGGTTTCTTCTCCTCTCTGTTTCTCCTGTTTATGTGTGTGACGAGTCAGCTTGGATGAACCGGCTATACATGGCATCCAGAATATGCTGAAGCTCGGAGTGCAAAGATTGAATGGCAGTTACGTTCTCCAGATTGTGCATCATACCCAGAATAATGGCACGCCGCGGCGTGAATTCCATCATCTCCTGCCTGAGAATGGCAATGGTTTCAAGTACATCATTCTTCGGTTGTCCAGCAGGCAATTCGGAAGCAGCGATATCCTGCATTTGCTTGATAATATGAATAGGATGCCGCATCACCGTGGAATCTGGATGAGGTTCGGTAATCCAGGCAGGCCAGTCCTCCAAAGGAATCAAAGGCAACGGTCTCTGCTTAAGGAATCCGTGCGCTGCATAGTCCATCATTTGCAGTAAATTTGTTGCCATTTTGGTAACAGTAAGGGAGGGCATCTCTGTAAACCAGATCTTGACGTAGGAGAGGAACAGCCCCTGTGTTAGCAAAATAAGGTCAATCGTATAAGGTTCAATCTCCGACCCGTACTGCTCCTCCAGCTTATCCTTAAACCAATGTAAGGTACGGACCTCCAGATCTCTTTGCAGCGGATGGCATTGTTCCTTGCGTTGCTGTTCATCATCCATCATCATGCTGCGCATCTGTACTCGCAGAAACTCCTTAAGTTCGGCAACATGGATGAGCAGTGTCTCAATCTGCTTTTGCAGACGTTCACGCGAGGTGAGGCTGGTTTCATGCTCAATCTGTGTCATCTCGTCCATGAGTGTGTACATGCAGTACTCCAGAGTACTGGCTTCTAATTCTTCTTTGGATTTGAACATGATGTAGAGGCTGCCTTTGGACATCCCGCATAATTCTGCAATCTCTTGCATGGATGTTGCAGCACTGCCTTTGGATGAGAATAACTTTAGTGCTGTAGTAATGATGAGCTTTTTCTTCTCATTCATCTCATGTATAGGGTTCATTAACGATGCATTCACCTCATCAGGGAACTTGTGAGTTCTTGAATTGACTTTAAGGTCAAAATAAGTATAAACGATCTGGTTGAAGGAATTCAAATGGGAGTAAAATGGAAAATTAGAGCGAAGAAAAGAGACTGATCAAAGGGAAGGAGAGACGGCAAGTAACAAGGTGCAGCTTGTATGTACGATATGGATAAGGTATCAAGAACGCTTTAGTTAGTTTCCTCCAGTGAAGGCGTACAAGGCGAGTATAATAATGGCGACAAAAGCGATGAGATAGAAGATGGCCATGCCGATCAGAAGGGTATACCCTGTATAAGAGCCCATGCGTGCCAATAACTTTCTAATAATTACGACATCCTTTCTTACGTAGCAAAGTATAAAGAGGTTCCCTATTTATATCATTCCCCAAAAAAGACGACTTCCTGATTGAAGTCGTCTTTTTTATATTACAAAATGTAATAGATATCATAATGGAAGCCAAGAGTTACACGATAACGGAGATGGCAGAACCAAACTTGAAGAAACGAAGTGTTCGCCTTAAAGCTTTCTGTAAGAAAGCTTCTTCGGAAGCTTATGCTACCACCGGAGTTATAGAGTGTAATTCAGTTGTTCCGTTATGTGATCAGTTTCAGACCAACGGCTGCCACCAAAATCATCGCGATGAACAGGATACGCTTCGCTTCTTTCCGTTCACCAAACAGGAACATGCCTGTTAACGTACTGCCGACCGTCCCGATCCCCGTCCACACGGCATACGCTGTGCCCATGGGAATGGACGTCATGGCGTAGGACAACAACGAGAAGCTGAACACAAACGACACCAGCATAAGTACGATATAAGGCCATCCTTTCTTGGTGGAAGCACCATTAATACCGATTACGCCGAAAATTTCACATATCCCTGCACCTACAATTGCCATCCAAGCCATTATACTGCACCTCCTTTGGCTTCTTGCTGATCCGTAACCAGTTTCAGCCCGATTACGCCGCAGAGCAGCAGCCCGATGAGCAATACTTTGGCCAAGCGGAACGGCTCACCGAACAGTACCATTTCCGTGAGGACGGTACCCGCCGTACCAATTCCCGTAAAGACGGCATACACCGTACCCACAGGTAGCCTTTTGGAAGCGGCAATGATCAGTCCAAAGCTGATCACGATGGCAATCCCCGTCAAAGACCACTCCCAGGCATTCGAGGCATGTTTCAGCCCGCTCACCCAGACAATCTCAATAATTCCACCGATAAATACATATAACCAATTGCGGTTCATGATGTTGAATCTCCTTCCGGCACAACACTTTGTGCCTCTTCGTTCAAATGATGAATGCCATGCCAGAAGACAGGCCAGGATGCTTCCAGCCGTCTCTTGTAGCGACGGGAACTTCCATAGATAATCTCCACGGTAATCCCGTCGAGGAACGTCATAAATGCAATAGCGGCTTGTTCTGCTGGAATGGCTGGAATATCTTCATTACGCATTGCCCGTTGCAGCAGACGAGTCAGTGCGCGTTCCATACCATCGATAAACGGATACACCTGATCCATCACTTCGCCATATAGAGAAAGGGGTGGGTAAAAACAATTACGCAGCATCAATCGAGCCGAAGCATGGGCATTGTATTCTTGTTCGAACCAGACCAGCAAGCCTTTCAGCCTCTGCTCCAATGGTAGATCCGCATGATCGCGGAAATATTCCAGTGTGTGCCGTTTTACCTCGTGAAAGGCAAAGGCCAGGGTGTGTAAAAACAAGTCATCCTTGCAGCTAAAATGTGCATATATGGACGGTTTTTTAATCCCGACTTCATCAGCAATAGCTCTCAGAGAAGCTCCCTCATAGCCATCTCTGGCAAAATGGAACAGGGCTGCATCCCGAATGGATTGTGCAGTCATTCAATCACCTTCCTAACGGTCGTTAGGTAATTATATTTTCACACTTCACATTCCCTGTCAAGATGAAAATATCCGCCTGCACAGTAGAGTACAGACGGACATAACAGTTATGAATGTGGTTTTTGATCAGAAGGTTGTAAAACCCAGAATCAGTTGCAGCTTATATAGGATACCTTTCAAAAACGTAGTCTTCTCCTGGAACTCATCCAGGTCTAACGTGAATTCGGCATCATTATTATTCCAAATACGCTCGAAATAATTCGCGATATCAAGCGTGAACTTATTGTCTGGAGGAGCAGCAACCCATAGATCATTCTCCAGATTGTAGTCATTCAGGTTTCGAGGTGTGAAGTTGGTTGAACCCCCGAGGACAATATGATCACCGGTCGCTTTGGCAAGATAGATCATCTTGGTGTGGTATTGCTCCTTGGTGGTGTTATACCAGCGGATCTGAATTTTACCGTCGGATTTATCGTGCAATTCAGCAGCGACAGGACGGTTCGGAATGCCGATCTTCTCCTGACCAAAGGCATTTTCATTTGGATCAAGTACAAGCCGGATCTCGGTTCCTCGTTTTGCGGCTTCCAGCAGGGCTTCCAATACTTTCGGAGAGGCCACATAGAACATGCCCATCCATAAGGTGTCACCTTTGCCAGCCTGATTGATCTCATGGAGTGCAGCGTCATTCACTTTGCCTTCAGTTAAATAGCGAATTCGTAAATCTCCCGTATTCGAATCCGGGGAAGGAGCTGTGTAGGCAGGAACCTGGCCTCCGCCTGAGAAGTCGAGAACAGCTTGTTCTGACTGAAGAATATCGCCAATGATTGGACCTGTTACTTCAAATGCAATGTTCGAGTGGTAGGCACTCGCATCATGAATATTGCCAGAAGAAACAATCGCCGTCTTCTCACTAACAACAACTTTGCGATGATTTGCTTTCACATTGAGCAGCTTGAGATAGGAACGGACCGTTACATCCGGGCCATCCGTGGCCATCAGGTTTTTGATCCAGCCATCTCCGGATTGGCCGAACCATTGGAAGAAGGTACGCCAGACCGCAGAGTATACCGGAGTTGAATCACGCAAAGGGTCCACATCCGTGATGACCACATGAATGCCTGCTTGTTTCATTTGTTCCAGCAACGGATTGGGTGCTGAGTTATAGTTGGTATTTACTTCATCTGTAATGAACCAGATGTCCATATCAGGATGTTGATTTTTTTTTGCAACCAGCGCTTCGGTGAATTCAGTACTCACGGGAGGAAAGTTCTGTCCCTTGTGCTGATAATTATTGAACAGGAACATATCCACCAGGACAAACTGCTCTGCTTCCTCCACAATTTGCATCATGCGCTGGAAAATCTGTTGTTCGTGCTGCATCTGTCCGTCAGATGAAGGGTAGGTGAGGTCATGCAGGAACTCGACTTGATCCACACGATACTCCGGACTTTCGTAGGAAATCCCTGGTGGTAATGGTTTGTAGGTCTGATAGAGCATGACGGCGATGAGCCATAGGACCAATAGGACGAGTCCTGTTCGTATGTATGGAAATTTGCCGCGTGAAGACTTGCGGTCTGATGTATGGCGGCGTAATGAGACCAACGGTGGACTCCCCCTTCTGTACTTGCTGACTTCTATTACCACACGGATGATAACGTTGACGCAGGACAACCCGGTAGAATAACTGATGTAGCGGTAAAATGCATATGGCAAAATTGGCAGGATGTAATCGACAGGTGTCTGAGCGTTGTGTATAATGAGTGTATTATTTTTGTAGAATGTTAGGGTTTTCATATGCCTGACAAGGACGGGGAACCAATGATATAACCTTTGAAATCTGGACATTTAGGAAAGAAAGTGGGTAATAAGGTGTATTCCATCAAACAAGTCGCTGCCATGCTCGGTATCCCGACGGTGACGCTCCGGGCTTGGGAGAATCGGTATAGTGCGGTCACCCCTGAGCGGACGGAATCGGGGTATCGAATGTATACCGAAGAGAATGTTGCGGATCTGCGCTGGTTGAAAGAGCAGGTTGAGCTGCATCAGACCAATATTTCGGAAGCGGTACGGATGTTGAAAGTAAACAAATTAAATCCGCCCGAGGCTGTGCCCATGCCGATCATGGCTCCGGTGCCTACGATGGAAGAAGCCTACGCACGCATGGCAGATCAGATCTATGACTCGCTCTACAACTTTCAGGGTGAACGTGCCAATGGTTTGATTGATTTTGGTTTCACCATGTATGGGTATGACTCGATGTTCTATCATGTGTTGGTGCCCATTCTGGTTCGGGTTGGTGATGCATGGGAGAAAGGCAGGGCTTCGGTGGCTCAGGAACACTTCATGACACAGCTGATTTCACAGCGGTTTTATCAGTTTTTCCATCTGTTCCCGATCTATCCGCATCTGCCCAAAGTTCTGGCGTTGTGTCCGGAAGGGGAGCATCATCAGGTCGGATTGCTGCTGTTCTCTCTCTTTATGCGTAAAAATGGGGCGGAAGTACTGTATCTTGGTGCGAACACGCCAGAAGAAGGTATCTTTCCGATTATCCGGGAGCAGAAGATCAAGTTGGTCTGCCTTTCGATCACAAGTCCAGGGCTTCTTGAACGGTGTGATCAACTTATAGAACGGATTAAAAACGAGTTTCCACATATTCGCTTCGTACTTGGTGGAAAGGGCTATGAGCGTGCAGAACATGCTCGTTACCCGCAATGGATTATGCCAGAGGATTCAGCGGATTGGCAGTCATGGATAGAACGTGAGTATCTCGCAGATCGACCAACTGGTGCGAGGTTTGGACAGGCACATAACTAAACATATCGTATCATTCAATGAATAGGTTAATGTATAAAGGACATCCTTTGACGAAAGTGATCAAAGGGTGTTTTTTGTGTTTATATATGGATTAGTAGAGTATTTTGACCAACGGGTCATTTTTTGGTTTACAAGGTCGTATAATATTTGTATTATATTTGTATAATGTTTTTGCTAGTTACCGCTTAAAGTGTTCTTGGGTGGTTTAATAATAGGTTAGGGGCTAGAGAACTATAGGAATTCCCTACATAGAAAGGTGAGTGGCATGATACCGAATCAACAACGCAAACGTGCAGCTGTCATTGGCGCAGGTCCGGGTGGACTTGCAGCAGCGATGTTATTGTCCGGTCAGGGGTACGAGGTAGATGTGTATGAGAAACAGCCAGTCATCGGGGGGCGTTCTGCCAGATTGGAACTGGGTGAATATCGATTCGACCGGGGTGCAACATTTTTGATGATGCCTCAGCTGATTGAAGAGATGTTTGACGTGGTGGGACGTAAGTTATCTGATTATGTGCATATGAAAGAGTTAACCCCACTGTACGCACTGAACTTTGGTGATAAGGTGTTCACGCCTTCTCGTAATCGGGAAGATACAGCTGCACAGATTAAGGAATTGTTTCCTGGCAATGAAGACAATTACCTTCGGTTCATGCAAGAAGAAGAAGTGAAGTTTGGCAAAGTCATGCCTTTGCTCCGTCGTCCTTTTGGCAAGCTGACTGACTACTTGCGCAAGGATGCGGTAACAGCTCTACCCAAGCTTGATGTCCACAATACAGTCTATGGAATCTTGTCCCGCTATTTTACAGACGAGCGTCTGCGCTGGGCATTTACATTCCAATCCAAATATCTCGGCATGTCTGCCTGGGATTGTCCGGGTACCTTTACCATACTATCGTTTATTGAGCATCACTACGGATTGTTCCACCCCATTGGCGGCGTGAATCGGATCTTCCAAGCCATGGCTGATGTCGTGGAAGAATACGGAGGACGAATACATACTTCCACCCCGGTGAAACAGGTCATCGTTCGCAATGGTCGTGCAAAAGGTGTGTTGCTTGAGAACGGTGAACGCATCGAAGCGGACCATGTGGTGGTGAACGCCGACTTCGCACATGCGGTGAATCATCTGTTCGAACCGGGCGTGCTTAAGAAATATACCCCGGAGAAAATGAAACGCAAAAAGTATTCCTGCTCTACAGCAATGCTGTATCTGGGCGTGGATGGTGATGTGGCCCTTCCGCATCACTCGATCTATTTTCCAGAGGACTACCGGTTGAACGTTGATGAGATTACCAAGCACAAAATGTTATCAGCCGATCCATCTCTATATATTCATAACCCTTCCAGACTTGATTCGACGCTGGCACCGGAAGGGAAATCTGCTTTATATGTTCTTATGCCTACGCCTAACCTTACCGCAGACATTGATTGGGAAGCAGAACGGGAGAATGTGCAGGAGGCCATGATGAAACGCATGGAAGGTATTCCTGAGCTGGCCGACATACGCAGCCGTATTGAAGAATGTATGCTGTTCACTCCACTTGATTGGGAGACTGAACTGGATGTGTATCGCGGAGCAACATTTAATATGGCACATAATTTGGGTCAGATGATGTACCTGCGTCCCCATAACCAGTTTGAAGAGTTGAAAAGTGTATGGCTGGTAGGCGGCGGAACACATCCGGGCAGCGGGTTGCCCACGATCTTCGAATCGGCACGGATCAGTGTCAGACTGATTCAGGAAGAGGACGCACGCACAAGTTCCAAGCCATCCTCGTACGTGAAGACGGCAGAAGTCGGAGGGCATTCATGAAGCGGGCCACTATTGTAGGGGCAGGGATTGGTGGACTTACTTCTGCGCTGTTATTGAACCGTCAGGGCTGGGATGTCACCGTCTATGAACGGGGTTCTCGCGTTGGCGGGCGCATTGGATATGAGCAGGAAGGGGAATACCGGATCGATCAGGGGCCAACGATCGTACTTCTGCCGGAGATGTTACTTGGCATACTGGAGGAAGCAGGCGTAGATCGTTCGAAGATTGAGTTGCTTCGCTGTGATCCGTTATACAGAGTGTATTACCACAGTGGTCGTGTCATGACCAAGATGACCTCACGAGAAGAGCAGACGGCGGAGATTGAACGTTTGTTCCCAGGAGAGAGCCGAGGATTCACACGATTTATGAAAGATATGGACACGTTGTTTCCGGCAGGCCGGGCAGCGTTTCTGGAAAGGGCTTTTCCGCGCAAAAGGGATTTCTTCACCCCTTCGCTCATGTCCCTCATGGGCAGACTGCGTGCACACAAAAGTGTTCGGAAAGCGGTAGGCGATTATTTTCACCATGAGGAATTGCTTGACGCCTACTCTCTGCAAAGTCTATACATCGGTGGATCACCGTTTGGGACGCCAGGTATCTACTCCCTTTTGCCTTACGCAGAGCATGAATACGGCATCTGGATGGTTAAAGGTGGATATGCGGCATTGCCAGCCATGCTGGAACAGGAACTGATATCACGTGGTGGACGTGTTGTGCTGAATTCCGAAGTGACCGGACTCACGATTGAAAATGGTGTGTGTAAAGGTATAGAAACGGCAGCAGGCGCAGAACATGTGGATGCAGTTATCTACAATGGTGATTTCCCCCATCTATCAGGTTTGCTTGGACATTCACCAGAGGTAGCACGGAAAAGAAAACCATATCGTCCCTCTTCTGGATGTGTATTGCTCTATGTGGGCGTGGACAAAACCTGGGAAGATGCAACAACACACCAGTTCTTCCTGCCACCGAGTCTTGAAGGCAGTCTACAGGAAGTTTTCAATCAGCGACGCATTCCGGCCAAGTCCTCATTCTACGTATTTAATCCGGTCGCATTGGATGAAACTGCAGCACCTCCAGGACAGAGTGTATTATATTTCCTCATTCCGGTGCCTGATGCCGAAGGTGTCGACTGGGATCAAGAGAGCGAAGCATTGGCAGAACGTGTACTGGAAGAAGCGGAGCAACGTGGATTCCCGGGACTTCGTGCAGCGATCAAGTGGAAAAAGGTACGTACACCCGCTGACGCAGAGCGAGACGGGCTCTATGGGGGCGGAAGCTTTGGTATAGCACCTGTATTGTTTCAGTCCGGTGTATACCGGCCGCAACCCAAACCATTCCCTAATATAAAGGGATTATATGCAGCAGGAGCATCTGTACATCCAGGAGGCGGAGTGCCAATTGTAATGCAAAGTGCACGTATGGCCGTCAATCAACTCATGAAGGAGATGGGAACATGAATGAAGCGATTTTGAGCAGGTGTGAAGAGTTGATGCAAAAGGGTTCTTCCTCTTTTTATCACGCCTTTAGAGGGCTGCCAAGTCCACGTCGGGAAGCGGTATATGTCATTTATGCCTTCTGCCGCATGATTGATGACAGTGTAGACGAGCCGGAACATTCGCCCTATACGATACACGAGATCCATGACTTGTTTAATCGGCTAGACGATGCGGAAGGTCACTTTATCTGGCCAGCACTGAGATGGTTGTTCAGCAGTTTTCCTCATCTGGATAAGGGGCCATTCTTCCGTCAGATGGAAGGGCAACTCACAGATCTTAAAGTAACGCATTATGCAACGATGCAGGAACTGGAGCATTATTGTTATCTGGTGGCCGGAACTGTAGGTGAGATGTTGTTGCCTGTATTGCGGGATGATAACGGTGCAGAAGTAGCCATGAACGGGATTGCTTTGGGTAAAGGGATGCAGATCGTTAATATTATCCGGGATGTTGGTGAAGATCGGGCCAGAGTGCGCCGGTATGTTCCGCTGGAGATCATGGAGAAGCATGGTTACACGGAGCAGGACTTTGAAGACGGAGTCGTGGACGAACGCTTTATTGCCATTGTTCATGAGTTAAAAGCTGCAGCATTGAACTGGTTCCGTATTGGCATGGATCGTCTGGATACGTACCCAACGGAAAGTGCGTTTTCCATTGAGCTGGCAGCAGCCTTTTACTCCACCATTCTACACGCGGTTGAACGCAACGACTATGACGTATACACCAAGCGGGCATATGTTAGCGATGAATTGAAACTGGAGATGCTGGGTGCGATTGTGAAACGTTACCCGATGCTGGCCTATCAAGCCTCCCGAACGGCGGTATCCTGATGATCCAGTGGCTTTACTGGGCGTGGTATGTCATTGGAGCTACCTTGATGCTAACGATCGGTGTGCCTGACGTATTGTCCTTTTCGAATGGTTTATTTCTAATCTTCTACGCATTGTATGTGCTGGATCTGATCTATCAAGGGCGTAATCGGACAGGTCTGTCCGACCAGTCAGTCATCTGGCTGAAACCCGGACTCTGGATATCCTCTGTAATCATCTGGCTTGGAGGTATGGGCGTAGAGTGGGTAGGCGTGCATACCCATTGGCCGTTTGGTGAGTATGCTTACTCAGACTTCTTCGGGATTCATCTATTCAGTGTGCCAGTTACACTGGGTTTTGCCTGGATCGCAGTGGTTGGTAACTCGGCGCTGTTAAGTGGCGGCGGCTCAACCTGGACTGGAAAATTGCTTCGAGCAGTGAAGACCGGGTTCTGGGCGATTGTTCTTGATCTGGTACTCGACCCTGTTGCGCATGCGAGAGGATTCTGGGAATGGCAGGCTCCAGGTGGATTCTACGGTGTTCCGTGGACCAATTACATAAGCTGGTTTATCATGGGTGCATTCCTGTCCCTCTTCCTTCCAGCCATGCCTGGTGACCGTAGCTCATTGCTGCGTGCAAAATGGTTGTATCAGCTGTTTATTCTTTTGTTCGGCCTGCTTGCTCTAAAGGAAGGGATTACGGGTAGCTTTATCATCGCCATTGCTGGGATGCTTCTTGCCGAAGGGAGCTGGCTCTATGATTCGCGCCGTAAAATCAAAACCGTTTAATCGTATTTTTGCCTTATACAATCATTATTATCTGCTGCGTCGGCGCTTCCGCTCCTTCACGCTTACAGGGTCACTGGACCCGCAGGTGGATATCAGGGACAACTCCCCGATTGATCCAACTCGTCCGGTGATCTATTTTATGAACCACAGCTCCTGGTGGGATGGTCTGCTGCTCTATCATGCGGCCAGGCAGACATCACGAGGAGATCATTATGTGATGATGGAGGAGCAACAGCTTCAGCAATATGCTTTTTTCCGTAAATTGGGTGCGTATTCGATCAATAAGGAGAGTGCGTCCGGTATTCGGACCTCTCTACAGTACACCAGTGAACTGCTGGATTTGGGCAAAAGAGTCTGGGTTTTTCCACAAGGAGAAATTCTGCATCAGGAGGCCAGACCGATTCAGTTCCGTCCAGGCATTGGATTGTTGCTTCGTCGCTCCCCGAATGCCATCGCCGTACCGGTAACCTTGTGCCATGGGATGGTCCAGCATGATCTACCGGAAATATCGATGCATGCGGGCCCGGCTGTGATGGAAGACTGGAAGGCGTGGAAGAGTGAAGAGATTGCCGCCAGACTCGGCGATGTGCTGCAACAGCAGTTAGACGATCACAGATCAGAGCTTATACGGGTGGGGCAGGGAAGTTTGCCAGATGCGCTTCCGTTGATTCGTCATGTACGTTCGACAAGTGAAAAATACGATGCGGCACGAAAGCGGGTGAACCGTTAGCATGAATGCATCTGAGATCTTCTGGACTGTGCTTACAAGCATATTGGGTATACAGTTGCTGTTCGCTCTATGGAATGTCTCCTGTCTGCCCAAAGTACGGTCATTCCGGGCAGACAAGATAAAACCACCAGACCTGCTGGTCTCGGTACTGATTCCGGCCAGAAATGAAAGACTACATATCGAAGGATGTCTGGAAAGTGTACTCGCGAGCGAGACATCGGGATTCCGGATGGAAGTATTGGTGCTGGATGATCGCTCTGAAGATGAGACAGCGGCCATGGTACAAGCGATTGCGGATCGCGATGCACGTGTGCGTCTGCTGCATGGCGTCGATCTTCCCGAAGGCTGGATGGGGAAATCTCATGCGTGTCACAGGCTGGTTCAGGAGGCCAAGGGAGAATGGTATATGTTCGTGGATGCGGATGTGCGTCTGGAGCCAAGTGCGATTCGGCAGACGCTTGCAGCAGGTTGTGAACAGAGCGGGGGGCTGGTAACCGGTTTTCCTTATCAGGTAACGAAGACGTGGATGGAAAAGCTTGTTGTGCCCATGATGGTCTTCACCATCATTAGTCATCTGCCCATTTTCATGATACGCAGATCATCCAGTCCGATGTTTGTGGCCGCTACGGGGGCTTTTTTGCTGATTCATCGCTCCAGTTACGAAGCATCCGGTGGTCATGCTGCCATTCAGGCACATCTGGTGGATGACATGAGTCTCGCCAAAGCGGTTAAGCGTGCAGGTCATCCGGTGATGCTGACAGACGTGCATGACGTAACAAATACCCGCATGTATCAGAACGGTGCAGAAGTATGGAACGGGTATAAGAAAAACATGTACGAAGGCATGGGACGCAAAGACGTGCTGCTGCTTGGCACGATGTTGATGTATACGCTGATGTATATTGTGCCTCCGCTGGGCTTGATTATTGGACTCATGACGGGTAGTTCGGTGTCCGTTCTGTATGGATTGATAGGAACATTATTAGGTATGGCTGTGAAAAGAGTAGCGGATCATGCTGGCGGACAGCCCTGGTGGCTTGCCCTTCTGCAACCGGTCAGCATGGCCTGTGTCATTGCCATCGGACTTGCTTCCTGGCAGACAGGCCGCTCCGGCAAGGGGTATGTATGGAAAGGTAGGCGGTACAGTTGAGAGGTAACGTCATTATAATCGGTGCAGGATTCGGAGGTCTGTCGTGTGCGATACGACTGGCTTCACAAGGTGTGCAGGTGACCATTCTGGAACGGCAGCAACACGTAGGTGGCAAGCTGCAGCAGATTGAGCGGGACGGGTATCATTTTGACCGGGGACCGAGCACGATCACGATGCCATCCACTTTTCGTTCAGTCTTCGATCATGCGGGAGTAACGATGGAAGATTACGTACAGTTATATGAGTTAGAACCACGCACGCGTAATGTATTCGCAGATGGAACAGTGGTGGATTTGTCAGGTAATCGCGGGTGGATGAAGGAGCAGATCGCGGCGTACAGTCCGGAAGATGCAGCTCGTTATGATGCATTTATGGATGAGTCTGCTGCACTGTATGCGGAAGCCAATCGTCATTTTCTGGGTAAGTTGTTGTTGTCTCCTTCTGACAAATACAATCTTCAGATGCTGCGCAGCCTGCTCCGCGTGCGGCCAACGGTGAAGCTGGATAAGCTGTTGCGCTCGTATTTTCAGCATCCGCATACGCTGGCTATGTTCGGACGGTACGCGACCTATGTGGGATCATCGCCGTATCAGTCGCCTTCGATCTTTGCCATGATGGGTCATGTGGAAGCAGAAGTCGGCATCTACGGAGTCAAAGGAGGAACCTATCAACTGATCGAAGGAATGACTCGTCTGGCACAGGAAAAAGGTGTACAGATCATTACCGGCACAGAGGTCCGGCAGATTGTTGTTCGGAATGGCAAAGTGGCAGGCGTGGATACGGATCAAGGCTTCCTGGAATCGGATCAGGTGGTTGCCAATGGAGATGTGCTTAGCGTGAATCGCTTGCTGCTCGCACCGGAACATCGGAAAGAGATGAGCGATGCGCGCATACGGAAATATGAGCCCTCCATTTCGGGATTTGTGACGCTTGCGGGTGTGCGAAGACAATATGATGCACTGTTGCATCATACGGTTTTCTTCCCGGAACGGTATGAACCGGAGTTTAACCATATTTTCCGTGAACGTAAAATGCCCGCCGATCCCACGATCTACATCTGTTATTCCGGTTATTCGGAAGCAGGTATGGCCCCAGCGGGAGCCAGTAACCTATTCATTCTGGTCAATGCCCCCTACTTGTCGGATTCATGGAATTGGGAGCAGCAGACGGAACGTTATGGAGCGTTTGTACTGGAACAATTGGCGGCGCGGGGAATTATAGGACTGAACCAATCCGATGTGCTGATCCGGTACACGCCGCGAGATATCGAACGGGATACCTTGGCGCATCAAGGGTCGATCTACGGCATCTCGTCCAACTCGGTGAAGCAGACCTTTATGCGACCAGGCAACCGAAGCAAAGATGTACAAGGACTCTGGTACGTCGGCGGAACAACACATCCAGGCGGCGGCACACCGATTGTGACGTTGTCCGGGCAGCTTGTTGGTGAGCAGTTGGCATCGGAGATTTTGAGATAAGTTTGTTGTGCAGGATGATGGAGTGAAATGTGTTCTGTTGATCCATTTGCGTGTGCATCGCCATCTTCCGTGCTACCCCGTTTTGGAGATGGGATGGAAGATCCGTGCTTTTGAGTAGGCATAAAATAGTGGTGCTCCGAGATTTAAGTGAGACATTTGGTGTCGGGGCATCCTTTCAATAGGTGGATTGGAACGTTATACTGGATAGAGTTGAGCTGTAATGCTTATTTAATAAATGTTTTGTCTTTTTTACAAAAGACTTATATACATAGAAGCTAGGAACAGGCAGGTTATCCTGTCGATCCGCACGATTCTCACATAGGAGGTCTCATCATGAATGAACAAGAGCGAGCCGGCGAACGGCTGCTTCCCGAAGTGGCTACGGGAGAACGGAAGCTAGAGCACGTGCGCCTCTGTCTTGAGGAGAATGTGGCAGGAGAAGGGGTAACCAGCGGTATGGAGCGGTATGCGTTTCGCCATCACCCACTGCCGGAACTGGATTTTGAAGAGGTGCATCTGGAAACTTCGTTTATTGGCAAAAAAGTACGTACACCCTTGCTCATCAGTTCAATGACGGGTGGAAGCAAAACAACGGGCGCCATCAATGAGCGCCTCGCTCGAGTAGCAAACGCCAGAGGTTGGGCGCTCGGCGTAGGTTCGATCCGGGCTGCCGTGGAACAGCCGGAACTGGCAAGTACCTTCGATGTGCGGCGCTGGGCACCGGACATCCCGGTCATTGCCAACCTGGGCGCGGTGCAGCTGAACTATGGCTTCACCACAGCTGATTTTCAGCGTGCCGTAGATATTGCGGGAGCGGACATGCTCGTGCTTCACTTGAACACGTTGCAGGAAGTTTTTCAGCCGGAAGGTAACACCAACTTTAGCGGATTATTTCAGCGAATTGAGAATTTGTGTCGTGAGCTAGACGTGCCTATTGGCGTAAAAGAAGTAGGTTTTGGCATCGATGGTGTGACGGCTCAACGCTTATATGAAGCGGGTGTCGCGTTTATCGATGTGGCCGGGGCAGGTGGTACAAGCTGGGTACAGGTGGAGAAATACCGCAACAATAACCCGGTACGCCGGGCAGCTGCTGAAGCTTTTGCTGACTGGGGCATTCCCACAGCAGAGTGTATTCAGGAAGTGCGAGCGCTGAACCCTACTGGTGCCCTGATTGGCAGCGGTGGACTGTACACAGGCGTGGATGCGGCCAAAGCCCTCGCGCTCGGTGCAGATCTGGCTGGTTTTGGCCGATCTCTTCTCGAATCTGCAGTCGCATCGGATGATGCGCTGGATGAGCGTTTGGAACAGGTTGAGTTTGAACTTCGTACTGTCATGTTTGGCATTGGTGCAGGTCAGATTGAGGATTTGAAGCAGACAACATGTCTGGTGGAACGGCGGTAGATAAAACCAGAGATGACGTCTTGCTGAACAGTTTTGACTTGTGAGAGTATGCGCTGGGCCCGATGGAGCAACTTCCGCTAACGAACCTGCAACACCTTATTTGGCAATATAGGCGTTAGTTGGGAATCTAACGAATCTCACACAAGCTAATGGGATAGAAAACTGCGATTTGCAGCGGATGACGCCAAAGAAAGAGTAAATAACGAGTCTATAGTTCGTTAATATTTAAAAACGCAGGAAAAATGCTGAATAGTGTCTCTCGGGTTCGTTAGAATGTGAGGGAAACGTGGAACGGTTCATGGATCGAACTTGGCACTTTAACTTTGGACTGCGACAAGTCAATTGATTACTATTGGTGTATTACTTTTAGCATGTCGATAATCAACGGCATGCTTTTTTGTAATGTATAACAAGATGAAGATTTAATTCAAAGTAAAATTTATTATTGTTTGTTAATACATTACACATTATGATTGATGAGTCTTAAGGAATGTTTTTTAATGATTTTATAGGTACAAAGACTCACTTATAATTAAGGGAAGGATGGATTGATTCACAACTAAAGGTTAAAACATTGAAATTTTAAGTATATATTTAAGTTTTAGATATCCAAAGTAATAATGCAGGTTTTTTAAGATCATACATATGAAATATGAGGCATTAAACACAATTTCTAAGAGGTGATACATACATGAAGTTCAAGAACTTATTAATTTTCATGCTAGTTATTAATTTATTGTTGGTTAGTATACTGATTTCAGGAGGAGGGACAGAAGTAGCTCATGCGAATTATGAGCCTCGTACAGATAAAATAACTACGGAGTCTTCCAAGTCGAATGATAACTTTATAGACTCGTATAATTCCAACACCACTAGTACGTTTACATCAATGGAAACAATAAGTGACACTATTACTACATCATATTTGCCGAAACCTAACGTAACGGTAACCACAATGGATAACTCCATAAAGGTATCTTGGGATGAAATTCCTGGTGCAACCGAATATGTTGTTAATGTCAATCGTGATACCGCACAGGTCAATAATCAAACAACATACACAATAACGAGGGTATCACCTGAAATAACATACAGAATTATGGTTTTTGGCTATGACGGAACGAACTACGGAGAACCAGAAATACTCTTTGTTAGATTGAAGGAGCCTGCACCAATATATGATGATGTGGGTAGAATTGATTTTACTGGAAAGCTTGCAGGGAGATTAGATCAAATTGATGGTGGCTTCACTTATGTAAACTGGGGGCTTGTGAATGGCAATGCGATTAGTCTGTTCTACAAGCTAGATTCCATTGTACAGGCAGATGTGTACGTCAATGATGTGAAGAATACTGAGCTGAAGAGCCAGTCCAGTTCGAGTGCTTTCATTAATGATCTGAAACCAGGCGAGAAAAATGTGATCAGGTTAGCTTGGACGAATCCTACAGACTCCACTCAACGTTCATTAGAATTTATAATCACGCCTCCTGCACAGGATGCTTATACTTTAGGAGATTCCAAGGCAGGATTCGGCGCAGTGGTTGATCTTAAGAAATACGGCAAGTGGTACCTGGTGGATAATCAAACCTTAATCTCTCAAAATACAGTTTCAAAATATATCGATACACAAGATGACAGCGCTGAATGGAGAGTAAACGAGTACTCCAAGTTCACAGATAGTGTGGGCTATGAACTAAATAAAATTAAAGAAGACAAGCAGTCTCCTTTTCAGACGTTATGGTGGAGAGTCAATGCGTTTGATAATGGGGAGTACGTTAATGGTTATTCAACTCCTGTAGGGATCGTTACCAAGGAGGATCTAGAGAAATATACAGGGACTGTTTTGTATGATCCTAAACGTCCGAATCAGATGATATCCAGCTTGGCTCTGGCTAATCCTAATACATATGAAAATAAAAAATATGGTAATAAGGGGCCTGTTTTTACGGAGATAGCCACTGGATCTGATGCATTCCCAAATAATCATATAAACTTTGTTCCAGCAGGTAGCGCGTTACAAAATTTCAAATACAAAGCTTTCTTAAAGTATAATGGTGAATTTAAAGGACAGGGAACCAATGAAGATCCTTACGTTATTCCGACCCTAGCTGACGGGGAGCCGGTGATCACAAAACTTGACAAACCTAGATATTACTACTCGGGTCCTGGCGGTAACAATGGTATTCAGTTGAAGTGGTACGCTGTGGAAGGTGCTGAACAATATATACTCAAGCGTGGTTCCATAATCCTTTATGAGGGTCCGCTTGTAGAATATATAGACGAAGGTGTGAATTTTAATGCTGTCACTACGTATACCTTAGTAGCTCGCAAAGGCGAAATTTACAGTGAGGAAACGAAATACACCATCGGAAATGTACCTCATATTCCATATCCACCAGATTTCCGAGCTGAAGCACTGGATTCCACCAAAGTTAGACTTACGTGGAGTAAGGCAGACCATGCCGTAGAGTATGTGATTACTCGTAATGATCAGCCTTTAGCGATCACTAAGTCAACCTCATACGAGGATGGGAATGTTACACCTGACACCACATACATCTATAAAGTGATTGGCCGGGACGGAGACAATGAAGGTCCTCCTGCAGTTAAAAGTGTGAAGATACCTAAGGTGACTGAGGACGTGGCACCGAAAGGCCAAATTAACATCAGAGTCAATCGAGTATACGATAATAGAGTGGACCTGCAATGGAATCTGGTAGAAGGCGCAACCCAGTATGAGATCTACCAGGATCAAGTGAGTAAAGTATGGTCAGGTCATTCAAATACGATGATAGCATACACGCTCCAGCCAGGAAGAACATATACCTATCGAGTTGTAGCGAGTAACAAATACGGAAAGGTTGAATCTAGTACAATCGAAGTGCAGACGGCGGGCATACCTCAACCGATGAATGTGGCTCCAATGAATGCCTCCAACGGAACGATTGCCTTTGAATATCAACCTATTGAAGGAGCAGTTCATTACGTTGAACGTAATCCACAAACGAAGTACGAACCTCTAGGAAACGGTGTTTACCGTAAGACGTATTTGAATACTGCCACTGGAGAAACACGTGATGAGGGTATGGTGACTGCTGTGAACGGTAAGTTGCAGTTTAGTGAAGTGGGCGTCGAACGAAATAAATATTATGAGTATAATGTCATCGCTGTTCGTGTCAGACCTGATGGATCAGAAGAGGTCATTGGCAAGCAGACGGTTGCTGTAACAACTCCTGCAGATGGAAGTGGTGCAACGGTATATGGATATAATTATCCTATTCCTCCTTACCATAATGTTAATAATACCGTTATCCCTAGTGCGGTTACGGGGAAAAACGATAGCATTACAATTGATACTCAAGTTGTGGGTTCGAATGGAGAAGTGAAAAATCCAGCAAGTGTTACTTTTAGAGATATAGAAAAGAGTTATGCGAAGGAGGCTATTGTCTACTTGGCACAGAAAGGAATTGTCAAAGGCTATTCCGATGGTTCTTTTGGTGGACATCAAAAAGTGACGAGAGCCGAATTTGCAATCTTCTTACAACGAGCCCTTGGATATAATCCTGTGGTTCCTTATATTAATGAATTCAACGATGTTCAATCTAACTCTTGGTACTATTCGGAGATAACGCCTGCATTACAACAAGGTATACTTAAAGGATTCAATGATGGTACGCTTAGACCGAATGTGAACGTTACAAGGGAAGAAGCATCAAGTATGATTGAGAACGTAATGAAAAAACAAGGTTATGTATTATCATCATTCACACTTTACGATGACAACCAAATGATCTCCAATTGGGCTAGAAATAGTATCAGTCTTGTAACTCAAGAATCTGTTATGAAAGGATATCCCGATCGGAAGTTTATGCCTAAAAAGCAGCTAACCCGACAGGAGGCTGCAATGATAATCTATAACCTATTGCATAGCAAGAAGTAAAAAACCGTAAAAGTTCTTTTTTTTACTAACCTAGAACTGTGGTAAACGATGTTGAAATAAAATAGAACCCTAACATGTAATCTTCCTAAAGGGAGATTACATGTTTTTTTTGATAATTGACCGATATACCCTTTTACATACATTCCTCTTTCACGGTGACATTCTCATTGGTTACAGTAACGTACGAATTGCCGGATAAGTATTCCGTATAACCGCAAACCGTTTTGTTATAGGTTTTTCCGCGGCTGTCCGTAAACGCCAAGGAGAGTGCGCCCTCCCCAGAAAGTTTCAGTTGCGGGGCGAATTTCACGTTTGCTCCACTGGGAATATCCTTATCGAATACGTAGGTGGAGCCACTCTCATTGTTGTTTAACGAGTTGTCGCCTTGGACCAGGCTAGCCTGAATATTGGTGATGTCATAGTCGGACTGATTGTGGATCGTGATCCTTAAGTGACGAAAGGGATCGATTACATTCAGAAAGCTTCTAAAAGCGACGATGCCGATCACGAGTACGATAACAGACAAGATAATCATTTTCTTTTTGGAGAATCGGGGACGTGTGTTCAATATGATCCACTCCTTTCCTATGAGGTATAAACGATGAGAAGAGATCAAAAGTTTTGATTAAAATGGATAAATATGAAAATTGAAAACCGTATCATCAGAATAACTTCATGCGCTAAGCGAGAGAACAGGATACAATAAGATACTAGTAGTGCAAAAAGGACTGCACAGAAATGATACATAATTAAGACCACTCGAAATAAGGAGGGAAACAACATGGAACTTTCTCCAATGAATCAGGAAGATTATGCGAGTTTTCGGATTCGATCGATTAAGGATTTTGCACAGGAAAAAGTAGAAGCGGGCACCTGGGCTGAGGAAGAGGCGCAGCAACTGGCGGAGGAATCTTATGAACGTTATCTGCCAGAAGGCTTGAACACACCGGGAGCGTATCTCTACAATCTGGTACATCCTGTGGACGGAAATGTAGGGTATATCTGGTTTAATATCACGGATAATCGTCGTGGAAAAGATGCCTTTTTGTTGGATATTGTGGTTGAAGAAGCACACCGTGGTAAGGGATACGGAACAGAAACGATGCAGGCGCTTGAACAGACGGCCTTGAGTCTTGGCGTGGATCGCATTGGTTTGCATGTGTTTGGACATAATGTGCGGGCGAGCAGCCTGTATCGCAAGATGGGATATGAGGTAACGGATCTAACCATGTACAAGGAAATCAAAGGGTATACCTAATAGCGGATAATCTAGGCAAAACTTAAGATCTGCGCAAAACGAATTATATGCAGTAACCGGGGATTTCGGGAAGCGGATGGTGCTCTGGTCGAATTGGCGAAGTTCCTTGATGCCTTGAGGTTTGTCATATATAATGTATAGGATTATCCATACCGAAGAAGTAATCAATGAGGAGTTGTCATATACATGGCTTTGAAAGCTGGAATCGTAGGTCTGCCTAACGTTGGTAAATCTACATTGTTTAACGCAATTACACAAGCAGGTGCCGAATCGGCAAACTATCCGTTCTGTACGATTGACCCTAACGTGGGGATCGTTGAAGTACCAGATGAGCGTTTGGACAAACTGACAGAACTCGTTGTACCTAAGAAAACAGTACCAACGGCGTTTGAGTTTGTAGATATCGCTGGTCTTGTTCGCGGTGCGAGCAAAGGCGAAGGTCTTGGTAACAAGTTCCTTGCCCACATTCGTGAAGTAGATGCAATTGTACACGTGGTACGTTGCTTTGTAGATGAGAACATCACACACGTCGATGGTAAAATTGACCCGGTGAGCGACATCCAGACGATCAATCTGGAGCTGATCCTGGCCGATATCGAGAGTGTTGAGAAGAAAATCGATCGCTCCAAGAAAAACATGAAGGGCGGCAACAAGACTGCCTCTCAAGAAGTAGAAGTGTTGGAGAGAGTGAAGGCTGTTCTGTACGATGATAAGCCGGCACGCAGCATGGAACTTACGGATGACGAGCTTCTGATCATACGCGATCTGCACTTGCTTACCCTGAAGCCTGTTCTGTACGCAGCCAATGTAGCTGAGGACGAAATCGGCGACGTGGCGAACAATGCTTACGTGCAAAAAGTAAGAGAATTCGCAGCTGCTGAGAACGCAGAAGTGGTGCCAATCAGTGCAAAGGTTGAAGAAGAGATCTCTGAGCTGGAAGGCGAAGATAAACAAATGTTCCTGGAAGAACTCGGTATCGAGGATTCCGGTCTGAACCTGTTGATCAAAGCGGCTTACAAATTGCTCGGTCTGTACACATACTTCACAGCAGGTGTACAGGAAGTTCGTGCTTGGACAATCCGTAAGGGTACCAAAGCGCCTGGCGCAGCGGGTGTCATTCACACCGACTTCGAACGCGGATTCATCCGTGCAGAAGTGGTTTCCTACGACGATCTGGTTGCAGCGGGTTCCATGAACGGTGCCAAAGAGCGCGGACAACTTCGTCTTGAAGGTAAAGAGTACGTTGTAAATGACGGCGACGTTATGCACTTCCGTTTCAACGTATAAGTTGTTACTCATTTATATGTAGATTCAATAACATGACCCTGCGACCTTCCTTCTCGTGAAGTTCGCAGGGTCTTTGACTTAGAGTTTTGCAGTGGGGTTAATAGCCTTATGCAGCGCGTGGAAAGTAGCGCGGAACAAGAAAAAACCTCGGATTAGGTTGATCGCCTTGCAATCCGGTGGTTTTTCATTCGTCTGATTGAAATTCCCCGTGTTCGCCCACCGGCCTTTGTTAGAGAAGTCACGATGTTAGCGCATCGTGGCTTTTGTTTATTTTACAATTCGGAACAACATCGAACAACAATTTCATATTGAATTTCGCAGTACCAAAAATTAGTTCATCCACGTCGGAACAGTTACTATTCAGAACCATAAGAATATGCTATAATTAAGAGTCGTATACCACGTTAAAATTCGCGCTGTAACAGATGAGCTGAAGCGAGTTTCATACAGGGTAAACGATTTCTTGATTTCACTTTAAAAGTAAAGGATTTGATGACGTTGTAGCGATGTTATACGTCGATCATACATGAATGTGAATACATGCTGCGGTCAGGGGATTCATTGAGAATCCTGTGCGTTGTGGAATATAGATTATAGATGTAATTAATGTTGGATTGAAATAATTATTGAAAATGTGATGTGCTTGGACAAAATAATGCGTGAGGTGACTATACATGTTGGATAAATTACAGGCGTTAGCCGACCGTTATGACAAGTTGAGCGAGCTTTTGTGTGACCCGGATGTGGCAAGTGACAACAAAAAGCTGCGGGAATACTCCAAAGAACAATCCGATCTGCAACCGACTTATGAAGCGTACAATGAATACAAACAGGTAAGTCAGGATCTCGAAGCTGCAAAGGAAATGCAGGGTGAGAAACTGGATGATGAGATGCGTGAAATGGTCAAAATGGAAATTGACGAACTAAGCACTCGCCAGAAGGAACTGGACGAATTGATTCGTGTACTCATGCTGCCAAAAGATCCGAATGACGACAAAAACGTTATTGTTGAGATTCGCGGAGCAGCTGGTGGAGATGAAGCAGCGTTGTTTGCAGCAGATCTGTATCGGATGTACACACGTTATGCAGATGCACAAGGCTGGCGTGTAGAGCTGATGGACGTTAACACAAATGATCTCGGTGGATTCAAAGAGGTTGTTTTCCTGATCAACGGACGTGGCGCTTACAGCAAAATGAAATACGAAAGCGGCGCACACCGTGTACAGCGTATTCCAACAACCGAATCCGGCGGACGTATTCATACGTCAACTTCAACGGTTGCGGTTATGCCAGAAGCCGAAGATTTCGATATCGAAATTCATGATAAAGACATCCGTGTAGATACGTTCTGTTCCAGTGGTGCCGGTGGACAATCGGTTAATACCACAAAATCCGCAGTACGGGTAACGCACGTTCCAACGGGAATCGTGGCGACATGTCAGGATGGAAAATCACAGAACTCCAACAAGGAAAAAGCGTTGCAGGTTCTGCGTACGCGTATCTTCGATATGAAACGTATGGAAGAGGAAGCGAAGATCTCTGTTGAGCGGAAGAGCAAAGTGGGAACGGGCGACCGCAGTGAGCGGATTCGTACGTACAACTTCCCGCAAAGCCGTGTGACGGATCACCGTATCGGTCTGACGATGCACAAGCTGGATCAGATCATGAACGGGGAGATTGAAGATATCTTGTCTGCACTGACGATTGCTCAGCAGACTGAGATGATGGATCGAGGAGAATAATCTGTGACCCGCGCGCAGTTTGTCATGACGCCGGAACAGAGCTGTCGGGAAGCCTTCGTGGAGGCTTCCTCTTTTTTGGAGAAGTGCGGCGTGTACGAGCCGCAAAACAATGCTAGGCTGCTGCTGGAACATGTACTCGGCGTCTATGGCGCCACGTACTACATGATGCAGCCGGAGCCTTTTCCCAGCGAGCATCGCAGCCGCTGGGAGGACGCCGTCACGCGCAAGGCTGCGGGTGAGCCGGCGCAATACATTATCGGCAGCCAGGAATTCTATGGGCTGCCGTTCGAGGTCACGCCGGCTGTGCTGATTCCGCGGCCGGAGACGGAGCTGTTGGTCGAGGCTGTGCTGCGCGAAGCCGACCGCGTGTTTCCCGACGGCGCTCCGCTCGCCGTCGATATCGGCACGGGCAGTGGCGCCATCGCGGTGACGATGGCTTCACTACGCCCGCGCTGGCAGGTAGGCGCCGGAGATCTCTCGGCGGCTGCCCTGCAAGTGGCCGCGCGGAACGCGGCCGCGAACGGCGTACAGATCGACTTCCGTGAAGGCGATCTGCTGGCCCCGTTCGCTGGGGCTCGGGTGGACATCCTGGTGTCCAACCCACCATACATCCCGGCGGCGGATATCGCCGGGTTGCAGCAAGAGGTGCGCGATCATGAGCCGCGCATGGCATTGGACGGCGGTCCGGACGGGCTTGCACCGTACCGTGTCATGCTGGAGCAGTTGGCGCTGCTGCCTGCGCCGCCGCAGATCATTGGTTTTGAGCTGGGCCAGGGGCAGGCTCGCGACATCGCAGCTTTGCTTGAATCGGCGGGACATTGGCCGGAAATAATCATTGTACCGGACCTTGCCGGAATCGAGCGGCATGTCCTGGGTGTTCGTACTTCGGAACAGGTGACGAAAATGTAAGGTTCCGCGGGTTTTCTTTTTGCCGTGAAATCCTCTACAATGAGATATACCGAAGATTTCTGAATGCTTGGGGGAACATAATTACATGCTGCACAAATTTAAAAAGATAGACTATTCTATTGTGTTTATACTCGTTATTCTGATGGGTATCAGTATTTTGTCGATTTACAGTACAACGTTTGGTCGTCCGAAGCTGGAGGGACTCCCGAAAAGTGCAGTGATCTTTTATATTTTGGGATTCGTAGTCTTTTTTGGGATGTCGATGATCAACTATAAATTCATAATCAAAAATTATTTATATATCTATGGCGTGGGTATGCTGCTGCTCATTTTCGTAATGTTCTTTGGTAAAGAGTACTACGGGGCAAAAGGCTGGCTGTCCATCTTCGGGGTCAGCTTGCAGCCGGCTGAGTTGTTCAAGTTATGCCTGATTGTGTTTTTATCGGCCTTTTTGGCCCGAAAGAAGAACCGTCCGCTCTATTTTGGACGTGATGTTATTCCGATTTCGCTCTGTGTTCTGCCGCCGTTACTACTCGTATTGCTTCAAAATGACTTGGGAAATGCGTTGAGTTATGTTGTCATTCTTGTGGGCCTATTATGGATTGGCAACATTAAATTTACGCATGCTCTCATTGGTTTTATGATTGCTGTGGCTACCTTTATCGGCGGTACACAGGCATATATTCATTATCATGATGAGATTGTTAAATTCCTGAATGACATTGGACGTTCGCACTGGGCGGATCGTTTTGACCCCTGGCTTGTACCAGAACTGACCTCAAGAGATGTACTCTGGCAGACGTATAATGCAAAACTTGCGATTGGTTCTGGCGGGATTACGGGCAAAGGTTATATGGAAGGCACAACAATTCAGTCGAATCGGGTGCCGCTGGCGTATGCTGACTCCATCTTTGTGCAGATTGGGGAAGAATTTGGTTTCATCGGTGCCTCGGTACTGCTTCTCCTGTACTTTATCCTTATTCACAGGCTGGTGCTGATTGCACTGGAGTGTAAGGATCGCGCTGGACCTTATCTCATTGTTGGGATTATAGCGATGCTGCTCTACCAGATCTTTGTTAATATTGGTCCATTCATTGGTCTGATGCCGTTGACAGGGATTACGCTGCCGTTTATCAGTTCGGGTGGTACCTCCATTATGATCAACATGATCAGCATGGGTCTTGTGATGAGTATTAAGGTCCACACGGAAGAGAACGAGGATATTCTTGGCTCTGCGGAACAACCGAGTATTACAGATCTGGTGATGAAATTGCTAAGACGCAAGCCATCCCAGCAGGAGCAATAACGTTCTAGAATCAAAACGTAAAATAACACTTCAGATATATAAGTTGAACTAATCTTTTACGCGATAACGGAGAGGACAGAAAAAGCAAAGCGTTCACCTTTATCACCGGATTTTCCCTTGGAAAAAGGGAAGCGAAAAAATCTGGGGATAACAGCGAATGGAAGGTTATTCTGTTATCGTAGTGTCAGTGTATAAATGCTTAGTTTAACTTATATGTAACTATAGAACCCTGGAACAGATCAGCCCGAGTTGGGATGGATGTTTTAGGGTTTTTATTGTTTTTACGGCGTAATTCAGGCCATTGAATAGTTCATTTTTTTAACCTGAAACGACCCTGATTTCCATTTTATTATCCAATTATATACAATGGTAATATTGAGTTTAATTGGGAATCATAGAATGTTAGATTTCAGGGGGATGGACGGAGTCATGTTGAGAATGCTGAAAAAGATGGACGGTGTTATTCTTTTTGTCATGCTGCTGCTCATGATTATTAGTGTATTTGCGATTTATAGCGGAACGCAGACAGATGCCAAACTGGCGAATCATCATGTCAAAACGATTTATTTCTATGTGGCCGGGTTCATTGCGGTGCTAGTGATCGGGCTTGTGAATTACAAGTTATACGTGAAATATGCGTTTTATTTGTATGGGTTGGGAATTATATTGCTGATCCTGGCCAATGTACTGGGAAGTTCGATCAATAACGCCAACGGTTGGCTGAAGCTGGGCGAGAACTTTTCTTTTCAACCGGCAGAGTTGTTCAAGATGATTCTGATTTTGTTCCTCGCCCATTTGATCGTGAAGAGACAACGAGGCACACTGAAATTTTGGAGAGATATTGTGCCGATTGGCTGCTGGGCGTTTATTCCGTTTGCCCTGGTTATGGCTCAGAATGATCTGGGAAATGCGCTGGGGTACGTGGTGATTCTGGCTGCGGTATTCTGGATCGGAAATATGAGGCTGAAGCACGCATTGATTGCACTGGCGATTGTGGGGGTGGCGTTCTTTGGTTTTGTTAAAGCCTATACCTTCTACCATGATGAAGTATTTACTTTTCTTGAAAAGATAAAACGTGAGCATTGGGCAGAGCGTATTGACCCCTGGCTTGTGCCGGAAAAGGCTACCTCCAAAGCTTCTTGGCATACGAAAAATGCAGGTTTAGCCATTGGTTCAGGCGGCATCATCGGCAAAGGTTACTTGCAAGGAACATCCGTTCAGAGTGGACGAGTCCCCTATACGTATTCTGATTCCATTTTTGTTGTGATCGCAGAGGAGTTTGGCTTTGTTGGTGCATCCGTACTGATTCTGTTGTACTTTATTCTGATTCAACGTATGGTTCTGATTGCTCTGGCATGCAGAGATCGCGCTGGACCCGTCATCATTGTAGGTATTATCGGAATGTTGTTGTATCAGGTGTTTGAGAACGTGGGGGCGTTTCTTGGACTGATGCCACTCACAGGTATTACGTTACCTTTTGTCAGTTACGGTGGCACCTCTCTGCTCATTAATATGGCTTGTATCGGTGTAGTCATGAGCATTAAGTTGTTCGGGCAAGAAGAGGAGGATGAACTTCTGATGGGGGAGCAGCAACCCCGGTTGTCGGAACGTTTATGGAATATGCTCAAGAAAGAGAAAAGTGCTGTGTAACTGTTGAGTCGGTGTAGTGAAAAGTAAAGTGGTGAGATGTTGTATAACGTGTTCGTTCGTAGGAATAAAGAGGTTGATTTGCCCTGTAACCAGGTGCAGATCAACCTTTTTAACATGATGGGTGAGAAAGTGTGAATGAGAGATGAGAGAAGCAATGCATAGGTGTTTTCAAGCCAACTGTAGGCTGAGGCGCACCTGAAAGAGTTGGGAATAGTGTGTTGAGCATGATGTGACGATTCAAGTGCCAGCTGTTAGGGGGTTAGAAGTTAAGAGTTAAGAGTTATGAGCTAAAGAACCACACACGTCTTATTCAGGGTTTTGAAGTGCCTGGAGAAAGCTAATGAATCTGAGACACGTTATATCAACATAAACAGCCTTTTGTAGCGTGTGGGTCAGAAGATTTTGGGAAATAACTTTCCTCGTGTTCCTTACAATTTCAAAAGAAGACCTAAAGGCCAAATAAGACGTCCTCGGTTCCTTAGAACATCGACTGGTCATTCGCCTAGGGTCAGCCAGTACAGTCTTCAAGGCTTTTTGGACGCTGACATTTTGTCATTGTATAACTTGTCTGGTTTTAAACACAGATTCTAGTAGTGCGTGCTCAAAAAGTTGGGTTTTCAGTACCGAGAAGATGGGATGAAGCTAGAAATGGAGTAGTGGAGCGTAGGATAACTACGTGAGCCATCAAAATGGTTCCTTGGGAAACAACCTTCGTAAGTCTCCCGCTTATTTCCGCTGAATTTGATATTCGACGTTGATGATGCAGCTGGGCATTCCTCGTAATCAAAGCGGACTTTTTGAACAATTTCTAGTAGATTTATTGCAAATGCTAGGTTTACTTCCGTCTCTACCGGGCATACTGATAGACATGAGAGAGTTGCAGGTAGCGTGATCAGAGAGCCGAGGGGGAGAACGGAATGAGCAGAAGAATTGTAAAGCAAATTGGACTTATTATTGTATGTCTTATGATGATTATCATGATGTGGGAAGGTCAGAAAACGGATGCAGCTGTGGCGGCCACAGCAATTCCAGAACAATCGATTCGCTTGCGTATTCTAGCAAACTCGGATGCACCGGGAGATCAATTGGTGAAACGCGAGATTCGGGATGCTGTCGTTGCTCAGATGGGCGAGTGGGTAGCCGAACTGGAGAATCCGCAAAGTCTGGATGAAGCGCGCAAGGTTATTCGTGTGCATTTGTCCGAGATTGAGAATAGAGTAGGAGAAGAGTTGGCCAGTCGCGGTTTGAATTATGAGTATCAGGTGGAATTGGGTTCTGTTCCGTTTCCAACCAAACTATATGGTGGCACTGTCTACCCTGCGGGAGATTATGAAGCTGTTCGGATCACGCTGGGCGAAGGTAAGGGGCAGAACTGGTGGTGTGTGTTGTTCCCGCCGCTGTGCTTCATTGATGCAGGGACCGGGGATGCACTGGCGAAACCTTCAACGGTATCGGCCGCAGCGGCTGAACCAGGAGATGCTGAAGCGTCAGTGCAGGGAGATACACCGGAGGCAAGATTCTTTCTGTGGGATATGGCTGTGAAACTGTGGAGTTGGGTAACTGGATTATTCGCATAACAACGTATTTATAATATTAGTAAGGGTGACTTCGATTCATGGAGCTGCCCTTTTGATATGAATTAGTGGTGAAGTTATAGTGAGACTCATGCGTGGAGTGAAGTGTGAAGGGCATCCGAGGCGGGAGAGGTATGTTATAATTACTTATATTGAATATGGATATGAACTAACCTACTTGAAGTTTAGGAATGATGATATATGAGCAGAGAAAACGAACCAGTGCAACACACCTCTGAGATGAGGGATGGTAGAGAAGACCGTGATACGAAAGCTCCGGGAGAACTGGTTACCGAGATGTGGGATGTACGCATCTTGGTGAGCGCTGAAAATGATCAAGGAATGGGTAATATTGAAATGTTGGATGTGAAAAAGGGGAGCACCGATCAACAGGCGCTCGCCGACTTGCAGGCTGCCGCAGCCTGCATTCGTCAAGGTCAGACGGTGGCCTTTCCGACCGAGACGGTCTATGGCCTGGGTGCTGATGCGCGTAGCACAGCAGCCGTGGAGGCTGTATTTGTCGCCAAAGGCCGACCTTCCGACAATCCACTGATTGTGCATATCGCGCACCGCGACCAGTTGGATACGCTGGTCACGGAAGTGAACGAAACGGCGGAAGCGCTGATGGCGGCCTTCTGGCCGGGACCACTGACGCTGGTGCTGCCGGTTAGGCCGGGGGCGGTGTCACCGCGTGTCACCGCCGGTCTGGACACGGTGGCCGTGCGCATGCCGGACCATCCGGTGGCCTTGCAGTTAATCGCGGCGGCGGCATGTCCTGTGGCTGCGCCAAGCGCCAACCGCTCCGGGCGGCCAAGCCCGACACTCGCGTCTCATGTACGCGAGGATCTGGATGGCCGCATCGGCGGCATTGTGGACGGCGGCCCCACCGGGGTGGGCGTCGAGTCCACGGTTGTGCAGGTCGGTGACGACGGTACCGTCACCATCCTGCGCCCTGGCGGCATTACGGCGGAACAACTGTCCGCCGTTGCCGCCCGTGTTGCCACGGACCCTGCGCTACTCGCGGAGGGGGCCGATGGCGTGGGCAGCCCGGCGCCGCGCTCGCCGGGCATGAAGTACACGCACTACGCACCCACAGGGGCGCTGTGCGTGGTAGAGGGGCCGCCCGCAGCGGTGGCGGCCTGGATCAGCGCCGCCCTCGCAGAGGCGGCGCAGCGCGGAGAGCGCACCGCGGTGCTGGCGTTCGCCGAGCACGCGGAGCAGTACCGCGCCGATGCCGTGTTCTCGCTGGGAGACGCCAGCGAGCTGGAAGAAGCAGCGCGCCGGCTATACGCCGCGCTGCGCAGCTGCGATGAGCAAGGCGCCACATATATTGTGGCTGAAGCCTGCTCACGCGAAGGGCTGGGAGCAGCCGTCATGAATCGGCTGCTCAAGGCTGCAGGGAACCAACTCATACAAGTTGGCAACCAGCAACCCTCTTAAGCTCTCCTGATCATACAGTCAGGAGAGTAATCACCCTTTTTCCAAAACAAAATCAAGATTCTATAAAGCCAGCATCTGACCAGAGAACCGTCGCCGTTTGCCTTTCATCGGTCATGTTTAGGTCCTTGTCCGCATATCGTGTACAAGAACCTTTACGTGACTTGGGGGTATGGGGATGTGGGATGTGTCTGCCCATGTGGGGCAGTTGGTAACCATTTTGATCATGGCTGTTGCGCTTGGCCTCGATGCGTTCTCACTCGGAATCGGAATTGGCATGAAGGGCATTCGGCTGCGGGATGTATTGCGAATCAGTATTGTAACGGCGCTGTTTCATATCATCATGCCGCTCATCGGCATGTATATGGGCAAATACGTCAGTTCCCTGCTCGGTGACATTACGACGTATGCGGCAGGTGGATTGCTTGTTTTGCTGGGTGCTCATATGATTCTGAATGCATTCCGTGAAGGCGATACAAAGCTGGTGGACCACCGTTCCCTGCTCGGCGTTGTTTTGTTCTCCCTCAGCGTAAGTGTGGATTCATTCTCCGTTGGCGTATCCTTAGGGATGTTTAGCAGTGATCTGATCTTGACCGTACTTGCTTTCGGCGTTTGTGGCGGGGTGATGTCGGTTATGGGGCTGTTATTAGGCCGTCGGGTGAGTCAGAATCTCGGGGATTACGGCGAAGCTATTGGTGGCGCAATCTTGCTTGCGTTTGGACTTTTGTTTATATTTTAGAATAAAACTTGAGATATCATATCATTCGCATCATATGTAAAATGGGGAGGCTAACACAATGAAACATATTTTATTCGTGTGTACAGGAAATACGTGCCGCAGCCCCATGGCAGAGGGGCTTTTGCGAAAATTGGCATCGGAGCGTGGCATTCAGGTAGAGGTTCGCTCCGCAGGTGTGGCAGCAACGTCGGGTATGCCGATCTCCCGACATGCTGAAGCAGTTTTGAGAGATCATAACGTTGAAGGTCCACCTCATTCCACACAGCTTAGCTCTAACCTAGTAGGTTGGGCCGATCTGGTTCTTACATTAACACGGAGTCATAAGCAACATGTCATGCAGGTTTTTCCCGATTCAGTCCACAAAACCTATACATTGAAAGAATATGTGGAGGATGATGAACAGGTATTAAGTGATGTTCAGGAGTTGGACAGCCTGTTTGCAACGCTTGAGATGAAACGTGCCCTTGGCCAAGAGATCCTGGCATCGGAGCGTGAGCGAGCCATTGAGATTAGACAACGAATTCCAAGTTTCGACATCTCCGATCCGTTTGGAGGAAGTCGTGATGATTACAATATAGCTGCAGCTGAGATTCGGACGGCATTGGACCGGCTTTTGGATAAGCTGGGATAATTTTGATCCTGCGAGGCAGGTTATAGAAATAGGACACGTGATGTAAATTAACCGTTGATTTTAGACGCGGGTTGTTTTATGATGAAGGGGAAAACAGGGATCCGGTGTAACTGGCGACGAAGTGGGCATAACCACGATGGAGCACCGGAACAAACGGCCGGTCGCCTGGGCAAAAGAGCAATTCTGCGTTACCCGCAGACTGCTCTTTTTTTCGTCTTTCATCTGATTATTCGCTATAATAGTACCTGAGATGCCGTGCAAGAATACGAAGGACAGCTAAGAGATAGCGGGCATGATTTTATCGGGAGGCGATGATAGGATGACTATAGAGTTAGATTCGGAACAACCCGGATTGCAGGAACAGACCGCGTCTATTCTGCATGAACTTGCGCTTGCCGGACAGCTTGGGCCTGGACAGATCGTTGTGATCGGTACAAGCACAAGTGAAGTCGCAGGCGCTCGGATTGGTACGAGTGGTGCCATTGAAGTGGCACAGCAGCTTCTTGCGGGTATACGCGAGGTGCAGGAGGAATTCGGTTTTGACACGGTATTCCAATGTTGTGAGCATCTGAACCGTGCGTTGGTAATGGAACGTTCTGTGCTTACTCGTCTTGGATTGACCGAGGTTGGTGCAGTACCCGTGCCCAAGGCCGGAGGTTCCATGGCATCCGCAGCATATCGTTCGCTGACCGATCCATGCCTGGCTGAACATGTGCAGGCCCATGCGGGACTGGACATTGGGGAGACAATGATTGGAATGCATCTCCGGCATGTAGCCGTACCTTTTCGTACAGCGCTCCGTTATGTTGGAGATGCACGTGTAACCACAGCGTTGACTCGTCCGAAGTTGATTGGCGGCGAACGCGCGGTGTATCGTATGGAAGAACAACCAGATTCGACATTATGTGACTAACATATTCAACCTACTTCACTATACTTGGGAGGAATTTAATCATGGAACAATTGCGCAAGAATGACCCGGCAGTACTGGAAGCGATGAATCTTGAACTGAAACGTCAACAGAACAACATCGAACTTATTGCATCCGAGAACATCGTAAGTGAAGCAGTAATCGAAGCAATGGGATCTGTTCTGACCAACAAGTATGCTGAAGGATATCCAGGCAAACGTTACTATGGCGGTTGTGAGCATGTGGACATCGTTGAAGACATCGCGCGTGATCGTGCAAAAGAATTGTTCGGAGCAGAACACGTGAATGTTCAACCTCACTCCGGTGCACAAGCGAACATGGCAGTTTATCTTGCAGCGTTGAAACCTGGTGATACTGTACTTGGTATGAACCTTGCCCATGGTGGACACCTCACACACGGTAGCCCGGTTAACGCATCCGGTTTGCTGTACAACTTTGTGGCATACGGCGTACAGGAAGATACATTCCTGATTGATTATGATGAAGTACGCAAAGCGGCTTTCAAACACCGCCCTCGTCTGATCGTTGCAGGCGCAAGTGCATATCCACGTACCATTGATTTTGAAAAGCTGGCTTCCATCGCCAATGATGTAGGCGCTTTGTTCATGGTGGACATGGCTCACATCGCAGGACTGGTTGCTGCGGGTTTACATCCAAACCCGGTTCCACATGCGCATTTCGTAACAACAACAACACACAAAACGCTGCGTGGACCTCGTGGTGGTATGATTCTGTGCCGCAAAGCGTGGGCAGCAGCGATTGATAAAGCCGTATTCCCTGGTTCCCAAGGAGGACCTTTGATGCACGTGATCGCTTCCAAAGCGGTAGCATTCGGAGAAGCTTTGCAACCTTCGTTCAAAACATATGCACAGAATGTTGTGAAAAACGCACAGGTTCTGGCTGAAACACTGATCGCTGAAGGATTGAACATCGTATCCGGTGGTACAGATAACCACTTGATGCTGATCGACACACGCAGTGTGAACATCACAGGTAAGGAAGCTGAGCATGTGCTTGATTCCATCGGTATTACCGTGAACAAAAATGCCATTCCATTCGACCCTACTAGCCCGTTCGTAACGAGTGGTATTCGAATTGGTACACCTGCTGCAACTTCCCGTGGCATGAACGAAGAAGCAATGGTAGCGATCGGTAAGATCATTGCCAAAACGCTGAAAAATCCAAAAGATACAGCGAAGCTGGATGAAGCCCGTGCAGAAGTGACTGCACTGACAGACCAATTCCCGCTCTATACAGATCTTAAATACTAAAAAACTTTGCTCATGCTGCTTTCTTTTGAGTTTTTATAAATTGGAATACAAAAGACGAAGCTGGCAGAATGCAATCGGAGAAGCGAAGCGCTCGCCTTTATCCCATGATTTTCTCCTTATATAGGAGAATCAAAAAAATCAGGGGATAACAGCGATCGTAGGTGCAATCTGTTTGCGGAGCATCACTTGTATTCATATTTTTTCCCACTCAATGACATAACAGCATGAGCAAAACAGGACCGGATGGATCATTTTCCGGTCCTGTTTTTTATAGGATTCGGTAATCTGTAATGATTGGGTGTCCTTTGATGGTGTAATTCGTTGTTGGTGATGATATAATATACAGGATTTATCGAGCCCATGAATGGTGGCTAGGTATATTTGGAAATGCTGAACATGAAGAACTTACCGGAGGGACAAATTAGATGGGAAAATTAGTAATATGTGATCACCCTTTGATTCAACACAAACTGACGTTTATACGCGACATGCGTACGAATACGAAAGATTTTCGTGAATTGGTGGATGAAGTAGCAACGTTGATGGCTTATGAGATTACAAGAGATGTTGAACTGGAAACGATTGATGTACAGACACCTGTAGCTGCAACACAAGGTAAAGTTATCTCTGGACGTATGCTCGGACTGGTGCCGATTCTGCGTGCAGGACTCGGAATGCTGGATGGCGTTGTGAAATTGTTGCCAGCGGCAAAAGTTGGACATGTTGGTCTGTTCCGTGACCCGGAAACACTGCAACCGGTAGAATACTACACCAAACTGCCTACAGACGTAACAGAGCGTCAATTGATTGTGATTGATCCGATGCTGGCAACGGGTGGTTCGGCAATTGCAGCTATTGACGTGCTCAAAAAACGTGGCTGTACCCAAATCAAAATGATGAACCTGGTTGCAGCACCGGAAGGCGTAAAAGCTGTGCAGGATGCACATCCCGATGTGGACATCTATGTAGCAGCATTGGATGACCGTCTGGATGATCATGGTTATATCGTTCCAGGACTTGGAGATGCAGGAGACCGTCTTTACGGCACTAAATAAGCATATCGCATGCTTTGTAAGAGGTTGTTCAAAAAGTCCAATTTTGATTACGAAGGATGCCCAAGGGCATCATCGGCATCGAATATGAAATTCAGCCGAAATGTCCGTTGCTCACGTAGTTTTCCCTACGCTCCGCTACTCCATTTCTACCTTCATTCCATATTCTTGGTACTGAAAACCGGACTTTTTGAACATGAACTTATAGAAAAGGGGCTTTGCTCGAATGTCCAACAAAATTAAAGTCATGACGATCTTCGGGGTGCGTCCGGAAGCCATCAAGATGGCTCCGCTTATTTTGGAATTGCAGAAACACCCTGAGTCTATTGAATCTATTGTTTGCGTAACTGCGCAGCATCGCCAGATGTTGGATCAGGTACTTGAAGTTTTCGACATTCATCCCGATTATGATCTGGATGTGATGAAGGACCGTCAGACATTGAATGAAATCACAATTCGTGTGCTTGGCGGTCTGGAGCCGGTGTTAGCCGAAGCTAAGCCGGATATTGTACTGGTTCACGGGGATACATTAACTACCTTTGTAGCGAGCTACGCAGCATTCTTGCAACAGATTCAGGTAGGGCATGTGGAAGCTGGGCTGCGGACGTGGAACAAGCTGTCTCCATATCCGGAAGAGATGAACCGTCAGCTGACAGGAGTACTGGCTGATCTACACTTTGCGCCTACAGATTGGTCTTCTTCCAATCTTGCCAAAGAAAATAAATCGGAGTCTAGTACGTACGTCACAGGCAACACGGTAACAGATGTGTTTCAATATACAGTACGGGAGGACTACACACACCCGGTACTTGATTGGGCCCAAGGCAAACGCCTTGTGCTGATGACAGCTCATCGCCGTGAATCTCAGGGCGAGCCTCACCGCAACATTTTCCAGGCCGTCAAACGGATTGCCGACGAATTCGAAGATATTGCCATCGTGTACCCGGTGCATCCAAGTCCTGCTGTGAAGGAGCCGGCTCACGCGATTTTGGGGAATCATCCCCGTATTCAATTAATTGATCCACTAGACGTGGTGGATTTGCATAACTTTTACCCGCATACTCACTTGATTTTGACCGATTCAGGCGGTTTGCAGGAAGAAGCCCCTTCGTTTGGTGTGCCTGTGCTGGTATTGCGCGATACAACAGAACGCCCGGAAGGTATTGAAGCCGGAACGCTGGAATTGGTAGGTACCGAAGAGGAACGTGTATATGAACGGACCAAAGCTCTGCTTACAGACAAAACCCTGTATGCAAGCATGAGTCAGGCTGCCAATCCATACGGTGATGGACATGCTTCGGAAAGAATTGTCAATGCGATTTTGCACCATTTTGGTGTAAATAGTGAGCGTCCGGAATCATTTCACAGAAAATTCAAAAAATAATACATTTTTTCTGACGGATTTATAAAGGGCAAGCATACAGTTAAACTGTACGGTTTACGCGGGTTTATGGGCTTTGAGGGTCTGTATTCCCGTCGTTTTCCCCTTTAAAACGCTAAAATCATTCAATTGACAAAGGCTCTCATCATTCAGTAAAATTAACTGGGATTGCAAGGGTGGCGTGGAAAATGGCCGATTCGAACAAACCAAATTCATCCCGTAACCATGACGATAATGTATGGAAAGCGATGGGACTCGTGACAGCTTTTGGGATCGAGGTTGCCATTCTCGCTGTTGCCGGATATTACGCTGGCTCCTGGTTGGACAAGACCATTGGAGGTAACGGAATATGGATCGCCGTAAGCGTTCTCTTTTTTCTTGCGGCAGGCGGTGTAAGCATCTACTTTATCGCGAAAAAATTCATGGGGGAAAGTGATGAGTGAACTAACCAGATACCGCAGATCGATGACTGTTTTCATCATGTACTTTCTTATGATTTGTTTTCTCGCAGCGGCCTTTATGCCACGTGTGGAGACAATTGCTTTGGGACTGGCCCTGGGTACAGGAATTAGCTGGATCAATGCATTTTACTTGGGCTACAAAGTAAGGAAAATGTCTGATGATGCGGCAGAAGGTAACTTGAAGCGTGTGAACCTGGGATTTTTGACAAGAGCGGCACTCGCTGTGCTCGGTATATTCATATCGATGCGCTTTCCGCAGTACTTCAATACATATGCGGTTGCAGGCGGTCTCGTCATTGCACAATTTTCCTTACTGATTATAGGGATTGTCCATTCCCGCAGAGCAGAATGATGTTAAGGGCTGCAGCTTTCAAGTCGAGAAAGGGGTGAGAAAAATATGCATGAAGCTCCAATTATTATGCTTGGCGGATTTCGACTCGATCTATCGGTTCTGTTGATGCTGGTAGTTACAGGTGCAATTGTTTTTATTTTTGCTGTACTGGCAACACGGAGATTATCCGTTGAAAATCCCGGCAAGCTGCAAAATTTTATGGAGTGGGCAGTAGAATTCGTCCGCAATCTGATTTCCAGCACAATGGATATGAAGAAAGGTAAACATTTTATCTCTCTCGCTCTTTCCATGATTATGTTCATTTTTGTAGGGAACATGCTCGGCCTTCCGCTCGTGGCTGTATCTGAGGTAACAGATGTTAATCAGGCACAGGTATTCGGTAAGCCGATTGTTACAGCGGTGGAGGCGTTTGAAAAAGCGCATGCCAAGGACCCTGAAGCACACCCACACGTTGAACTGGCTTGGTGGAAATCACCAACAGCCGACTTGTCTGTAACGATGGGACTTGCTCTCGTAGCGTTCCTTGTATCTCATGGACTGGGATTGTTCCGCAACACAAAAGGATATCTCCAGCATTACCTGAAGCCATTCGCCTTGTTCTTGCCAATCAACTTGATTGAGACGGCATCCAAGCTGTTGACACACGGTATGCGTCTATTCGCGAATATCTTCGCGGGTGAGGTACTGATCGCAACGATCCTGAAACTGACCACATTTAAAGTGTTTGGTGCTATTGCAGCGATTCCGCTACTAATGGTGTGGCAAGGCTTCAGTATCTTTATCGGCGCGATCCAGGCATTTGTGTTTGTTATCTTGATGATGGTGTACATTTCACAGAGCATCGAGACGCACGACGAGCATTAAGTTTCAAGCCCTACGAAGATTTCTTCACCAGGCTGAACAATAAAAAATTCGATTTATCATTTTAAGGAGGATATACAAATGGGAGCAATGGCATTAATCGCAGCAGCAATTGTTGCAGGACTGGGCGCGTTTGGCGCAGGTATTGGTAACGGTATGGTAATCAGCAAAACGGTGGAAGGTATTGCCCGTCAACCGGAAGCAAAATCCACTCTTCAAACAACAATGTTTATCGGTGTAGGTTTGATCGAGGTATTGCCGATCATCGGTGTGGTACTCGCGTTCATGTTCTACGGTATGGCTTAATTAAATTTTAAAGGTTTGGCGGGGAAGGCCATAGCCATCCGCGCCTTCTTTTTAGGTAATGTCCGTTCTAACGGATGACGTTTCAAGGATACCTCCAGGAAGGAGTGAACAGATTGAGTTTCATATGGGAAAATACGCTTCTTGCGATTGTTGCATTTGCAATTTTATATTGGCTGCTTAGCCGTTATGCCTTCGGGCCTTTGTTCTCCATTATGGAAAAACGTCGTGAACTCGTGATGACGCAGATGAATGAGGCTGCACAGACTCGGGAACAGGCCATTGCCTATGTGGAGGAACAAAAACAAGCTCTTGAGCAAGCACGTCAAGATGCTTACGACATCATTGAACAGTCCAAACAAACAGGTGGTAAACAAGCTGAATCGATTTTGGCTGATGCAAAAGCTGAAGCTAATCGTCTGAAAGACGATGCAGTACGCGAAATCGAGAGCGAGAAGAACAAAGCAGTCGCAGCACTTCGCAGCGAACTGGGTACAGCTTCCGTTCAGATTGCATCCAAGTTGATCAAAAAAGAAGTTGAGAACGGTCCTGCACAAGAAGAGCTTGTGAACCAATACCTCAATGAGGTAGGAGGCCGACAATGAGCCGCGATACGATAGTTGCCAAGCGTTATGCGAAAGCATTGTTCGAAGTTGCTCTTCAGCAACAGCAGGTGCTTGAGGTTGAACAGGAACTGGTTGCAGTAGTCAGTGCATTGACCGGAGATGCAGATATCGAGAAATTTATCGTATCCCCTAACATTTCTGATGAAGCCAAGCAGAACGTAATTCACTCAAGTCTTGATGGCAAGGTATCCGATTCAGTCCTTCGTACAGTCTTGTTGTTGATTGAGCGCGGGCGCGTTGAATTGCTGGGAGACTTGCTGAATGATTATCGGAAGATCCAAGGTGAGTCGCTGGGCATTGCTGATGCACGTGTCTACTCGACTTATGCGTTGAATGATGAAGAAAAAGAAGCGGTAGCCCGTGAATTCGGTGGCCGTGTGAATAAAAAGATTCGTATCGAGAACATTGTTGATCCGACTCTGCTGGGCGGATTGAAAGTCGCCATTGGCGATACGATCTATGACGGCAGCTTGGCTGGCAAGCTCGAACGTCTTGAGCAGTCTTTTAACAGACGAGTACAGTAGATTGGGGTGAGGACACTTGAGTATCAAACCAGAAGAAATCAGTACATTAATTAAGAGCCAAATCGAACAATACAAGACCGATATCGATGTAGTCGAAGTCGGAACGGTAATCGAGGTTGGTGATGGTATCGCTCGTGTTTACGGACTTGAGAACGTCATGTCCAACGAGTTGGTTGAATTCCCAAGCGGTGTTATGGGACTCGCCATGAACGTCGAAGAAAGCAATGTTGGTGTCGTTATCCTGGGACCTTACTACGATATTCGTGAAGGTGACCAAGTGAAACGTACTGGTCAAATCATGCAAGTGCCTGTAGGCGAAGCATTGATTGGACGCGTTGTGAACCCGCTCGGTATTCCTGTAGATGGCAAAGGGCCAATCGCTACAACGGAATTCCGTCCGGTTGAAGGTAAAGCACCAGGCGTAATGGATCGTAAATCGGTTCATGAGCCGATGCAAACAGGGATCAAAGCCATTGATGCAATGGTTCCAATCGGTCGCGGACAACGTGAGTTGATCATCGGTGACCGTCAAACAGGTAAAACATCCATCGCGATTGATGCTATCCTGAACCAAAAAGGTAGCGGCATGAAGTGTATCTATGTGGCTATTGGTCAGAAACAGTCTACAGTTGCTCAAGTTGTGGAAACTCTTCGTCGTAAAGGCGCAATGGAGTACACAATCGTTGTAACTGCAGCAGCTTCCGATCCATCACCACTCTTGTACATCGCACCGTATTCCGGTTGTTCGATGGGTGAGTACTTCATGTACAAAGGCGAGCACGTTCTGGTTATCTATGATGACTTGACCAAACAAGCCTCTGCATATCGTGAGCTTTCCTTGTTGCTTCGTCGTCCACCGGGCCGTGAGGCTTATCCGGGTGACGTCTTCTACCTGCACTCCCGTTTGCTGGAGCGTGCTGCGAAGCTGAATGATGAACTTGGTGGTGGTTCTTTAACCGCACTGCCGTTTATTGAAACACAAGCTTCCGACGTATCTGCATACATCCCAACAAACGTAATCTCCATCACGGACGGACAAATCTTCCTGGAAGCTGACTTGTTCAATGCTGGACAACGCCCGGCGATCAACGTAGGTATTTCCGTATCCCGTGTCGGTGGTTCTGCTCAGATTAAAGCGATGAAAAAGGTTGCAGGTTCCTTGCGTCTCGACCTCGCTCAATATCGTGAGCTTCAAGCGTTCTCCCAGTTCGGTTCCGATCTGGATAAAGCGACTCAGGCCCGCCTGAATCGTGGTGCGCGTATGATGGAAATCCTGAAGCAAGGTGTTAACCAGCCTCTGCCTGTAGAACAACAGGTTGTCAGCTTGTACACTGCGGTTAAAGGATTCCTGGATGAGATTCCAACAGGTGATGTTACTCGTTTCGAGCGTGAGTTCCTCGCGTTCATGGAGAGTAGCCATCCGGAGATTCTTGCATCCATCCGTGATACTAAAGAATTGACTGCAGACAACGAAAATGCACTGAAAGGTGCAATTGAGAAGTTCAGAAAGAGCTTTGCTGTCTCTGTCTAAATAAATGATTGCAGGTGCGGAGTTGTCTAACCGATTCCGCATGTCTGCATGTAATACTTTGACTCTGTCAAAAAAGATGATGCTTACGATGTAGTTTTGACTTTGTCAAAACTAGTGGTGATGCTTACGAAGTAACTTTGACCCTGTCAAAGTTTTGAGGTGGTGAAATCATGGCAAAAGGCATGCGCGAAATTAAGCGGCAAATTAAAAGCGTACAAAGCACCAAGCAGATCACCAAAGCAATGGAGATGGTAGCTGCTGCAAAACTGCGTAAAGCGCAGGAAAAAGCGGAAGCAGCCCGTCCTTATTCGGAGAAGCTGAAAGAAGTTGTAGCTAGTATTGCATCAAGCACGCAAGGTATACAGCACCCGATGCTGGAGAGCCGTCCGGTCAAAAAGACAGCTTACCTGATCATTACATCGGACCGTGGTCTTGCAGGTGGATACAATGCGAACGTTTTGCGTCAGGTTAATCAGACGCTCAAAGAGCGCCACAACTCTCAGGATGACTACGAATTGTTCGTCATTGGACGTAAAGGACGCGATTACTTCAGACGACGTGAAATGGCAATGGCATCCACAACAACGGATCTGTCGGATTCGCCTTCATTTGCAGACATCAAATCCATCGCACACGAAGCTGTTCATGGGTTTGAACTGGCTGAATTTGATGAATTGTACATTTGTTATAACCGCTTTGTGAATGCGTTGACCCAGATTCCTACGGTAGAGAAACTTCTTCCGATGGAAACACCTGAGGTAACTGCTGCGGAAGGACCAACGGCAAGCTACGAATACGAGCCGTCTGCTGAAGCTGTACTGGAGGTTCTGCTTCCGCGTTACGCGGAAACGCTGATCTATGGTGCACTTCTGAACGGTAAGGCAAGTGAGCTCGGCGCGAAAATGACAGCAATGGGTAATGCAACCAAAAATGCATCCAAACTCATTAACGACTTGTCATTGACATACAACCGTGCCCGTCAAGCGGCGATTACGCAGGAGATTACGGAAATTGTGGCAGGTGCCAACGCAGCACAAGGCTAACCGTTTTTTTATTAATGAAGGCTTGCAGAGCAAAGATAAACGAACGGTACATTATTTTTGCAAAAGTAGCAGGCTTGTAGGAGGGGAACGTTAAGATGAACAAAGGACGCGTTGTGAGCATCATGGGTCCGGTTGTTGACGTCGAGTTTGATCGCGGCGGTCTGCCGGAAATCCTCAATGCCATTACGATCACTACAGTAAGTGAGAGCGGCGTTAGTGTAAACCTTACACTCGAAGCTTCGAAACATCTGGGTGACAACCGAGTACGTTGTATTGCGATGTCCTCCACGGATGGACTTGTTCGTGGTATGGAAGCTTTAGATACAGGAGCACCAATCTCTGTACCTGTCGGAGAAGCAACACTGGGTCGTGTATTTAACGTACTCGGTGAAGCAATTGATACTGGCGGTACCGTAGCTGCTGAGCACAAGAACCCGATTCACCGTTCAGCACCTGCATTTGATGAACTGACTACCCAAGCAGAGATGCTGGAGACAGGAATCAAAGTTATCGACTTGCTTGCTCCTTACGCTAAAGGTGGTAAAATCGGTCTCTTCGGTGGTGCCGGTGTAGGTAAGACGGTAACCATTCAGGAATTGATCAACAACATCGCACAAGAACACGGCGGTATCTCCGTATTTGCGGGTGTTGGTGAGCGTACACGTGAAGGTAATGACTTGTATCACGAGATGAGTGATTCCGGCGTTATCAACAAAACAGCAATGGTCTTCGGACAAATGAACGAGCCTCCAGGCGCACGTCTTCGTGTAGCCCTCACAGGTCTGACGATGGCGGAATACTTCCGTGATGAAGAAGGCCGTGACGTGTTGCTCTTTATCGATAATATCTTCCGTTTCACCCAAGCGGGTTCAGAAGTATCTGCCTTGCTTGGACGTATGCCTTCCGCGGTAGGTTACCAACCTACACTGGCAACAGAAATGGGTCAACTGCAAGAACGTATCACATCAACGAAAAAAGGTTCTGTAACATCCATTCAGGCCATCTACGTGCCTGCGGATGACTACACTGACCCGGCTCCTGCAACGACGTTTGCCCACTTGGATGCAACGACGAACCTGGAGCGTAAAATTTCCGAGATGGGTATCTACCCTGCGGTAGATCCACTGGCTTCCAGCTCCCGGATCTTGTCCCCTGAAGTTGTAGGAGAAGAACACTACAGCGTCGCTCAAGGCGTTAAACGTATCTTGGCACGTTACAATGAATTGCAAGATATCATTGCAATCCTGGGTATGGACGAGTTGAGTGAAGAAGACAGAGCGCTTGTATACCGTGCTCGTAAAATCCAACGTTTCTTGTCCCAGCCTTTCCACGTTGCTGAAGCATTTAACGGTATTCCGGGTAAATACGTTCCAGTTAAAGAAACGGTGCGCAGCTTTAAAGAGATTCTCGAAGGTAAGTATGATGATCTTCCGGAAGCAGCTTTCCTCTTTGTTGGTACAATTGAAGAGGCAGTGGAGAAAGCCAAAACACTGGTTTAGTCTGAATCCAGGATTGTCCTTATGAAGCGGGCTATCCTTCGGATATTTCAGGAGGGATGGAATTGAGCACCTTTTTGTTGGAAATTGTAACACCCGAGCGTTTGGTCTATTCAGAACAGGTGAATAGCATTACGGCTCGTGGTATTGAAGGGGAACTTGGCATTATGCCAGGTCATATTCCTATGGTTACACCTTTGCAGATTGCACCAATCTATATCCATAACGGAAAAGAAAATAAACGAGTTGCTATCGGTGGCGGGTTTATCGAAGTTCGTAAAGATAAGGTTGTTGTACTCGCAGAGAGTGCTGAATTCCCGGAAAGCATTGATGTGGATCGTGCGCGTGCGGCGAAAGAGCGGGCTGAACGTCGGCTTGCAAGCCAAAGCAATCAGGACCACTTTGATCACCGTCGTGCAGAGATTGCACTGCAAAAAGCGGTTAACCGGATTAATGTATTCGGCAAATAAACGATTCTGGGAAGCCTGGCGGCTTAGTCTGCCGGGCTTTTTTGAGTTTGTTTAATAGAATTGTTCTATCGAATATATCAAAAGGGCTGACCACATATCCATCCTATCCCTTCAGTAAACAGAAGTATTTTAAACAAAATATTCACCGATTATGATTATTTGAATAGAATGTAGGACTAAAGTAGTGGGCGCATTTACCACTAACAGAACCATTTTTTTCATGAATGAATTTAAATTATTTCCGAGGAAATGACAGAATCGATATCGAAATAGCGCTCTTTTATGTCGTTTTAGTCACAAAATCCCGGCATTTTAAAATTAAAATATTTTAGAAGTGGAAATCAATGTAATTGACAATGTATGATGAAAGAGCCTATATTCCATAGAGTCAGCAGAAGCAGGAAGCTGCGTAGTAGATTCCATAGTCATGCACAGCCGCAAATGTTGCTGCTCGGTGATTGGGCATCAGGAGATTCCTGCCTGGTAGGAGTAAATCTGACAGTACGCTCAGTATGTTGTGCTCAAGACATTCCAGTATACTAACAAGTTATGGGTGCCGGGCATATGATATGCTGATCGCTGCAACAAATGTGGAGGTAAAGAATATATGGATACTGATCTGACGAATCAGGTGAACCAGGCGTTAAGCACCAATGGCTTGGTCTCAATCATCGTCTCCCTGTTATGTATTGCGTTGTCTTGGTGGGCTTTGACAAATCTCAAACTGGATTTAATCATCAGGCAGCCACGAGGTGCTCAGGGAAGACTGTTGCATTTGTTGCTCGCCATCATTTTGGGGCATGCCGTTGCTGGCTTTGTCATTGACTACTTGTCCTGGACTCAAATGTTGCGTAATTTGTTTTAATGTTGAGATGGTTGGTTAATCATCTGTTAGGTTCTTCAAGCTGCTCATTGTCGAATAACATCGATTAATTGTGTTAACAATTAGAGTATGAGTTGTCGGTAAAGAAATTAAGAAAAAAATGTGACGTAAAATTGGTTGAATTTGAGATGTTTTATGTAAAAATGCTTGTATCGTACAATTCAACAATGTTATGATGGAAGTTAGGGAATTCACAATTGTTCACTTATTTTGTAGTTATAAACGGGATATCCGGTTCATGCCGGCTAATAACCATCCCACTCTGTCTGTTCTGATGCTCTGCTGGCTTGTAAGACACTTATTTTACATGCTGAATAGCAAGATGCACGGCACATGGTATCATTGATATGGATTATAAAAACCAATTCTTTTCTGAACAGACATCTGTGGCAATATGCCAGAATATGTCGAAATTCCACACACAGCAACAGTCCTTTCTAGCATAGTGGGGCTTACGTATTCCGGAATGAAGAAAAGGGAATAAAAGCGCGGAGGGAACCATGATGAGCAAATTTATCGTCCGCGGTGGCAAAAGGTTGACCGGAAGTGTCAAAGTTAGCGGCGCTAAAAATTCTGTTCTTCCGATCATCGCTGCCTCTCTCTTAGGGGAAGAAGGACAAAGCGTTATTATTGACGCGCCTCCTCTAGACGATGTGATGACGATTAACAAGGTGTTGGAATCGCTGGGAGCGGGAGTTACATACCGGGACGAAGTGATTACCGTAAATGCGGAGAAACTTACTTCCTGTGAAGCCCCGTATGAATGGGTAAGTAAAATGCGGGCGTCTTTCCTGGTCATGGGGCCTTTGTTGACTCGTATGGGTCATACAAGAATCTCACTTCCTGGTGGATGTGCCATCGGTACACGGCCTATTGATCAGCATTTGAAAGGTTTTGAAGCCATGGGCGCAGAGATCAGCTTGGGCCAAGGTTATATCGAAGCTCGTAGCCAAGGAAGGTTGCGTGGCGCGAAAATTTATCTGGATGTGGCTTCCGTAGGTGCCACTCAAAATATTATGATGGCTGCAACATTGGCCGAAGGTGTAACTGTTCTGGAGAACGCGGCGAAAGAACCTGAGATTGTGGATCTTGCCAACTTCCTGAATGGAATGGGTGCCATCGTACGTGGTGCGGGTACTGGAGTCATCCGCATTGAAGGTGTGGAGAAACTTAAAGGCGTTACACACACCGTTATTCCGGATCGGGTAGAAGCTGGTACGTATATGGCTGCTGCTGCAATTTCTGGTGGTGACGTGTACATTGAAGGTGCAATCTCTGATCATTTAGGCTCCGTTATCGCGAAGCTTGAAGAGATGGGTGTTACAATCCAACCGGATGAGAATGGCGTGCGTGTAATCGCAGATCGTCCTCTTAAGGCTGTGGATGTGAAAACATTACCATACCCAGGATTCCCGACAGATATGCAATCCCAGATGATGGCACTCTTGCTCGCATCTGAAGGAACAAGTGTCGTGACAGAGACTGTTTTTGAAAACCGATTCATGCATGTCGATGAATTCCAATTGATGAATGCGGAGATCAAAGTTGAAGGACGTTCGTCCATCGTCACAGGTAATGCCAAACTGAAGGGTGCCAAAGTAACAGCTACCGATTTGCGTGCGGGTGCCGCACTCATTATTGCAGGTCTTGTTGCTGAAGGTACAACGGAAGTGGGCGGTGTTCATCACATCGACCGTGGCTATGTACATCTCGCTGAGAAGCTTAATGGACTTGGCGCTGACATCTATCGGATCTCGGTTGATGAGCCTAAGCTGGAAGCAACCAAAGCACCTAGTGAAAAAGTGGAGAAAGAAGTACCGATGTTTAAGGTACAACCAACTTTGGCTTAACACTGGATTGAATAGAAAAAAATATGGTCCCCTATTATGAGTCACACAGTTGTGTGGATTATGAATGCGAAGGAACGTATGTTGTAAAAAATGATAAAGCTAAGCCATCTGGCTTGGCTTTTTTTGTGTTTACTTTCAAGAAAACAACGAGATATTTGATACCTGATTCTATTAATAGCTGGTCCTAACTTGTATAGCATAACATCGTATTCTGTATCGATTCTGAACCAAATGAAAGAGCGTACTTTATATAGGGTGTCGACTGCAGTTGATTACCGGTATTCAGCGACAGATCAACGTTTCTAAGATGTACATAGCAAAAGGAAACAGGAGATTGAACAGAACGAAAGGGTCTCGTTTCTCTTAAATCAGGTTCTATCAGATCAAGCCAGCTCATAACCTAAACTATGGATTTGAACAACACGACCGGCACATGACCGGCCATAGATAACGGAGGGTTATATTCGAATGAAAGAAGCTCGTGTACAGGTAAAGGTACCCCTTGTCCCTCGTCCAGGTATGCAAGAGCCGGAGGGCAATACCGTTTCTGGAGTGGAAAAAGACAAGCCTGCCCCATTGAATCTGAGGACTGTTTCATCACAGCCTGCAAGTTTCTCCAATCCAGGACGGGTGTCGACAGATGAGCTAAACCGACAGAAAACCGAGCACATTCATATACCTGTTATTGAGCTGGACCAATTCCGCCGAGTGAAGCGTCGCCGAATGCGGACATTTGGACGAAAACCCCGATGGGGACGCAATACGAAGCGATGGCAACCCGCTGCCGCTGTATCTGCCTTATTGGCAATGGCGTTGCTAATTCCGGTAATTCTGGTATGGCCGCGGACAAGCGAATCACCAAAGCCGATCCCTGCTCCAACAGATTCAAGCAGTGTAAGAACCCCAGCTCCTGCGCCAGCCGTTCCAGTTACCTACCCTGAACCAAAAGTACGCGTATACCTGTCCGCAACGGGCACAACGATGAATCTGCCATTGGAAGACTATGTTACCGGGGTTGTGGCAGCTGAGATGCCGGCGGAATTCAGACTGGAGGCGTTAAAGGCACAGGCAATAGCTGCTCGTACATTTATCGTGCGTAGGCTCGCAGCGAGTGATACAAGCGGTGTTCCATCGGGTACTGCGGATGTGACGGATACGGTCAGCCATCAGGTGTTTATTCCGCCAGATCAGGTGAAAGCGGATTGGACGCGTCTAGGGAAGGCGAAGGAATGGGAGAAACTGCAACAGGCTGTACGCGAAAGTCGAGATACTGTGATGACCTATCAGGGCAAGGCGATCACCGCATCCTTTTTTTCCACAAGTAATGGGTATACCGAGAATGCCGAGGATGTATGGGGGAACGCTGTGCCGTATCTGAAAAGTGTAGACAGTCCATGGGACAAAAACCTGGCACCAGGATTCAAGCAGACCGTCACCATGAAGCGTAATGAGGTTCTGCAGAAGTTAAAACTGGATGCCATTCCGGTTACCGCCCAGAAGAGTGGGTCGTGGATGGAAGTGTTGTCTACAACCAAAGGACATCGGATTAAGGAAATGCAGATCGCAGGTGAAAGATTCAGCGGACCAGAGGTGCGTAAACTGCTTGGATTAAGATCCAGCCAGTTCAGTTGGAAGACCACAGGTGACGAGGTCCAAATTACAACGTTCGGGTATGGGCATGGGGTTGGCATGAGTCAATGGGGAGCAAACGGCATGGCGCAGGAGGGACACACCGCCACCCAGATTCTCAAACATTACTATACCGGCATCTCATTCGGACAGGCATCCAAGATGCTTGCATTGAAGTAGGAAAGATGAACACGGATAAAGCAAAATAATTCGAATGGATACGAATGTATGCAAATGTATGTGAATGAGAGCAGTATAGGTTTGGAACTCATCAGACTTCACATACACCATTGGCGCGCTAACGAATCTGAGAGACCTTATTGGGCGTTATCACAATGAATGAAAATTCTAACGAATCTCAGACACGTTATATCACGACATACTTCAGTATTGATCCGAAAATAGCGCCCAAAAGAGTAATTAGCGTGTCTAGGTTCATTAGAATCCCTGAGCCACGATTTTTCCGTTAATAAGGCCGCCTGAGTTCGTTAGAAATATTTTATTATCTAATCATTAGCAAAATTGAGGGTACTGCCATTCACTACATGCTCATTCGCAATAAGCAAGCCGAACCAGAACCAGAACGTTGAAATCAAGTTTCCAAGCCCTAAGGTTAAAAAATTGATTTATGTTCCCTGTCTACCAAGCAACTTCTAATTATACTGTAACCATTCATGATTTAGCTTCTTTCAAATCTAGATGTTAGATGGAACAGTCAGTATTGGCGTGCCTTGTCTATCTCTAATCTCACATCTCACTTTAACGAACCTAGAGCACTTTAAATCTGCATTATCCAGTCACATCCTATATCCTTTCTCTCACCGATAAATGCACTTCATAGAAGGATTGGCAACTACAGCCAATCCGGACCAGTCTACCATCACCCATTCCGGAGCTTTCGAGATTTGGCTATATATGCGGAGAGTGCTAGCGTACGGAGAGCGCAGGGGACAGAAAAGACCTGTAGAAACGAAGTGTCCGCCTTTACTACCGGATTTCACCTTTGAAGAAGGTGATAGAAGAAATCTGGTAGTAACCAGCGGTCGAAAGGTTTTCTGGCACCGAAGCGGCGCACGCACTAACCCCTCACCCCTCACATATATAGCACTCTCTGAAACCTCTGTGAAAATAATTAGAGTCGCGCGTGTATAAAAGAGTTGCACCCGGTAACACTTGTTACTGAGGTGATTAACATGAATGAACAAAACAAAAAAACAAACCAAGAAGAAACTCCTAAAACAACTCAAGGAGTACCGGCTAGTCAGCCCTCTTCATGGAAAAGAGCAATGTCCAAACGCTGGGTCTTCCCGGCAGCCTACATCGCAGCAGCAGGCATTATACTAACCTTAGTGTGGGTCTATCAGGGCACAGGCGACAAAACGCTGAACTCGGACCCTGCTAGCGGGGTAGTTGAAACAGGCGCATCGGCGGGTACAGAAGGAACAGCAGTAGGCGGAGAAGAAGAAAGTGTGGAAGTTGTTGCAAAGTCGGAGAATTTTGTATGGCCGGTAGCGGTACCGTCCGAAATTTCGGTAGTAAAACCTTTCTATGATAGCGAAGCTTCAACCGAGGAACATGAAGCGGCAATGGTGCAGTACAATGATACATTCATCCCGAACACGGGTGTGGATCTGGCACGTGGGGATAACAAAACGTTTGAAGTCAAAGCAGCACTCGCCGGTAAAGTTACCCGGGTTGAGCAAAATCCACTCACAGGTCAAGTTGTGGAAATCACACACAGCAATAACCTGAAGACGGTATACCAAAGCTTGGCAGACGTCAAAGTGAAACAGGACGACGAAGTGAAACAGGGAGATGCGATTGCATCCGCTGGCGTCAATGAATTGGGTAAAACGCTTGGCAACCACCTTCACTTTGAAGTGTACGAAGACGGACAGCCGGTTAACCCGCAAGGATATCTTCCGGAAAAATAAATGAATTTTACCGCAGCAACATGACGGGCAGAGGGTTAAACCTCTGCTCTTTTTGTGCTTTTCAGAAAATAATGGGACCTTCGAAGCTTGTCACACCTCTAAACCGCGAATATATAGGCATGCTCCTCATATAATGTACCAAACTATCCACACAGTAGGGAGGCGGGAGCGTGCACGATTACATCAAGGAACGGACCATCAAAATTGGTCGCTGCATTGTTGAGACGAGGAATACGGTCCGTACCATAGCCAAAGAATTCGGCGTGTCAAAGAGTACTGTGCATAAGGATCTGACGGAGCGTCTGCCGGAAATCAACCCTGATCTTGCTGACCAGGTGAAACACATTTTGGAGTATCACAAGTCCATCCGCCATTTGCGGGGCGGTGAAGCGACCAAAATTAAATACAAAAAAACGAGTGGCAAGAAACGTGAGGTGTTGGCTTCCGCCAAATCGTAAACATCTTCACAAAGACGTAGGCCAAAAAGCTCACACATGCATTGAATCCCTCCCCTGAAGTATGATATGTTAAATGCTGGTACAGGATCGAATTATGACATCTTATCAGCCCGATTTTTACATATATATGTTGCACTTTGTCGAACGAGCGGTGACGTGATAAGGGACTCTTTTTCACAGGATACGCTGACCAAATAATATCACTTTGGGGGCTCTTTTATGTTTAGCAAGGATATCGGTATTGATCTTGGCACGGCCAACGTGCTTATTCACGTGAAAGGAAGTGGGGTTGTCCTCGATGAACCTTCCGTCGTGACCATTGAAAGAGATACGAAGCGTGTCCTTGCTGTTGGGGAAGAAGCGCGTCGTATGGTGGGGCGTACTCCAGGTAACATTGTTGCCATTAGACCGCTGCGTGACGGCGTTATTGCGGACTTCGAGATTACAGAAGCGATGCTCAGACATTTCATTAATCGTGTGGGTGCAAGAAGCTGGTACAGCCACCCTCGGATTTTGATTTGTGCACCAACGAACATTACTTCCGTGGAGCAGAAGGCCATCCGTGAGGCGGCAGAACGCAGCGGTGCCAAAGAAGTGTTTCTGGAAGAAGAGCCGAAAGCGGCAGCGATCGGTGCGGGAATGGATATTTTTCAGCCGAGCGGCAATATGGTCGTGGATATCGGCGGCGGTACGACTGACGTTGCAGTCCTTTCTATGGGCGACGTGGTCACCGCCTCTTCTATTAAAGTCGCAGGGGACAAGTTCGACGAAGCCATTATCAAGTTTATCAAAGCCAAGTACAAGCTCATGATCGGTGAACGGACCGCTGAAGACATCAAAATTGCGATTGGTACCGTACATCCGGGTGGACATCAAACAGAGATGGACATTCGCGGACGCGATATGGTATCCGGTCTGCCTGTTACCGTAACGATATCGGGAAATGAAGTACAGGAAGCGCTTTGGGATTCCGTACAATCCATCATCGTGGCAGCCAAATCGGTATTGGAACGTACACCGCCTGAATTGTCAGCGGACATTATCGACCGTGGTGTTGTATTGACTGGCGGAGGTGCATTGCTGAACGGACTGGACGAGCTTTTGTCCAATGAATTGCATGTACCGGTATGGGTGGCGGAAGATCCAATGCACTGTGTCGTGAAGGGGACAGGCATAATGCTTAATAATTTGGATCAGGTGGTTAAGAAAAAGTTCTAATCTGCCGATATAAATAGCAAAGGTTCGCCATGCTCGGAAAGCAGAACGGACAAGCAGCCAACCTGTGATGCAGGTCATGCGCTTGAGGAGAGGGGTTAATTCATGTTAAGAGGTCTGTACACCGCTACTGCGGGAATGATTACGCAACAACGCCGCCATGACACAGCAACACAGAATATCGTAAATATGAACACCACGGGATATAAACAGGTGAACAGCGTAAGCCGTTCCTTCCCGGAAATGCTCATTACTTTGGTAGGCGGAGATGCAAATCTTCCAACAAAGCGGCTGGGCAAGCTGAACACGGGGGTGTTCGCGGAAGAGAGTTTGTCCATGAATTTGCAGGGGACCATTATGGAGACTGGGCAAAAAAATGATTTTTCCATTTCATCCAATATGACTGTCAATGATCCGCAGACTGGACAACCTGTCCCGTTTGACGCATCAGGCAAATTTGTACGGGCCGACGGCACGGTGACTTACCAGCCCCAGGCGTATTTTACAGTTCAGGATGCAGAAGGTAACACCGGATATACACGCGATGGTCACTTCGAGATCACAGGAACGGGACAATTACTGAGTTCAACAGGTTCACAAGTGTTGGATAATAATGGACAACCCGTAGTGTTGACAGGTTCTGTGGAGCAATTTAAAGTGGATGAGCAAGGCCGTTTGGTGGATGCAGCAACGGGTGCACCAACAGGGGTTACTCTTGGCATTAGTGTCATTGACCAGCCGAATCAACTGGTTCGTCAAGGTAATGGCAATTTCAGTCTCAGCGATGCAAACGGGGCAACGTCCCGGATGATGGCTGCCGGTGATAATGTGCAGATCCGTCAGGGATACCTGGAAGGTTCCAATGTTGATGCTTCACAGGCAACGGTTGATATGAACGCCGCATTCCGTGCGTATGAAGCAAACCAGAAGATCGTACAATTCTACGACCGCAGTCTGGATAAAGCCGTCAATGAAGTCGGGCGTGTATAACGCCGACGTTTAAATATAACCGCGCAGCGGAGAGCCAAGCGTCCTTTGCGCAGCAAAGCAGAGAGGCTCACGCGAGGCGCAAACCAATCGCATCCGAGCCTATGCGAGGATTGCGTAGCAGTACCTGAGCGCAGCGACGGTCTCGACAGCCCTTTGCGAAGCAAAGCAGGGAAGAGACCCCGCGGAGCTCAAGAGCCTAGACGCATCCGAGCCTATGCGAGGAATGCGTAGCAATACCTGAGCGAAGCGACGGTCTCGACAGCCCTTTGCGGAGCAAAGCAGGAAAAGACCCCGCGGAGCGCAAGATCATAGACGCAACCGAGTTTATGCGAGGATTGCGTGGCAGTACCTGAGCGCAGCGACAGTCTCGACAGCCCTTTGCGGAGCAAAGCAAGGAGAGATCTCGCGGAGCTACACGCCGCATAAAGAGCGTGCCGTGCTATGATTCAGCCATGTGAAACGATGGCGGGAATCATAGCACGGCAGTCGCGGCGCACACACACCACCGCCACTTAGCAAGATCGTACCCCACTTACCTAATCCGCCTGTTTCGGGAGTCCAGAGGGCAGCGCCATCTGGGGCCCTCCCTACTAGGGAGGGTTTGGGAGGGTGGACAGGAACCAAGGGAGGGTATACCACCAATGAATAATTCCATGATTAGTGCCAAGGTTTCCATGACTGCCATACAGCAGCGTCTGGATGTCATTTCCGATAATATTGCAAACGTGAATACGGCAGGCTATAAGAGCAAGCAAGCGGCCTTCGAGGATGTGCTCACCCGGGTTCAACAACAACCGGACAAGTACAAACTGGATGGACGTTCCACACCGATGGGATATAACCTTGGTTTTGGTGCTCGTTTGGCAGATGTAACGAAGGATATGTCTCAAGGTCCCTTGAACGAGACTGGCCTTCCGACCGATCTGGCCATTGAAGGAAATGCGATGTTTGCGGTTGAAGCGAATGGGGAGAAAATGTGGACACGTCAGGGTGCATTTCATTTTGTACCTGATACAAGACCTAAGCCTACTCCGAATTCACCTGATATGATGGTGATGGTCAATGGCGAAGGCCACTTTGCCCTGGATCGTCAAGGCAATCGTATTACGGCACCGAATAATAGCAAAGTTGCTTTTGATGAAAATGGCAACCTGTTAATCCGACGCGGTAATGCGGCAAACGCAACCATTGGAGCACAGATGCAAGTGGTAGACATTGAACGCCCTGAGGGGCTGGTACAGTATGCGGATAACCTGTTTGGTCTGGATGCGGGATTAACTGAGGATGATGTATTTGGCGCTAATGCAGCTACACGTCAAGCAGCGGCCTTGATCCGACCAGGATTTCTGGAGCAATCCAATGTTGATCTGACACAGGAGATGTCTTTGCTTATGCAAGGACAGCGGACATATCAGCTGGCGGCAAAGGCGCTAACTTCAAGTGATTCCATGTTGGGTCTTGCCAACAATATGAGAGCGTAAAAGGTGAATGTGATGACAGAAACACAGCAGCAGAACAGTAAGCCGGAGAAAAAGGAAGTCAAGAAGAAGAAGAGTGGATGGCGCATCGCAAGATGGTTCCTGGTTCCGGTCCTGCTTGTTCTTGCCCTCGCTGGCGGAATGGTAGCTGGATATGTGGTACTGGGCAAACAGGATATCGGTTCCGTATGGCAATGGAGTACATGGGAACATGTATATAATCTGGTGTTCGCTCCATAATGTAACGAGTTAAGCGAAAACTCCTGCGCAGGCAGGAGTTTTCTTTTTGACGTTGAAAACAGTATAATGATGGATGACGTTTCATAGCAAAAGAGGCCTCCCCTGCGAAAGACATTCGTCATCGCGAAGAGAGACCCCTTATCTTAACCTTCACTACTGCAGTCATGAAGGATATAACTAGTGTTAACCGAAAATATGCTTTCCATACAAAATTTAAAAATTAAAAACCCATTTATATGAGCTTTTGATTTTATCATGTTTGGGTTGACCTTGCAGCATCGAAGTAAGTGGAGGGAACGGAATCGTTCAGAAGAAGCGAAGCGCTCGCCTTTGTCACCGAATTTTGACCTCTCTGAGGTTGATCAAAAAAATTCGGAGACAACAGCGATCAGAAGGACGATCCGTAACCGTAACGACCACCGCAGCGCTAAGAGTCAATCATGATGAAGAATGCTCATATAAACATCCTGAGAGGAGATTACACTGTGCTCGATATCAAACAGATTCAAGAGATCATCCCGCACCGTCCCCCGTTTCTGCTGGTGGACAAGATTCTAGAGATTGAGGATGGCAAACGTGCCGTTGGTTTGAAAAACGTAACCATCAACGAACCTTTCTTCATTGGTCATTTCCCAGAGTATCCGGTAATGCCGGGTGTATTGATTACAGAAGCACTAGCTCAAGTTGGTGCGGTAGCCATTCTGAATTTGGAAGGCAACAAAGGAAAAATCGGCTTTTTGGCGGGACTGGACAACTTCCGATTCCGTGGACAAGTTGTGCCCGGAGATACGTTGATTCTGGAAGTGGAGATTACACGTCTGAAGGGTTCTATCGGTAAAGGTAAAGCAACTGCCCGAGTGAACGACAAAGTGGTCGCTGAAGGCGAGATTATGTTTGCACTGTCTGACCCAAGCTGATTACATACGTGAGCATTGACATCATGCAGGAACGTAGATGGACCGAATGATGCGAGATGCTGAAGTAACTCAGCACACCTGAATTTATATAGACGGAAGGGGTTTATCGGAATGGAACAGTTAAGCACAACAGCAGCAGAGACGTTGCAGCAATGGTTGGAGGATGCTTCGATTGATGAAGCAACGAAACAGGAGCTTCGTGACTTGCAGGATCAGCCGAAAGAGCTGGAGGAACGTTTTTACAGAAACCTGGAGTTTGGTACAGGGGGATTGCGCGGAGTCATTGGTGCCGGAAGCAACCGGATGAACCGTTACACCGTAGGTCGGGCAACGCAAGGATTTGCGCGTTATTTGCTTGAGCAGCATGGTGACCAAGAAGGCAAACCTTCTGTTGTCATTGCTCATGATTCCCGTCATTTCTCACCTGAATTCACACTGGATGCTGCGCTTGTACTGGCTGGAAACGGCATTGTAGCCAAGCTGTTCCCATCCCTGCGTTCAACTCCTGAGTTGTCATTTGCAGTGCGTCATCAGAAGGCAACTGGCGGAATCGTTGTAACGGCGAGTCATAACCCGCCGGAATATAACGGATATAAAGTTTACAATCATGAGGGCGGTCAATTGGTACCGGCTGAAGCGGAAAAGGTCATTCAGTACATCCAGGAAGTGCCTTCCCTTGCTGACGTGAAGAAACTGACGCAAGAAGAAGCAGAAGCTCAAGGGCTCCTGATCTGGTTGGGTGAAGACCAAGACCAAGCGTTTGTAGATATCGTAGCAAGCCGCAGTCTGAGCCGCGAACTGATTCAATCCGGCATAGGCCTTGATTTCAAGATCGTCTACACACCGCTGCACGGGACAGGTAACATCCCTGTACGTCGCGTACTGGAGCAGATCGGATTCGAGCAAGTGCATATTGTAGCTGAACAAGAACAGCCGGATGCTGAGTTCTCTACCGTGAAATCCCCTAACCCGGAAGAACGCGAGGCGTTTACGCTCGCAATGAAGCTAGGAGAATCTGTTGGTGCTGATATTCTGATCGGAACAGATCCGGATGCAGACCGTATGGGTGCTGTGGTGAAAGACAACGATGGCAAATATTTCGTCTTGTCCGGTAACCAGTCTGGTGCCATTATGGTACATTACCTGTTGAGCCGTCTTCAAGAGACCGGAACACTGCCAAGCAATGGTGCGGTTGTCAAAACAATCGTAACAAGTGAGATGGGTGCTGTCATTGCTGAACATTACGGTGCAGAAGTGATGAACACACTGACAGGCTTCAAATATATCGGTGAAAAAATGAACCAGTTCGAAGCAACAGGCAGTCATACATTCTTGTTCGGATATGAAGAGAGTTATGGCTACCTTTCCGGTAACTATGCCCGTGACAAGGATGCTGTCCTTGCCTCGATGCTGATTGCTGAAGCAGCTGCGTATTATAAGAGCCAGGGCAAGACGCTGTATGATGTCTTGCAAGAGCTGTACAACCAATTCGGATACTTCTTGGAGAAGCTGGAGTCCCGTACGCTAAAAGGCAAAGACGGCGTGGCTCAGATTCAAGCCAAAATGACGGACTGGCGTTCCAATCCGCCACAAGAAGTAGCGGGAATTGCGGTACAAGATGTACTGGACTACTCCCTTGGTCTGGACGGTCTTCCCAAGGAGAACGTACTGAAGTTCATTTTGGCAGACGGTTCATGGTTCTGCTTGCGTCCTTCAGGAACAGAACCGAAGATCAAAGTATACTTCGCCGTACGTGGAGAGAGTTTGGAAGATGCGGAGAGCCGGATCGATCGTCTGGTGACTACAGTGATGTCGCGTGTAGACGCACAATAATACGAATGCAACAATGAACAAGGACAAGAGAAGGCCTCTCCGCACCGTAAGGTTGGTTGGCGGAGGGGTTTTTCTTTGAAATAAAAGTGTAGATGGTTCTAGCATATAAGAAGGCTTGTTGACACAAGCTGTTTGTATCCTATTATTGTATGAATGTTAAATGAACGAATTACTTGAGCTGAACGTGCATTTGGTTCCAACACTTGAGGAGGTACATGTAGTGCGTCAAAAATGGCTTTATTGGAATAACGCTTCTCGGAAGTGGTTGTGGCTCGTCGTTATTATCGGTCTGGTTGCGTCCATCCCTGTAATCAGTGATCGGGTGCAGACAGAATCTTCTGCCAAAAAGGTGGAGCTTGTCTTTAACTATCGAGGACTGCTGGATATCTCAGCGTATCAGGCACATCCGCAAGATTTCATGAATGAACAATTGACTCGTCTAAAAGATGCAGGCGTAACAACGATGGCTGTGTTCGAAAGTACATTGGACGAGCTGAGAAAGACACGCCGACTAATGGTATATAACGGCCAGGATCTCGCGGACCTGACCAAAGATGTGATCCCTTCTAATGCAAATTACACGTATGTGTTATTTACATCGGAGGAAAACGCACAGACGTATACTCCTATTATTGAACAAACGTTCGCTGATCGGCAGATTCCGGTAGTATCATGGGAATATGAAGGTCGTAGCGGCTTAATATTGCAGACTCCTCCGGAGAATGCCAACATGCAGCCTTTGCAGCCCGATCCGGTTGCCGTGAAGATGCTGCGTGATAAAGGTTTCTACATTTTGCCGCGGATCTCGGACAGTGTGCCATACAGCCAGGAATCAATGGAGCGCTTGCTTACCTTCTTCGAAGAGAATGGCGTAAAGCGCATCTTGTTTGATGGTGATGCTGTGAAAGGGTACAATGATAATGAAGAGATGAAAAGTCTCGACCAATTCGCACAGTTGCTGAACAAGCACAATATTGGTCTTGCAGCCATCGAGAACTTGAAGAAACCACAGTCTGGTTTCCAGACTCTTGCGTATAAAACGGATTACAACGTTACGCGTCTGTACTCGCTTAGTGACGGCGATGCCAACTTGGACGTCGATGTCATAGCTGACCGTTTTGTTCTAGCAACCAAGGATCGTAACATTCGTATGCTCTATATGAATGCTTCCCCTAGCCGGAATACAGCCAAGGCCATGATTACAGATCCAATTGAGAATCTGATCAACAGCCTGGGTGAGCCGGGTCATGCCGTAGAACGCATGGCGAAGCATGGATTTGAGCTAGGACAAGCTGAGGCATTTACAGTTAAGGATTCTTCAATCCAGCGTTATGCCAAACTGGTTGCTCTCGTTGGTGCAATTGCCATGATTGCACTTATGGTTTCTTATTTTATCCCACTTCTGACCTTGATCACATTTGTGGTTACTTTGGTGGGCAGTGCAGGATTGTTCCTCTTGAAACCAACGCTGTTAGAGCAAGGAATTGCCTTGCTTGTGGCCATAGCCGCGCCGACCATAGCAATGGTGCTGGCCGTTCGTACAGTGAACTATCAGCAGCAGCGTCAACCAGACGCATCCGCGGGTCGTCGTTTGAAACAAACGTTGGTGTTATATGTAAGAACTTCGATTCTGTCATTCCTGGCGGTACCTTTTGTCATCGCGTTGCTTAACAGTATTACGTACAGTTTGGTGATTAACCAGTTCCGCGGCGTGAGTCTGTTGCACTTTGCACCGATGGCACTGGTAGCGATCTATATTGTGTTTTATCGTGGTTCGGGTTCGTTCTCTATTAAGAAAATTAAAGAAATGCTTCGTATGCCAATTAATGTGTTAATGGTTGTTTTGGCACTTATTGCTGCCGTTGTTGGATACTATTATTTGAGCCGTACAGGCAACTCGGGTTCAGTAACACCATTAGAGATGTTCCTTCGTACCACGTTGGAAGATACGTTCGGTGTACGTCCGAGATTCAAAGAATTTATGCTGGGACACCCGCTATTTATCGTTGGCGTGTTCGCCGCTTTAAAATATCGTAAAGTCATCTTTGTGCTCATTATTGCAGCGATTGGACAGTTGTCCATGGTGGATACGTTCGCGCATATCCATACGCCGGCTGTATTGTCACTCATTCGTGGAGTGATGGGATTGGGACTTGGCTTAATCTTCGGTATCATTGCTGTGGGTGTGTGGCAAGTAGCGGAAGGATGTTGGAAAAAATGGTCACCACTTCTCAAAAGTTAGTCATCTCGGGGTATTACGGATTCCGCAATAGCGGAGACGAAGCGGTGCTAAAGTCGATTTTGACAGCGCTGGAAGAGGAAAGCCAAAGGTCGAACATAACGATTGAACCTATTGTTCTCTCGGGTGATCCCGAGTCGACAACCGCCATGTACGGTGTGCGCTCCGTGCATCGTATGAAATTGAAGGAAGTCCGTGAAACACTCAAGGAGAGCGACGGGTTAATCAGTGGCGGAGGAAGTCTATTGCAGGATGCAACTGGACTGAAATCCATTCCTTATTATCTGGGTGTAATCAAGCTGGCCCAGTGGCTGAAAAAACCAACGTTTATCTATGCACAGGGGATTGGTCCTGTGAATCGTAAAATTTTCAATCCGATGATCAAATCGGTCTTTAAGGCCTGCACCTATGTATCCGTTCGGGATGAACAATCTGCAGACTACCTGCGTGGGCTCGGGCTACAGTGGAATCAGATCCATGTTGTACCCGACCCCGTAATGGGTTTGCCATTACCTGAAACAAAAGTTGAGAGGGGCGCAGGTGCTGTCTCAGCAAATGCTGCTACTCAAGCTAATCGAGTGGAACCTTCAACTGGAGGACATACCAAGCTTCCTGTGATCGGCGTATCGGTACGTTTTTGGGAGTCCGACCGGAAGGAACTTACGGCTATTGCCGCAGGATTGAAAAAACTGTGCTCCAAAAGAGCCGTGCACTTGCGTTTTCTACCATTTCATCTGCCAGTGGATGAACAGGCATCACGATTCCTTATGGAAATGCTAGGTGATGTGACCAGCAAAGGCAGCGAGATTAGCATCACAGAAGATCTGACCGACCCTCAGCTTATGCTGGAGGAAGTCAGCAAGTGTGATCTCGTCATTGGCATGCGTCTGCACAGTCTGATCTATGCGGCTTCGCAATATGTGCCTCCGGTGGGTATCTCGTATGATCCGAAAATTGATCAATTCCTGCTTCGTCTGGATAGCGAACCAGCAGGAAATACGGATACACTCGATGGCGACAAACTCGCTAAGGCTGTTGTTGGACTGCTGGATCAACGTTCACAATGGTTGAAGGAACATGAAGAAGGCATCACCCAACTGAAGCAGGAAGCCAAAGTGCCTGCACAGCAGATTATTAACTATTTAGGCCGCAAAGGATGAGATAAAGATGAGTCAGACCGGATCAATACCTACCGTTTCGATCTACGGCATTCCTTTTTCCAAACTGACGATGAAAGAAACGGTAAAGGTTCTCCAGGAAGCTGTGCTGTCCAAGCAGACACCACATCAGGTCATTACAGCCAACCCCATTATGGTCATGGCTGCACTGGAAAATCCCGCAATCATGGAAGTCATGCAAACTGCGGAATTGATTGTTCCTGATGGAACAGGTGTCGTATGGGCTGCAAACTATTGTGGAGATCCTGTAGCTGAGCGAGTGCCGGGTTTTGAGCTTTTACATGAATTGCTGCGTGTTGGAGAAAACTATCGATGGGGCGTATATCTGCTGGGTTCCACCCCTGAGGTGATTCAAGAAACGGCAGTTCGGTTACAACAGCAATATCCGGCGATTCGAATTGTGGGTTATCGTGACGGTTATTTTGGTCCGGCTGAGGATGATCAGGTCATTGCTTCCATTCGGGAAGCGGCACCTGATCTGTTGTTTGTAGCACGTGGGGCAGATACCCAAGAACCGTGGATTCACAAGCATAAAGATGCCCTACAGGTTCCCGTAACCATGGGCGTTGGCGGCAGCTTTGATGTGATTTCGGGCAAAACCAAACGGGCGCCTATGCTGTTCCAAAAGCTAAGACTGGAGTGGTTCTATCGCTTATTGCGTGAACCAAGCCGGGCTGGTCGGATGCTTGCGCTTCCGAAATTCGCTGTTAAGGTGATGCGTGACAAAGAAAACGTGACGAAAGTCCGTTAAAAACAGGTAATTGCGAGATAAATGCGTGTTTTTGCTAGAAATTGAGGATGGCTTTTCGGGTGTGATGAGCGTATAATTCATTCCGGATTACATGTGTGCCACTCCATGAAAAACGGAAGTTGTTGCACACGGCCACTTCGATGTCAGAATAACCTTTTGATCGCTGTTATCTCTGGATTTCTTTTATCCACCTTTACAAGGTTGAAATCCCGCGATAAAGGCGAACGCTTCGCTTCTACAGGTTATTTCTGCCCTCTCCGTTCTGGTGCAAATTGCATTTTTCATCAAAAGTGACTAACAAATAATTTTTATATATAAAAAGAGATCAGGGGATTTATAATTTCGTACAGGTATTATAATTGGGGGTCGAATGTTCAAATGGTAGCGATCTTTATCATTGGATTTATCGTGTCAATGGGACTGGCTCTTGCCCTGACACCACTTGTCAAAAAGTTCGCAGTCCGCATTGGCGCAATGGATACGCCGAATGCACGTAAAGTACACACACGGATTATGCCTCGTCTTGGTGGTCTGGGGATATTCCTGGCCTTTATTATTACAGTTGCTGCATTGCTTCCGTTTGTATCGGCATGGTTCACAACTCGGGACATGAGTTTTGTCAGTGCGTTTCTGATTGGTGGAACAATTATCGTGCTGATTGGAGCATTGGATGATCGGTTTGAACTGTCGGCCAAAGTGAAGTTGCTTGGTCAGATTATTGCTGCTTCTGTCGTTGTATTCGGATTTAATATCCGGGTAGATTTCGTTAACATTCCTTTTCAGGATTCCTATTCTTCACTCGAAGCTTGGGTATCCATTCCGCTGACGATCTTCTGGATCGTTGGTGTAACGAATGCGATTAACCTGATTGACGGCCTGGATGGTCTGGCTGCCGGTGTATCTGGTATTGCAATTGGTACCATTGCCGTGATGTCCTTCCTGATGGGTAACATGATGATTGCCTTGATGTGCCTTGTGTTGTTGGGTAGCATCATTGGATTCCTGTTTTTCAACTTCCACCCAGCCAAGATCTTCATGGGGGATACCGGATCGCTATTCCTTGGTTTCTCTCTGGCGATGCTATCCATGCTGGGATTCAAACAAATTGCTATCGTGTCCTTTATTACACCGCTGATCATTATCGGTGTGCCACTCTCGGATACCTTCTTCGCGATTATCCGTCGTGCGGTACAACGGAAACCGATTTTCGCACCGGATAAAGGTCACCTGCATCACTGCTTGCGTGAACTTGGATTCAGTCACCGCCAGACGGTACTGATCATTTATGGAATTGCCGCATTCTTCGGAGTTTTGGCGATTATCCAATCATCCGCTGCCATGTTCGAAGCGAACTGGGTAACGTTCGTGGTCATCTGTATCATGATGTTCTTCCTCCAGGTGGGAGCAGAAGTCATCGGACTTGTTAGCAAAACGAGAAGACCGGTTATTAACTTTCTGATGCGCATGCGCGTCAAGTTGAATCCGGAGACCCGTTCGAAATCATAAATAGATAAATGTAATGGTTACAGCTATTCTTGAATATTATTCCAGACCCAACCTTATCCCTAGTGGATAAGGTTTTTTGTTTATTTTGAGATTTTTACTAAATAATTGGAACCTTTTGCCGATATATAAAGGTAACTGACTTAAAAGAGGAGAGATGATTGAATGCAACGTACGAAGAAGCCGTTAATCTGGCTGATGATGGTGGCGCTGGTTGTATCTCTAATACCAGCTGGCCTTGCACCAGTCGCATCGGCGGCGGGACAGACAAGTTACTTTACTCCTGATAATACAGCCAACGTTCCATTGAAAAGTACAGTAGGACTCAAAATGACTGGAACAGGCTCTGATGTTCTTTCTCGTTCGACTGCTTTTGTGGTAACTAGCGCGGAGCAAGCTGTAACAGGCACGTTTACGAATGTTACTGGCTCTACGTTAGGTGCCAACGTACAGCTATTGAATTTAAAAGATGGAACATGGGTTCCAGACAGTTCAAGATTAGCACCAGCTGTTGTCACAGTTGATCCTAATCGCCCGGATAATCGCTTTAACGCAACACTTACTTTGTTCCCTGGAATGAACAAAGTAACGTTTACCGGTTCCCAAGGTCCAAGTGAGCGTTCCGAAAGTTTTTATATTTTGTATGACTCTATACCTTACATTGAGAAACTGCAGGTTTTGGGTGGAGCGGATAATCTCGATCTAAATGAAGGATCGCAGGTTGTTGTGGATACAGGTGATGTGACGATTCAAGGTGTAGCTCACAACTCCTCCAAAGTAACAGTAACACTGAATAATGGTGAGGCTTTACCAACATCTTTATCGACACAAGATGGTACATTCTTCTCACCTATGCTTCGATTAAAATCAGGTAAGAATGATCTGGTTGTAACGATTGAAAGCGGCGTAGACAAAAATAAATTCACGTATTCTCTGCTCTACTATGATGAAGAAAATCCGTTCTCTCAACTCGATCTGAAAGAGGGCTCAGATGGGCTGTCTCAGAGTATGTTAACTGATCGGCCTACGTATGGGGGGGATCCTGCACAAGCCCGTGTAATGGTTGAATTGCTTTTGCCGGATGATAAAACCACTGCTGTTCCTGAAATCTCTGTGGATGGTGTGTTGACTAATATTGTTCCCAAGATTGAACCCATTCCTAGTGTGGGGATCAACACGCCTTCATATTCTCTGTTTTCATTCGAAATTCCATCTTTGAAGTTTACAGAATCAGCAACTGGCACACCTCCAGTCACTTCGATTGATTCTTTACAGAATCATTCGTTGACTGTCAAATATGGAAAAAACACAGCCAGTGCAAACATGAATTTTCAATATCTAGAGAACGAAACGGTAATTACGGATTTAAGATACCTTAAAGACTACAGCGGTTCTGGTGATGCACCAGAAGGGGTACCACTTTCGGGTTCTAGTGTCACTTCTGCAGATTTCTATATCCTTGTAGAGACTAGCAGAAATCCTAATGGAAGCCTGTTGACAGCGGAATATCTTCCAAGGAGCACAAGCCCAATTGAACTGTCAACAACGCCTATACAGGTATCTCCAACGAAATATATTTATCAAATTAAAGGTTTCAAAAACGGAAATCAAACGGTTCAGTTTAAATTTACTGGATCAAAATCAAGCAAAAACGCAACGATTTCGTTTGCGTCCAAAAACTATATTTTTGTGAGCAACCTGACGGATGGCCAAACATATGATATGAATTCCAAAAAAACAGATAAATTGTTGCTTGAAGGTAAGTACGTTGATTTTGCCACATTAGATAGCAAATACTTTGTAGCAGAGATTTTTGCGAACGGAGTTAAAGTGTATTCAACACATCCTGCAGCGAACACAAAGCAAAAACAATTGACTTTGGGTGCTGATGGAAGTTTCGAGGATGTTGAGATTGATATCGATGGGGACACAGGACCATTATTCTTTGGGGAAAACCGTATTGTATTAACGGGAACAGGAACTGGAGATAAAGGCCAACTGAATGAAGTAACTAAAGAATTGCGTATTTACATCAATGATAACAATGTATCTACAATCAATAATTTTCAACCTGCACCAAGTAAAAATCGCTCGACATTCCTTGATCCATATAATCCGGATGACCAATGGGTGAAAAACCTGTTTAACCTTTCCACGGATTTCACATTTGCGGACAAGAAATATACGACCAGCCTGAAAAACTTTGACTTGGCTATCCGTGGTGCAGGGGCGACTCGAATGAGCTTGAGTATGGGTACTCAAACGATTTTTGACTTGAACATACCAGATGGATCGGCAACTAATACAACTTGGCAAGATCCAATAATCTCTCCTGAGTATGCACTGAACAATGGTAATGTTATTGTGGATCGTTCCGGAAGTCAGAAGGACTTTGTGGTGCGGTTAAGAGACTTAAAAGCGGAGACACCAGGAACATATATCTACACACTGGATTTGTATAACAAAACAGGTGCAAAAACGAGCCAAAAGGTAGAAGTGGTCAGAGAAGCAGCGGGTTATCGCATCTTGGCTCCACGTCCTACTTCAGGCAGCCAAATTGTTGTAAGCAAAAACTTTGTTCATTTTGATATTGAGGCTGAAGGAGCTACTTCCGTTGTTATTGACAAAGAAACGGCTAAAAAGCTTCAAGGCACAGAAACAGATCGTTTTGCTTTGGATTATGTGGGGCTCAAGGCTGACAAAGTGAATAAAATCAAGTTGACGATTGATCGAAATGGTGTCAAAACAAATGATACAGTGGAAGTGTACTATACAAGCAACACTGGTGTTGACTCTCAGTATATGGCGCCTAAGGTAGCCAACAAATATTCAGCATTCAATAAAAAGCTGGAACTGAGTTTCCCGAAAGGCACGGTAATGCAAAGCACGGACCTCAGCGGGATTGCTAAATTCTATCCAAACAACAAGCTGCTGTTTGGTATTGCTGACCCGAACACAGGAATTGTGGAGCGGAAGAACGACTATGGAAGCATCGTTGGTTTCAGAACAGAAGCAGAGGACCCGAATCCATTAAGCGTTCCCGATGACTATTATAGAAGGTTCTCCGCAATTGTAGGGGACTCTGTAAACTTTAGTCCAGTTTCCGAAATTTACTGGGTAAGCGGCGGCCTTGGGGAGTCCGGTACAAGAGGAGATAATAATTACAAAGAGCCAACGAATGGAATTGGCCCTTATACTGTAGATTTCTTATACGGTAATCCTTTGACGCCTGCAGAGCGAAAAATCAAGCCTTCACAACGGGGTACATTAACTCTTGCTTATGATCCAAATGTAGTAGATGATGCTGGTTCAACCATTTCCGTATTTTACTATTCTCCAAGCAGAGAGTGGAGACGGATTGGCGGCGAAGTGGATTCGAAGAAGCATACAGTGACCGTTCCTTTTGATGAGTTTGGTTATTATAAAGTAATGAAGCTGAGAAGAAGTTATAACGATATCACCAACCATGGGTGGGCAAGAAATATTCTAAATGCACTCTATGCTAAAGGGTTCATGGCTCCATTGCGCTTTGAACAATTCGGTACAGATGACCGTACTTCGCGTGGAGAGTTTGCGACTCTTCTTGTGAAAGGTTTGAATTTACCAATTACGTCCGATAGCAGAAGAACATTCACGGATGTTGCACCAGGTACAAGTTCATTCACATGGGATTATGACAGTATCGAGACCGCAGCGAGAGCGGGTATCATTACTGGCCTGACAGATGGTGTGTTCGGACCGGATCGTCCGCTGACACGTGAACAGGCTGCAGTGATGATTGCTCGGGCACTAGAACTGAAAATGGTTGCTAATGATAGCAAGCTTCAAAGTGCACTTGCTAAGGCATTCATCGATTCCGGCAGCATGGAGAGTTATGCTGGACCAGCGGTACAAGCTGTGACGAAAGCCAAGATCATGGAGGGTTCTCCGGTTACAGTGGCTGGACAGAAGAAGCCGCAATATGCATTCAACCCGAAAGGTAATCTGACACGTGCAGAAGCGGGTAAAATTGCAGTTGAATTGCTTAAAAAGAGCACAAAAGTATTCCCTAAAACCTTGAGTTAATTCATTTGATACATCGATGCAATTTAGGAAGGACCTGTCCCTTACTCTAAAGGGGCAGGTCCTTTTCATGGCTGTCAATGAATTGACATAGAGTACTTCTATAATAGAAGAAACAGAATTTTTACCAATAACTATTTTTGTAATTTGCTAGAGTATAAGATACAATAACGGTAAATACACAATGATCTAGAGGGTGAAGTTAGCTAATGAAACCGATTTATTCAAAAGCCCAGCTGGGCTACATGAAGGCAAAGACACAGTTTGAGAAGCAGGCAGTCATTCTGGAGAAAAAGTTGGAAGATACACGTAAGACTCAGGAAATCTCTCAGGAAGTTATGGAAGGGCTTGTACAGTCCACTGGCTTCCATGATGCGTACAACAATCTGGTGCTGGCTGAGAATGAGTTGATTGAATGGTCTCATACAACGATGAAGCATGAGAAAACGTACCGTGAGAACAGACAACCAATTGACGATATGTATCTGAGATTGAACAGCGATCCAAATATGCGTGCCCAAATTATTGAACTCGCGATGAAGATTAAATAACTTATATTTCCAGAACTGCAGGAAAAGCATCCCAATAGGGGTGCTTTTTTATTTTATTTTTTGTGAATTTTGTCGCTTCATAGGTTGAAGTTGCGGGTATAAATAAACGTTGGTAGCACAGACAAACCAGAGATCACAATTCCAGATTCACTGCTGTATCAACGGTTTGAAAAGGTTTTGAATGGCTTCAATACCCGCACTGTACCTATACATAAAAAAAATCAAAACTTTTTTTGTGCAATCCGCAACTTTTTGAAATCTATTGCGTTTAAAGTGTAGAGTCGAAAACATTGGGCCTGTTACCAAGAATGACCTCGTGAAGAATCTTGTCTATTTTTTAGAAAAAATTGCTTTACGGCACGAGGGACCCATTGTATAATACGTAAGGTAGGATTAGGAAACTACTCTATTTACGTGTGATTCTGCTTTACAAACTAGTTTACAAGTTTCTGTGATATGCTCACAGACATCATTTATATTAACTTGCTCACAACTCTGGGAAGGGGGTGCAACAATATATGAGGAATACGAGCGACCCTATTAAAAAAGAAAATTCAAATGTTATGAACGCCCAAGGAGGAGAAAAAAAGGTTATGAAGAAAATTTTATCCGTAGCATTGTCTACAGCAATGGCATTCTCAATGTTTGCATCTGTAGCATTCGGTGACACAGCAGTTTCCGCACAACAACAGTTTGATGCATTGAAAGCAAAAGGTATCTTCAACGGTTATCCGGATGGTACAGCAGGTCTTGACAAAGACATGACTCGCGCTGAGTTTGCAAAAGTTATCACTAAATTGCTGGGTCTGAAAGAGATCACTGGAACTCTTTCTTACACTGACAAAAACTACACAGCTAAAAACTGGGCTGTACCTTACATCGAAGCAGTAACTGCTGCGGGTATCATGGAAGGTAAAAACGTTGAGAAGAAAATCTTCGACTTCAACGGTAAAGTGACTGTGTCCGAGATGGCTACAATCCTGACTCGTGCATTGGATCTTGAAATCCCAACTGAAACAAACAACACTGCTCCAGCTTGGGCTAAAGGTTATGTTCAAGCAGCAATCAACGCTGGTTTGGTTGATGCAAACACTAACTTCACAGCTAACGCTTCCCGCGAATTGTTGGTAGGTGCAGCTTTCGCAATCGATCAAGCTCAAAGCTTGAAAGTATCTTCTTACACAGTAACTGAAGCTGGTAAAGTTGTTGAGTTCAAAATCAGCGACGGCGAAACAGTAAAAGTAACTTTGGATAAAGCTCTCGAAGCTAACAAAGAAACTGAAGTGAAATTTACTTACAAAGATAAAGAGTTCACTGAAAAAGTTACTTATGTAACTACAGTAGCTCAAGCGGTATCTTCCGTATCTGCTACAAACTTGAAAGAAATTACAGTTAAGTTTGATGGTACTGTAGATCCAAACTCTGCTGAAAGCACTAATAACTATGTTGTTAGCGGATTGACTTTCAAAAGCGCTACATTGTCTGATGACAAAACTACTGTAACTTTGTTGGTATCTGAAGGTAATACTTCTTTGACTAACCAAAGATCCACTAGTCTTCAAATCAACAACGTTAAAAATGCTGATGCAACTAAAACATTCACACAAAAAGTAGAGTTTACTCCACTTGATGTTGCAGTTCCAGAAGTAAAAGAAGTTAAAGCTTTGGGAACAAAAGCTTTCAAAGTAGTATTCAGCGAGCCGGTTAAACCAGAATCTGTAAACGCTACTTCTTTCCGTGTAGATAACAATGTAATTGCAGCTTCTGTAAAATACGTTTATCCTAACACTGCAATTGTAACTACAGATCTGACTGCTGGTGAGCACACATTGCGTGTGAGCGGCGTACAGGACTACTCTGGTCTGTCCATCGTTCCAGTGGAAAGCAAATTCACAGCAACTGAAGATACAGCTGCTCCTAAAGTAGTTGGTGTTAAATCCAACGACTTGAAAGAAGTAACTGTTGAGTTCGACGAAACAGTGAAAAGCGTTGCAAGTGCATATGCTAACGCTACAGGCAACACTGCACAATCCATTGAAATCAACGACAACAAAGTTACATTGAAATTCAACAATCCGTTGAATGTATCGGAAAACACAGTTTACTTGACTGCAGTATCCGACTATAGCAACAACTCTGCTTCCGTTGACACTAAAGTAACTCCAACATTGGACACAGTTCGTCCAACAGTTGTAGATACTAAATTCAAAATGGAAAATGGTAACTACATTGCTGAAGTTCAATTCAGCAAATCACTGAAATTGGATTCCGCACAAAACCCAGAGAACTATGTTCTCAAAGATGCAGATGGTAAAGTTGTAACTGCTTCTGGATTGACTTCTAAAGGTCACCCAGTAATCACACCAGTTTATACTGATAACAATAAAACTGTTAAAGTTAACCTGGGAAGCAGCTTGAAATCTGATGCAACTTACACTCTGACTGTATCTGGTGTTATCGATACTGCTTACATCGGAAATGTATTGTTGCCTTACACTGCGACACTGAACGCTAACACAGCTCAAAACGGTAGTGTGACACGTGTATGGACTGATCTTACAGCAGCACAACTTGATGGTACAACGCAACCTAGATATGTGTACATTCAATTCAACAAAACATTAGCTACATCTGGTGATGGAAATGCTCTGGATGCAGCTAAATATATGGTGAATTTGAATAATACACCATATCAAATTGCTAAAGAAAACAATGATATTTCATTGATCTCTACAAACACAGTGCGCATTGCTGTAACAAGCGATAACATTCCTACGGTTTCTTGGAAAAATGCTAAAATTTCTGCAAGCTACATCAAAGATTCAGAAGGTAAATACTTCAACACTTCAAATTATTCCGTTGGAAACAGTGTGGATAATTCCCAAGTTGAAGCTGTTACCAATGATGTATATGCTACAAGCCGTAACGAAGTAAAAGTTAAGTTTAGCACAGCATTGTCCAACGTTAACTTGAGTGACTTCGATCTGAATGGCGTTCGTCCAACAAGCTACACGTTGGCTGATTCTAACAAAACTGTAGTTCTGAAGTTTGCTGACAACACAATCTCTAATGATGTTGCTGGTTATACTTTGAAAGCTACTAACCCTAGCACTCAAGATAGCTTCGGTAACAAACTTCAAGCGTTCACTGCAACCGTAAAAGATGGTATTGCTCCAACGGTAACTTTGAAAGATATCGTTAGAACTGGTAACACGGTTACAGTAACTGTATACGCTTCTGAAGCTCTTACTCAAGATGGCAACTATGGTGCGGCTTACATCCAAGGATTGTTCAGCATTGATGCGGGTAGCGGCGTGACTACAACAGTTACAGGTGCTTCTATCGGTACTGATGCAAGAACAATTACAGTTACTGCAACAGTAGCTGGTAATACAGATGGAAAAGTAGCAACTGTTAAATTCGACGGTGCTAAAAACAAAGCAGCAAAAGCTATTAACGACGCAAACGGCAATGCATTGGATGAGTTCTCATTCGGTAAAGAGCTGTAATTTATATCTTACTAAAACAGCCTTGCATCTTTATAGATGCAAGGCTGTTTTTTTTTCGCCTTGCAGGGGTAATAAATTGGCGGTTAGTCTGAAATAGTTTAACAGTAGGAAATCACCCGCTTGAGGTACTGATGATTGCGCTCAAATGGTGAATCACCGTATGCCGAATGCTACGTACGAGAGTTGAGAGGTAGGCTACTCAATTAATGAGAGTCCTCCCTCTCGATTATATTTAACTTAGAGAACTTTTAAATTGTTGATAGACAACAACATCGTAACTTTCTCTCCTTTCCAAACGTTTATACTATAAGAGCAACAAGCAACTTATGGGAGGTTTGGGAGTGAATCAAAAGAAAATGTTTGTGAGCTTGCTCGCGAGTGTCTTGTTGATCAGTTCAACGGCTGGCATTACCATGGCAGCGAGCACAACCAATAAAACGTCTGCCACCAATTCAAATAGCAGTACATCGAAGAAAACGACAACAATGCAGAAGGTTGTACATACACTCGGTAACCTATCGGCTGTTAAAGTGACAGCACGAAGTTCGGTAAGGTTAACAGATGTAAATATCTTGGCGCAGGACGATGGGAATGTGGTTACATATACATTGTCTTACAAGAACAATGACAGCACCCCAATGATGATGCTCGATTACTGGAGCAAAGTGAAAACCAAGGGTGGAACATCATTCTCGCCCAAACTGATCGCAAAAGATCAGGAAAAGAAAACAGTCTCGCCTGGATCAACAGTTGAGTTGACCTATGTCATGAAAGTGGGTCGCGAGGTGAAACTCAGTGATCTGAACTTCCTCATCGTGAAATGGGATTTCAGTCAGGCTAACTATGAACGTACGCTGGGTAAGTTTAACGTGCCCGCATCCTATAGTATTACTACACCTATAGGTAAACCAAAGACGGTTCGTCTAAGCGACTCTGCGGTGAAGGTGAAAGTATCTGGCATTAAAGTGTTTCCAGGTGAAGATAAGAATCAGTATGTGAAAATTGGCGTGAATTTAAACAATATTAGTTATAAATTGCTTGAAAATCCGAATATCAAATGGATCTTGCGTACACCAAGTGGTACCAATTATCCGTTAACTCCGGATAAAGACAGTACGAGTGTCAGTATCCAGGCTCAAGCTAATAAGGCCCTCAGTCTGATCGCATCTCTTCCTACGTCAGTGAAGCTGCAAAAGTCTGAGCTGTTGCTAGTAGAGGAACAGGGTGAAGAGAAAAGTGTTCTGCCTGTTGCTGCATTGCAATTGCCAGAGGCTAGTAAAACGAATGTAGAAGTCGCTGCCAATCAACCAAACATGATTTCAGTTGAAGGACAACGACTGTCCACATTGCTTGAATCCGCTAAAGTCCGAATCGATGATGGTGAGTATAGCCTTAATCTTCAAATGAAGCTCAAGAATGAAGGCAAGAAAGTCATTAAGGTGCCGATGTATACCTTTGAGGTACGGAGTACAGACGGAACAGTCTATCCAATCGAAACCAAAGCATTGGATACATTGAAGTTGAACCCAGGCGATATTAAGACAATTAAGCTCAGTACAACCCTTCAGGGTGATGGTAATACAAGCAAAATCAAGCTTTATGTAATGAGTCCGGTAGACAAAAATGAAAGCACAGAATCCACAACGTCTTCTCCTACGAATGGATTTGTCTTCTCCTATCCTGTAGGTGTCTATGGTATTCCTGAATCGGTATCCAGCGGAGATGGGTTGACGACCGAAACGGTCATTAAGAATAACAAAGGTACATTTGGTGTGTCTTTTGGATCGTTACAGCGGTTGCCGTGGCTTGATAGTGATATTATTGCCGCAAAAGTGACCATTCGTAATGCAGGTAACAAAACAGTTCAACTTCCTGAGCTTGAAGCGATGTTTATGATTGATTCTGCTGAGATTGAAGGAGACAAGAAGCTAATCTACACACAAAGTGGAAAGTTACTTGGAGCCGGCATGACAACAGAGGCTTACCTGTTAACCAAGATTCCTTCCGAATTGCGTATATCTCGTCTGGAACTAAGTTTGAACGAGAAAGTTAGTGAAGAAGAGACGAATGAGTGGATCACGTTAAATACGTCCGGATTAATTCCACCCTTATCTTATGTTGGAAGCGGCAAGACATACACTTCGGGTACTGCTGATAAAGAGACGGAAATGGGTGTGCGGAGAACGATTCGTTATCCGGGAACATCATCGGACATCGTATATACCGAATTCGAAATGACGAACAAATCATTGCGTCAAAGTGGTCTCGGTAAACTGGTAGGTTACTACAAAACATCGGATGGCCAGTATTACAGAGCAACTGCGAAACAAGCAGAGCGTCTGCCTGGGCCGGGTCAGAAGTCAATTGTTACGTTCTGGGCTAAGATTCCGAAGTCCGTTACCTTCTCAGACCTGCGCCTAATAGTGGGTGAAGGCATTGCAGACAGCAAGTTTGTAACCGGTGAAGGGGAAGCGACTGCTTATGTGAATGCTTTGGCATTCGAAGTACCGCCAACTTCCATTAGTGTTCAAGGCACGCTGACCAATATTAATCTCTATCCTTACTCCTGGACTGCCAACAGTGTAAGAGCATATCTGGCAGGCAGCTCGTCTGTACAGATCGAGATGAATTACAGCTTATCCCGTAATGAAGAGATTGAGATGGGTGAGAACGAGCACAAGTTAATCCTTACAATGACCGATCAAGCAGGTAAATCATATGAAAAAGAGCTGACCTTAGGAACCGATCTGAAAGTGGGAACCAACCAGACACTGAGCTGGAGCGTAGAAGACAGCTTCTTCGAGAAGTTGCGTGGTGGTTCTTATCGTTTGACAGTATATGATCAATTTCAAGGACAACGTATCCGTCTTGCAGAGCAAAGTTATGGATACGACATTTCTAAGCTTCCAAAAGAAGAACCGGAGTTCCCTACGTTCCCATCGGATGGGTTTTGAAATAGAACAGGCAGCACTATAATTATCCACAAAACCTCGTTTCCACCCCAACGGAAACGAGGTTTTGCTTGTCGCATCCCTATTTTTTCTCTATAGTTAAAGTTAATAGATTACCAGAGGAGGAAAATGATTCACATGAAACCTTATATGAAAGTATCCCTCGCCGCGCTTGCCATTGGTGTTGGCGTATGGGTTGGGTCGGTATACAGCAATACAGCCATCGGTGCAGGTACAAGCCAGCCAGGAACAGCAGACGATCCGGTTGTAACGAAGAGTTATGTAGACCAGCAGATTCAAAAAGCAATGGGTGGTGGCGTTAGCACGGGTTCTGGCAACTCATCCGGTAATAATTCCGGATCTACGGGAACCGGGAACTCAGGTAGTACAGGTGGAGACACTTCTCTTCCTCCACTGGTCTCGGGCGCTTCTGAAGCCGTTGAGATCGTAACCGTGAAGCCGGGGCAACAGCTGATCGGTAAGTCTGGCGCGGAGTTCATTGTACGTAGCGGCAAAGCTGTGATCGTCAGTGAAGGTACGAATGGTGTAGCTGATCTGACGGACGGGATTGACCTGACGAATGGACAGGCAGCACCGACCAATCACCTGCTCTCTTTTCCAAGGGACGGACGGGGGATCACGGTCTTGGAAGGAAACAAATACAGCTTAACCGTAATGGTACGTGGTGGATATACTCTGAAATAGGTTTTGTAGCTGTTAAAGGAATTATTCATTAGTCATGCATTTCATTTGCTCAGATTACCCAGTTCTAACAAACATTAATACGGCTAGCCAACCTTGTTCCTGCTCACTCTATAACTGTTGACAATCAATTAATGGAGGTGCAGGAATCATGGCTAGAAGCAATCGCAAGGTGGTACCCGAAAGTCGTCAAATGCTGGATCAAATGAAGTATGAGATTGCTGCAGAGTTTGGTCTCAATGTAGGTTATGGTGGCAGAGGTTTAGCTGGTGCGGATACAGAATTTGGATCTGAACTGGGTGAAGTGAGTGATCACTCTTATGGGCAATACAAAGGGTGGGGACATCTGACTTCCCGCGAGAATGGATCGGTTGGTGGAGAGATCACCAAAAGGCTAATTCGCCAGGCAGAACAGCACTTATAGGGCATTTTCCTTACCCCATTTCGTTTGACACGTCTTGACAAATACGTTAAGATGGCACTTGAGGTATGCAACCTTTTCCACTAGGGAAAGGTTGATTTTCGTTTGAGGCAATTACCTGAAAAATCCTTATCTTCGGTACTGCGGACCCTGCGTCCTTATTCCATTTTGGAAAGCTTCGAGGGTACAGTGAACGAATCGCTGTCATGTTTTGTTCGGGCAATCGCCATACTACTAGTTATGGGAGGTTGAAACTTCATGTCTGTTAAAGGCCGGCATCTATTTACATCGGAGTCTGTAACCGAAGGACATCCGGATAAAATCTGCGATCAGATCTCAGACGCCGTATTGGACGCGTTCCTGGCGAACGATCCTAATGCTCGCGTAGCTTGCGAAGTTTCCGTAGCCACAGGCTTAGTGCTTGTCATCGGTGAAATCAGTTCAGCTTCTGAATACGTGGACATTCCGTCCATCGTTCGTAATACAATTAAGGATATTGGCTACACACGTGCCAAGTTCGGTTTTGATTATAACACTTGTGCAGTTCTGACTTCTCTGAATGAGCAGTCCGCTGATATTGCCCAAGGCGTTAACGCAGCGCTTGAGAATCGTGACCCGGAACAAGTCGCTCGTGAAACAGAAAACATTGGTGCAGGTGACCAAGGTCTGATGTTCGGTTTTGCAACGAACGAAACACCAGAACTCATGCCTTTGCCAATCGCTTTGTCCCACCGTATCGCACGCCGTCTGGCGGAAGTGCGTAAGAACGGTACATTGGAATATCTTCGTCCGGATGGTAAAACTCAAGTAACGATTGAATACGACGGTGACAAGCCGGTACGTGTGGATACAATCGTTGTGTCTACTCAGCACGCTGAAGAGACTACACTTGAGCAGATCCAAAAAGACATCAAAGAACATGTAATCTTGCCTGTCGTTCCAGCTGAATTGCTGGATGAGCAGACTAAATATTTCATCAACCCAACAGGACGTTTCGTTATTGGCGGACCTCAGGGAGATGCGGGCCTTACTGGACGTAAGATCATCGTAGATACCTACGGCGGTTATGCACGTCACGGCGGTGGTGCGTTCTCTGGTAAAGATCCAACTAAAGTAGACCGCTCTGCAGCATATGCGGCTCGTTACGTAGCGAAAAACCTTGTAGCCGCAGGTCTTGCAGATAAAGTGGAAATCCAGCTCGCTTACGCGATTGGTGTAGCCAACCCGGTATCGATCAACGTGGATACATACGGAACTGGCAAAGTCAGCGAAGAGAAATTGGTTGAGCTTGTTCGCAACAACTTTGATCTTCGTCCGGCTGGCATCATTCGTATGCTGGATCTGCGTCGCCCAATCTACAAACAAACCGCTGCTTACGGTCACTTCGGCCGTACAGATCTGGATGTACCTTGGGAACAAGTGGACAAAGTAGAGCTTTTGAAAACTCAAGCAGGTCTGTAAGTTAGGTGCAATAGTAATGAAGCCCTTGATTCCGTTAAGGAATTAAGGGCTTTTTTGTGCTTCCATCGATTTCACTGCTTGTCATGGACAAAGGAAAAATTATGGAATATATCCCCAAATAACTAAATGAAATCCCTTCTCCAACCGAAATACATAATGAGGTCTGTACATCAGACAGGAGAAGAAATGCAGATAAGGGGGAAGATCAGTGGAATTGAAGAGAATTGCAAGAAAAGGCATGCTCGGAATCTTAATTGTTATGCTGACGGCTCAAGGTTGGCTTACGGGTTGGAGTGGAGTCGAGCAGGAAGCATATGCGGCCAATGAATTAAGTGCAAATGGAATAACGAATACTGTTCCTGCGGTGAACGGCAAAAACGTCGATGGATCATTGCCGTTACGTATTGAATTTGCGAGACCGGTTTCAAAAGTAATCGGTCCGGAAAGTAAGATATCCATTAAACGTGTCAACGATGATTCAGAGGTTGTTTCTGTAGACGTATCCAGTGAACTGGTAACGATTGAAAGCTTAGGGCCAATCACGAATCCTTCTGTACCTATGAACGATACCGAACCGTCTACAGGAGAAGATACAGCTTCACCACCACCTGAAGGGAAATTTGTAAGCATCCAACTCCCAGAAGGAAATATTCTTCCTGGTGGAACATATTACGTTCAAATTGATGCAAATGCATTTGCTTACATGGATGGTGAGAATCTTACTTTATTTCCAGGATTATTGAACAAAGCGTGGACGTTTAGTACTCAAAATATAGGCTTGCCGGCAGTTACAGGCAAGATACCCCAGAACGCAGCTGTTCAGGTGAAACCTTCGGATCATTTGACAGTGTCGTTTAGTCTACCGGTTGTTGCTGGAGCAGGCACACTTCAAATTTATCAAGGGAGCGGAACAGAAACTTTATTTGAAGCAATTCCAATCACGTCTAAAGGATCACCACGAATTACTGGTCTTGGCACTAAGACGATTACAATTGATCCTGTAAAAAATTTCAATAACAATAGTACATATTATATCGTGATACCTGAAGGTTTTTTACGAGATCAGCAGGGGAATGACATCCGTGGAATCAGCGGCATGGATTGGGGATTCAATGTGCAGTCGGACCCAACTTCCCTAACGGTGTCCACCTTGTCTCCTACCAATGGCACCACGAATGCGCCTTTGTCGGGCAACCTAACAGTGACGTTCAACAAGGAACTGGACCGTAGCTTCCCAGGTCAAGCCATTCTCAAGAAAGCGAATGGAGCAACGGTTGATTCGAGGACAACTTTTAGTTCGAACAACAGACAACTGATTATTACGCCAACAAGCACATTAGAGAATAATATGAACTATGTTGTCGATATTCCTGCCAATATGTTTCGTGATCAAGCAGGTAATACATTCGCAGGTTTGAATGGATCTACATCATGGGCTTTCAAAACCTTAAGCAGAGATACAACATTACCTGTAATTAAGAGTGCCAAGATGCATAGTAACAACACGATTCGTCTAACGTACGACAAGTGGCTTAGTAGCATCAGCCCACTGAGCAGCAGTTATACCGTTACCGTGAATGGAGAGAATCGAAACGTTAGTTCCAGTTATATCTCAGGTGACAGTGTATATGTTGTCTTGGATACGGGTGTAGCGGTAGGGCAAGTTGTGCGGATCGCATATGCACCCGGTACTACAGGTAATCGTCTTACAGATCAATCTTCCAATGCTGCGGCTGCTTTTGGCGCAAGAGATGTGGAGAACGGTTTAGATTCTGTCATGTCCAAGCCGCGAGAAGGTAACGTGTATTACAGTACAATGACGTTGTACTACCCTGAGACGGTATATATCACTTCAAGTGATGCAGCAAGACAATTCAGTGTAACTGCGGATCAGTCGGCTGTAGGCATCAATAGCATATCGATCAATGGCAGCTCTGTGGTGACGTTGAATCTTAGTCGATCCATTACGGATGGTGAAGTCGTTCAGGTTGCATACACGCCAGGTTCATGGCCTGTAAAAGATACACGTGGACAGGCCCTTGCTGGATTCAGCGGCTTCTATGTCCGCAATTCAATTGATACCAAACCACCTGAGTTTAAGAGTGCTGAGGTGAGTGGTAACAAGTTATGGATGCGTTACAATGAACCACTGAACACGACGAATAAACCGCTCAATAGCCAATATTCTGTTCTGGTCGATGGTAAGCCAGTCTTCGTTAATGATTCCGAGATCGAAAATGATCTGGTTACGTTAACGCTGGCTTCAGCGGTGAAGGATACACAAAATATATCGCTATCATATGTACCTGGAGCATTGCGATTAACGGATCTGAACAATAACCCAGCAGGATATCTCAATCTGACTCCAGTAACGTACACATATGGAAATGGCAAAATTCTTTCGGCTACGCTTCAGGGAGACACGGTTCAGATTAATTTTCGTGATTCAATCCAGTCCCAGGCTGCACTAACAGCATCTCAGTTCAGTGTAGTGATTGGTAATTCAACCACAACTGTATTGTCTGCTTCAGCTTCTGGCTCTGTGGTGACGTTGAAAGTGGATACTTCAGCAGTAACATCGACAGCTACTCAGACGGGAACGGTGAGTTATGTACCTGGGGCTTTGCCGTTGCGGGATGCGTCGAATGTCACGATAACAGCATTTGGCCCACTTACGTTACAACAGACGAATAATAGTTCGAACAATAATCAGTCGGGAAACCGTCCTTCCTGGTTGGCAGAATTGGATGCATCGAGCTATGGTCAGTCTTTACTTGTGATGAATAACACTACGGCTTCTGCTGTATCTGCGATGTCCCACTATAATCGCCCGACTCGTCAATTCAACGTGGATGCAACCAAGTTGATTCAGTCCTTTGAATACGCTGGAGCAAACGGGAAATTGACTCAGCCGGTGGTATTTGAGATTCCGGACAGTGAATCGGCTGCGTATGTTGGATTCCCATTAAATGCACTGACTCAGATTGCTGCAAGTTATCGCACTGGCACTATTGGTGTGAAATATGGCGATCTTCTCTGGACGGTGCCACTGTCTAATTTAGATATGGCGGCTATGAGTCGGAGTGTAGGAACATCAAACACAAGTACTACGACAGGAGCAGCGGTCCCATCCTTATACGTTCAGTTAGAGACGGTACCTGTGTCTTCATCGGGAACGATGGAAGGCTTGATTGCAGGTGCAGGAGCGCAGAAGCTTGGCAACTATACGGACGTATATTTGTATACCGGTAATGGAACAAACGATCAACGTGTAGATCAGAATGTCAAAAGCCAACTGGCCATGCAATTGGCTGCCAATACCCCAAGTGTAACATCCGGATTTACGTATATCGATCCAGTTACATTTAGGTTATCCAATGTACCTAGTTCCTTTAAAAATACGACAGGTGGTGTAGTTGTTCAAGGACAGCTGAATGGCAATCAGTCGGTAGTCCCTGTTAACAACATCGTTAGTTATCCGGATACGGCGTCACACTGGGCTAGTGAGGTCATTAAGGAGCTCTCTGCCAAATGGATAATTAACACACCAGGTGGTTCCTTCTACCGACCGAATGAGAACATTACACGTGCGGAATTTGCTGAATTGGTCGCTAGAGGTCTAGGACTGAATGGAGAACCTACTGCAGCAAGTCGTTTCCAGGATGTTCGTAGCGGTAGTGTAACAAGTGCCTATATCGGTGCTGCAGCTGAAGCGGGGATCATTACGGGGAATACCGATGGTACGTTTAAGCCGGATCGTCCCATTACGCGTGAGCAGATGGCACTTATGATGGTACGTGCGATGAACTACGGTGGGAAAACAGTCTCTCTTCAATCTTCGGCTGCTAGCACTCTATCCAAGTTCAAGGACAGCAACAAAATCCAGTCCAAGGATTCTGTTGCCAAAGCGGTGGAGGAGGGGATCATTCAAGGCATGACAGCGAGAACATTCGAACCCCAAGGGAACGCGACTCGCGCTCAGGCAGCAGTGATGTTGAAACGGGTACTGGACAAATTAGGATATCTATAAATTAATAGGAACACTTCAAGGAAGCTCATTTCTTGAGGTGTTCTTTTTATATAATTAGATAAAGGACTAAAGAGAGCTGAAGTTTTATAGAAAGGATGACTTTTTTTGAACATTACTAAGATACTCAAAAAAGTATTATATGAACGACTTCGAAAATTATCATTCGTTTATCAAGACTCTTCATCCAATCCTTGGGAAGGAAATATATGAATCATAAATGGACTTCTGTTGTGCTTACTCGTGCACAACAGAAGTCTATTTTTTGATTAGTTTAACTACATAGCAGAATCGTATGGAATTGATTAACCAATATATACCTCAATCTTGGCTGAGGGCGTAACTTTTTCCACAAAAAGCAGTCTATTAATAGAAGAGTATACTAGAGATCTCGCTATCGGCTGCCTACTTGGCAGTGTTCGTGATGTCTAAGATTGATATACAAGATGGGAGAGACGTTTCAGACATGCTGGGGAAACATGAGAAACAGCTGGAAGACGTTAAGGGCAGTAAGGTGAAGAAATGGGCGATTGTGACGCTGGCGGGTGTGATCTGGATTGCACCGGTGATGAGCGCAGGCGGGCAGATGTGGTCAGGCACTTCGTGGCAATCGGTGGCCGCTGCAGCATCTACGAATACAAGCAAGTTGAGTGAAGAAATTCTGACTTCGGGTGCGAAGCTCATGAAATACAGATATACAACAACACGTTCCGGTTCCAAGGTCAACGTACTGGCGGATGTAATCCAGGTGGATTTGCAGAACCCCTATGTGAAGCTGGATGTGATGACAGGCAAGGGCGGTAATCTAAACAGCAAACAGAGCACAGGTGCCATGGCTAAGGAAAATGGTGCAGTAGCCGCTGTGAATGGCGATTACTTCAATGTATCCGGAGAGCTCGCCCCTATTGGTGGACAGGTCTCCGATGGCGTACTGGTCTCCACACCTTCTGAGCTGTCGGGTATGTATGCCCTCACGGTGACCAAAGATGGAAAACCGATGATCGATGAGTATTCCTTTGACGGAACAGTGAAGGCGCAGGATGGTTCAACCTTCGCTTTGCGTGGGATAAATAAAGAGGATTATACGGTAGAGTCGGGTGCGGTGAAGTATAGTCATGCCAACTCGATGTATATTTATACACCGGCATGGACCTCCTCCAAACGTCCAAATGATCCTTCCACAACTCCAACAGAGGTTCTCGTGCAGAACGGAGTAATCACCCAAATCTCGGATAAAAAAGCGCTAAACATGACGGTGCCGAAGGATGGGTACATTTTGCGTGCGCATGGAACAGCGGCGACATGGATCATGAGCCATCTATCCGTTGGCCAAACCTTGGATGCGGATTACAAACTGAAAGCTAAAACAACTGGGCAATCGGTCGATCCCAGTAACCTGGAGATGATGATTGGCGGTCACACCATTTTGGTAAACGGTGGCAAGGCAGCTTCCTTTTCCCGTGATATCGCATCTTCCGGCATTGGTGGCATTCGTGCAAGAACGGCAGTAGGGTACTCCCAGGATGGTCGGTATGTCTACATCATCGCAGCGGAGAAAAACAGTAACAGCAGCGGGATGTCGCTGACGGAACTGCAATCCTTTATGACCAGTGTGGGTGTCTGGAAAGGCATGAACCTGGATGGAGGCGGCTCCACAACAATGGTAACACGTCCGTTGGGTGAGCAAACCGCTGGTCTGACGTTCAACACAGAGTATGGCACCGAGCAACGTCAGGTTGTAAACACACTAGGTGTGTTCTCTACGGCTCCTGTAGGTAAACTGAAGGGCTTTGCCGTGAGTGGCAGTCAAACGTTGCTGGTGGGGCAAGAGGGCAAGTACACAGCCAAAGGATATGACACCTACTACAACCCGATTGCAACAGGCGATATCAGCATGTCCTGGAAGTCCAGCAACAACAGCATCGTGAGTGTCAGCAACGGCACGATCAAAGGCGTGAAGCCAGGTACAGCAACGCTGACGGCAACGAGCAATGGAGCTTCATCTTCTATTAAAGTATCGGTATTGGGTGGAAGTGAATTGGCTTCCCTGACAGCAGGATCGGGTCTCGGTTCGCTCAATGCAGGCACAACGATGTCCATTCCTGTAACGGCAACAACGAAGAGTGGACAAAGTGTTACGGTTCCGGCAGACTCGCTGACATGGGAATTTATCGGGTTCAAAGGTAAAGTGACTGCTGACCAATTAACGGTATCTTCAGTCAATTCTGGTGCACAAGTGGGATATGCCATTGGTCGCTATGATGGTTACAGCACAGTCGTAGTACTCTCGGCATCTGCCAGCGAAACGATCTGGGAGAACTTCGAGAATGTGAATTATCCGATCAACTTCACGACGAATGCAGCGGGTGTAACTGGTACGGCAACCGTTACAGTAGGAACAGATGAGAAAGCCGGCTCCAATGTACTGCAACTCGGTTATGATATGACTGCTGGAACAGGCAAAATGTACGCTTATGCACAACTGAATGGCTCTACCGGTAGAGAGGTATCTGCTGCAGCTACATCGATGTCAATGGATGTTATGGGAGATAAAAGTCTGAACTGGCTACGTGCCGAATTCACAGATGCCAATGGCAAAACGGTATATGCCGATCTCGCCAAGGCAATTGACTGGAACGGGTGGAAGAAGCTGAGCGTGGACCTAAACGGACTGAACATCGCCTATCCGGCGAAGCTGAAGCGGGTCTATGTAGTGAACGTGGAAGAAGGTCAGGATGAGCGTGCGAAATCAGGCACGGTTGCTTTTGACAATATCGCATTCACGATGCCTTCCAAGTCCAGTGAAGTAGGATTGCCTACGGGTACAGCTTCGCTTGTGCTTGGACAGAAATCGATGACGGTGAACGGAACGAAAAAAGCGATTGATGCAGCACCAGTCCTGAAAAATGGTACAACGTATGTGCCAATCAAACATGTTTTGGACGCTTTTGGTGGTCAGGCAAGCTGGGATAGCAAAAATCAGCGAATCACGGTATTACGTGGTGGCAAGCTGATTGATCTGGTTGTAGGGCAGAAAGAATTCATTCTGAATGGTAAAAGACAGAGCGCAACTGTTGCACCATACGTAACGGGTGGCAGGACTTTAGTCCCACTTAGACTCGTTTCCGAGCAACTTGGTCTGACTGTAAAATGGGAACAGAAAACGAAGACCGTTACCATCTCATCGTGATATGGTATGATATATACCGGAAACGATAGAAATGGAGTCGAACAAACGTGGATTTACAAGCCGATGCCATAGACCGCGTCATTAAAAACGCCATACAAGTCATGGAAAACAGCAAATATCAAATGTTCGAAATTATGGACGCAACTCGCGATGAGCTGAAAACACTCAACGAGGAGTTAAAGTCGGTGCTGAAGGAAACGGCGGAAACGATCGAGAAAGTAGATCAATTGGAGCTGAACTACCGCCGTTCCCGGATCCGGCTGACTGAGGTTAGCCGCGACTTTGTCCGTTATTCCGAGCATGATATCAAGCAGGCGTATGAGAAAGCAACACAGCTGCAGCTGGATCTGATGATTTATCGTGAGAAGGAAATGTATCTGAAGGCCCGTCGGGATGATCTGCAGAAGCGTGCCAAAAATGTGGAAGCTTCTGTGGAGCGTGCCGAGACCATCGGTTCGCAGATGGGTGTTGTACTCGAATACCTGTCAGGTGAACTGGGTCAAGTGACCCGGATCATCGAATCTGCCAAAAATCGACAAATGATTGGTTTGAAAATAATTTTGGCCCAGGAAGAAGAGCGGAAACGTATTGCTCGTGAAATTCATGACGGGCCTGCCCAGATGCTCGCCAATCTAGTGCTTAGGACGGAAATTGTAGAAAGAATGCTCATTAAGCAGGATTTTAAGATGGTCCAGGCCGAAATAGTAGATTTGAAAGGCCAGGTTCGTTCCAGTCTTGAAGAAATGAGAAAAGTTATTTTCAATCTGCGTCCTATGGCACTGGATGATCTGGGACTGATTCCAACGCTTCGGAAGTACGTGCAGGATTTTGAGGTAAAAACGAAAATCCGGTCGCTTTTTGAAACAAGAGGTAAAGAACACCGTTTATCTTCCGCGATGGAGGCTGCGATCTACCGCCTCGTACAGGAAGGTCTGTCGAATGCTGCAAAGCATGCTTATCCCACATATGTTGTGGTGGAGATTACATACCAGGCTCAGCTCGTCAAAATTGTCGTTCAGGACAATGGGCTTGGGTTCAAACCGGAGCTTCTTGCCAAGAAAAGCAAGGATCATACCCACTTCGGTCTGATTGGGATGAGAGAACGGGTTGAACTGTTAGAAGGAAGAATAGAGATTGAATCCGGAGAAAATCAAGGAACCAAAATAGTGATTCATATCCCGACAAACGTGGATAAGGGAAAGGAGTAGCAGGATGATGGAAAACCGTGATACTGGTAAAGCATCGATTAAAGTTCTTTTGGCTGATGATCATCAGCTGTTCCGTGAGGGACTGAAACGCATTTTAAATATGGAGGACGACATTGAGGTCATCGGCGAATGCGGCGATGGTATACAAGTGCTCGAATTCTGCAATCAGGATAAACCTGATATCGTATTGATGGATATTAACATGCCGATCGAAAATGGGGTTGAGGCAACGGAGAAATTGCGTGAGCTGTTCCCTGATGTCAAAGTGATTATCTTGTCCATTCATGATGATGAAAGTTATGTATTTGAGACGCTTCGTAAAGGGGCTAACGGGTACTTGCTGAAGGATATGGAGGCCGAGTCTCTGATCAATGCGATTCGTTCCGTGCATGAAGGACATGCGTTTATTCATCCGAAAGTAACCGGCAAACTGATCATGCAGCTGCGTCGTATGACGTATCTTAATGAAACAGGGGCAATGAGTGAAGGAGCTTCGAAGGAAGCAGGCGTTAAATTTGTCGCTGGCGACAATAACCCGCTCACACGTCGTGAGGCTGAAGTACTTCGCTTGATGGCAGAAGGTAAGAGCAATAAAATGATTGGTGAATTCCTGTTCATCAGTGAAAAAACAGTAAAAAACCATGTCAGCAGTATTCTGCAGAAGATGGAAGTGGATGACCGTACACAAGCCGTTATCAATTCGATTAAATATGGTTGGGTTACGCTCTAATACCTTATGTTTTTCGTAAAGCGGTATTCTTACGGTAAGTCAGTCCATTGGTTGATTCAACCTAGACGAAGTATAGATTGGTGTTCACTCGCGCCCTTTCCAGAATGTTGGATTGGTCTGCGGGTTAATGGACTTTATCACTGCAAATGAGCAAAGTGTAAGGTTGTGCGGAACATATGTTCAAGCTTAGGCGTGAATGAATGACCTGGCCTGTCTTTCTTCGTCCGGTGTCGATCAGAGTGGAATATGAGCGATAGGAAATGCAAGTGTAACCCTTCAGGAAGTACAGCATATACTTGTTGTATACAGGGATGTTCGCCATGGGTGAGCATGACCTTCCGAGGAGGTGCAGTTGCCATGGTTGCTCATCTGACTATGATTCTGCTCATATACTTCCTGGCGGCAATGGCCGTTCATGCCATGCACCAGCGCCATCTTTCCCGTCCGGAATCTGAAGGTTTCGAGCAGATCCTGCTCATCCCTTCCAATCAGGCAGGGCGGATCGAAGGCATTGTAAGAGAACTTTGCCGGGAATTGTTATATCGTGGTAAGAGCTTCAGATTAACCGTTGTTGCTGATCGTACAGAAGCGGAAACGATTACGATTATTGAAAAGCTTATGCAAAGGCAAGGCATGGAGACATCTTATCTGCCTGCTGTCCCTGCTGATATTGAACGGGTAGCACAGACCGATCACACGTTTCGCCTGATTGATTTGCGTGAGTCAGAGCAATAAATCAGCATGTGAACGGGAAATGGGATTATCATTTCGCAGATCTACAGTGAAAAGATTACAGCAGAAGCTGTAGTCTTTTTTTGTAATTGTAGCCAAGTCTGCTTTTAAATTAAAAATGGGTTTTTATGCAATCTATGGTTATTGTCTGGGTATGAGGAGTTCTTGAACACTAAAATAAACTTTTCGAAGTCAGAACTCTTAATTTAAAAGTATAGACGATTCAGATTGGAAAAAGTTTCGCAATTTTAAAGAAAGATTCTGGTTATTAGCAGAATTGTATGATGGACTCATGTTGTGTAACTAATGTTGTGATGTAAAGGTTCAATTGGTATAGTGATAAGTAGATTAATCATACGAAGATGGAATATGGACATGAAGCACATGCTCCGGCGAACTGCCGGGTTGGCATGTGCTTTTTTGCGTTCAGGAGACAGTACCATGGGGGAGGAGAGTAAATGAAAGTTGCCTTATATGTATGCCGTGTAGAGGAAGGGTGGAGTATGATCTTGTCCCTCAATGTTCGAGTGGATGTGGCTTGGTGGCTAGAGGGAGGAAGTGGGCGACATGTGCTGCGCTGGCTGCTGTTAGATCCGGCGTTGCCGTTGAGTCAGGCATCCTGGTTGGTTGAACATTTTGAGATGGAGCGGCGCATGGATCAGTGGGGTGAGCGCGAATGGCAAAGCTATCTTTCGAGGAAGCTGGATGTGTATGAATTGGCCTCGGGGGAAGCAGAGGCCAGAAAAGGTATAGCGGGCAAAGCGGGAAGTGCCGCTGTGCGTGGCAATCGGGTAGACGGGATGCCCGAGCCGTATCCCGCCGGGCAGTGGGCTCAGCTGGAGCGGGACGCGGCCCTGCTGGCTGAGCGGATCAGCGGCCGCCAATTA